>NZ_CP047897.1:4155000-4352178 GCF_009913235.1 Nibribacter ruber | reverse complement strand
GTTTCGTGCAATTTTTATACGTGCCCAAGAGGGTATAGTTAAATCCCGATACGTACAATCATTGTACCTACATATATATGAATTGGTTTTGACGGCTGCAACCAGCTATCTCGTTTTTGGCTGTTTTTCAGGAAATTGGGCTAAAAACGATGCAGGCTGATTTTGCAAAACTACATGTGAATGGCTTGCGTGATTTTGGCGATGTCATGGCAGACTTTGTTCAGGAACTGGAGTTGTTCCTGTAGCAAAGCATCATTAGGGCCGGTAGTAGTCAGAGGAGTTTCAGGTTCTGGAACAGCAGATATCGTGGCCTCTTCTGAAATAACCGGGGGATCGGTGCCCAGGGTTTTCAGAGCGCTTTGCAAGGCATGTGAGGCCTTTCTTACAATTTTCCGGTACTCTTCTGGCAGCAACTGTGTCTGGTCAAACAAGCGGCCCGAGCCATGGTGGCAATAAACGAAGACAGTATGTGGTTGAGCACCACCAGTTCATACATTTCCTGCTTTTTGCGCTGCTTGTTCTTGGGCTCAGAGGCCATGCGTTGGAACGCCGCTGACAGGTTAGCCGAGCTCACATACACGTCTTTGCGGGCCAGCTTGTACTCCAGTTCTGAGACGCTGGTCTTGGATAACATCTGCAGGTAGCCCAGGTTGGCCTGCAAGGCCGCGCTCAGAAAGGTCTTCATCTGCTTGGCTTCCCAGTTAGGGAAAATGAGGTAGCTGGCCAGAAACGCAATGCCGCAGCCCACCAACGTATCCAGTACCCGCTCCTGCACCACCGCCAAACCAGAACTGCCCAGAAAACTGAACACCAGCAGCACAAAGGGCGTCATGAACAGCACGCTCCAGACGTAGTTGATGCGTTGCACGCTGTAGGTGCCCACCATGAAAAACACCAGCAAGAGAAACCGCAGCGTGGCATCTTCCACTAACCACAGTACCAGAATACCCACAAAACTGCCCACCAGCGTCCCCAGCAAACGTTGGTAGTTGCGCTGCTTGGTCAGGCTGAAGCCCGGCTTTAAAATGAAAACCACCGTGAGCAAGACCCAGTAGCTATGCTGCCCGTACGGAAAGAGCTTGGTCAAGACAAAAGCCACGAGACTCACCACCGCCATCCTGAATGAGAACCTGAACACCGACGATTGCAGCGTCAGGTTGTTGAGAAAGATCTGCGGATCCAGGTTCTGGTGTTGAATGAAGGGGGCATAATGTACGGTTGGGGCAAACTCCTTATCCTGCACGGCGCCTTCCCGCAGGTAGGTCTGCACGCTCTGCACCCGCTCGGCCATCACCTTAAAATTCACGAAGATTTTTCTTAGCACCAGCGTCTGCACATCGGGGTGCTGTTGTTCTACCTGGTCAATGGCCTGCTGCAATTTCTCCAGTTTTTGGGCCAGGTCTTCGCGGGTGCCGGTGTACTGCTGGTTTACCTGCACGGCCTTGGCTATCTGCTCCAGTTCCTGCGCGTATTCTTGAATGAGGGCCACAATCCTGGCCAATACACCAGAAGAGGCGAATTTGGTGCGCAGGGCGGTGTAGTCATAGTGAATGGCGGTGATCTGCTCATACAGGTCCACCATGTCCACAAATATCATGAACAGCGTGCGGCCGGTGCGGGTAGAATCTTTGACCACCAGCCGGCTTTTGAAGAGCATTTCGCGCACGGTGTCCTGCTTCTCATTGACCACCACCTGTTGCGTGACCAGCTTGCGGTACTGCTCCTCCAGGTCTGAGGATGGGTTGTAGAACTCGGCTTTGATCCGCAGGAACTTGGCTACCTCGCGTATGCCGTCGGCTAGGTTCTGCTGGGTCTGGCGGTAGGGCATGATCTGGGCCGAGAATAAACTCAGCACCGCGTACCAGATGCCGCCCGCCAAAATGAGAAGGCTGTAGGTAGGCACCTGGCTAGGCTCTAAGGGATGCGCCAGCGTTAGAATCATGACCAGCAAGGCTGCCAGCCCAATGAACGAGGCCCGCATGCCGTATACCAAAAACATGGAGCAGACAAAACTGAGGACCAGAATCTCCAGCCCCAGCAACATCACGTACGGCCGGGCATACCCCGTCAAGAGGCCTACCACCGCTCCCAGCACCATGCTCACCAACATGCCGTTGCGCTTATGGGCCACCGGCCCCGGCGAATCTGCCAGACTCACACAGATGGCCCCCAAAGACAGGGAGAAACCCATGGACATTTGCCCATAGTACGCCGCCACCAAACTGGGCAGCAGCACGCCTATGGTGGTCTTGATGCCATCAGAGAAGTTCTGACTGAAAAAGAAGTAGTGCAGTTCCTGCAGGTAGCGGTGTCTGGGCATGACGTATTCTATCTCAAAACACTCAGGTGCTCTCGCTGGTTTAGTCCCAGATAGAGCGCACAAGGCAATGTCCTCTAACGAGACTCAGAGACAAAGGTAAGCGCAGAATTGCCAATCTGGCGGTTTGCCCGGTTTATCTTGCGCCGCAAAACCAACGTAAAGAGAATTTGCCTGCAACTTTTAGCACGGACTTTTGAAGGCGGCAGTCCGTTTTTAGCCTCTTTTCCAGAAAACAGTCCAAAAACGAGGCTCCCTCCTTATCTGCCGGAGATTCTTTCAGGCTTTCCTAGATTTGCAACATGACAGCAGCAGAGACTTTGTATGACGTGGTGATTATTGGTGGCGGGCCCATTGGGTTGGCCTGTGGCATTGAGGCCCAGCAGGCGGGGCTGTCTTACCTGATTCTGGAGAAAGGCTGCCTGGTGAACTCGCTCTACAACTACCCGCAGACCATGACCTTTTTCTCTACTTCAGAGAAGTTGGAGATTGGCGGCGTGCCCTTCATCTCAGACAACCCCAAACCGCGCCGTGCCGAAGCCCTGGAATACTACCGCCGCGTCGCCCTCAAATTCAACCTGGACGTTCATTTGTTTGAAGAGGTGCAACACGTAGAAAAACAGGAGGAGAAGTTTCAGGTGCAGACATCCAAAGGCACCTATCAAGCCCGCAACGTGATTGTCTCCACGGGTTTTTATGACCTGCCCGCGCTCATGGACATTCCCGGTGAAGACCTGCCCCACGTGACGCATTACTACAAAGACCCGCATTACTACGCCTTGCAAAAGGTAGTGGTGGTGGGCGCCAGCAACTCATCAGTAGATGCGGCGCTGGAAACCTACCGCAAGGGTGCCCAGGTGACCATGGTAGTGCGCGGTCCCGAGATTGGCCGGCGCGTGAAGTACTGGGTGCGCCCAGACATTGAAAACCGCATTGCAGAGGGCAGCATCACGGCGTATTTCAACGCCAGCATCACGGCCATCAGACTAGGCGAAGTAGACATTCTCACGCCCGAGGGACTTGTGACCCTTGCCAATGATTTCGTGCTGGCCCTAACGGGTTACAAACCTAATTTTGACCTGTTGCGCAAGTTCGGTGTGCAATTATCTGAAGATGACAAGCTGTACCCTCAACACAATCCCACCACCATGGAAACCAATCAGCCGGGCCTCTACCTGGCGGGCGTGGTCTGCGGCGGCATGGACACCCACCTGTGGTTCATTGAAAACTCCCGGGACCACGCCCCCAAAATCATCCAGCACATCTTGGCGCAACAGGCAAAGTGAGGCCTTAGTTTTTGGCCTGTTTTCACCAAAACAGCCCAAAAACGAAGGGTTACGCACGCCAGGGTTTCCTATAAGTAACCACCCATCGGCCTTATTCTCCAACTTTCTTACTTTCAAGCAGTTACCGCCCTAAATTTATCCTTCATAAATAATTTCTATTCTTTCAAAGGTAAATTCAATTAGTCTCTCCTTTTAATTAGCCCTTACTTTGCCTCCCGAATGAACGTTCAATAGAAGCAAAAAACAGGTGGCGGAGAATATTGCAGAGAAGAAAAAGGCGATTCTGGAGAGTACCCTCAAGCTGATTCAGCAGAACGGGTTTCATGGTACGCCCATGAGCCTTGTAGCCAAGGAGGCCGGCGTGGCGGCGGGCACCATCTACCATTATTTTGACAGCAAGGACACGCTAATTCTGGAGTTGTTCGCGTACACGCAGCGCCAGATGCAGCTCACCCTGCAGCAGGGCCTTCATCCCGAAATGGACTTTGAGGAAAGCTTCTTTCTACGCTGGATCAACCGCTGCCAGTTCTACATTGACCACCCAGAGGTATTGTTCTTTCTGGAGCAGTTTGTGAACTCGCCCTTCTACCCTCGCTGCACCCAGCAAAGCGACCATTACCAGAACGAGATCAAGGAGTTTATAGAGCTGGGCAACCAGCATGGCATCCTGCGGGACATGCCGCCCAAGCTCATGGCCATGATGATTCATAGCAGCATCATGACGGCCGCCAAGGTACACATTACCGGCAAGGCGCATCTTTCTGAGAAAGAATTCACCCAATTGGCACAGATGAATTGGGACGGCATTCGTAAACTCTAATCATCTTTTAACCAAGCATTTATTGAATACCCTTTACCCGTACATATGAAAAAAACATTTTATCTGGGGACTTTGCTGCTGAGCTGCCTGTTGGCTCCCTCTGCCGCGACGGCCCAGATGACCCAGGACAGCACTGCCCAACGGCTAACGTTGCAGGAGTGCGTAGAATATGCCCTCAAAAACCAGACGCAGGTGCAACAGGCACAGCTAGACGAAGAAATAGGTGAAAGCCAAATCAGGGCACAGCTTTCGGGTTGGCTGCCCCAGGTATCGGCTAATTATGCCCTAACCCACAACATCAAACGCCAGCAGAGCGTGTTCGGGGACCAGGTGATCACCATCGGGCAGAAATACAATTCCAACATCAATTTCCAGGCAAACCAGACGCTGTACAGCAATGACCTGTTGCTGGCCTCACGGGCGGCGCGCTTTACCCGCCTGGCTTTGGACCAGATCACCAAGGCCACCAAAATCAACACGGTGGTAGAGGTGAGCAAGGCTTTCTATAACATTTTGCTCAGCCAGGAACAGCTGCGCATTCTGGAAGAGAACATCCAGCGCCAGGAAAAGCAGTACCGTGATGCCCGCGCCCAGTATGAGCAGGGCCTGGTAGACAAAACCGATTATCAACGCGCCAGCATCACCTTGAACAGCATTAGGGCAGACCGCAAAAGAACGCAGGAAGCCATCAAGGCAAGCACCGCCGTGTTGCAGGAACTTATGGGCTTGCCCATGGGCCAGCCGCTTACGTTGGCCTATGACTACCAGCAGATGCAGCAGAACATCTACCTGGACACCACGCAGCAAGTAGCATTTGCCAACCGCGTAGAATACCAACAGATCCAAACCCAACGCCAGATCCAGGGCCTGAACACGCGCTATTACAGATGGGGTTTTTTGCCTACGGCGTCGGCGTTCGTTAACTACAACCCCACCTTCTTCAGCTCCAGCTTCTCAGATTTGTACCGTCAGTCTTACCCAACCTCGGCGGTGGGTTTGCAGGTGGGTATTCCTATTTTTCAGGGGGGAAGAAGGTTGCAGAACGTGCGCATCTCTGAGCTGCAAGCCCAGAGCCTGGATCTGGAGCTGACCAACCTTCAGCGCCGCATTAACACAGAGTACCAGCGCGCCCTGGCCAATTACAAAAGCGATTACCAGGACTGGCTCATCTTGCAAGAGAACGTGAAGCTGGCGGAAGAGGTGTACAACGTGCTTAAGCTGCAATACAACGAAGGCATTAAAACCTACCTGGACCTGATTGTGGCCGAGACCGATTTGCGCACCGCGCAACTCAATTATTATAACGCCTTGTACAATGTACTGGCCAGTAAACTAGATGTTCAACGTGCCCTGGGCACCATTGCTGTCAATGAATAAGCCGAAACCAACCTATATGAAAAGAAATCTTTCTCCCCTGGCCTTAGCCTTCTTCGCCTCTGCCCTGCTTTATTCTTGCGGCAACAAAGAAGGAGCTCCGCAAGGCGCCATGATGGGCGGCCCGGTACCCGTGAATACCTATACCGTCATGCAGGAACGCGTGGTGGGCACTGACACCTATCCGGGCACGGTAGTACCGTTGAGTGAAGTGGAACTACGCCCGCAGGTAAGCGGCTACATTACCCAGATATTTGTAAAAGATGGCCAGCGCGTGACCAAAGGCCAGAAACTGTATGAGATTGACCGTACCAAGTACCAAGCAGCCTATAACCAGGCCCAGGCCCAAGTACGCAGCGCACAGGCCAACCTCAACCGCGTGCAGAAAGACCTGGAGCGCTATGAGAACCTGGCCAAGCAGGACGCCATTGCCCGCCAGCGCGTAGACTACGCCCGCGCCGACGTGGAGACTGCCCGTGCCCAAGTGGCCGTGGCCCGCTCTCAGGTGGCCAGCGCCGCTACAGACCTGGGCTATTCCATCATCAACGCGCCGTTCTCTGGTACCATCGGCATCTCACAGGTGCGGGTAGGCTCCCAGGTAAGTCCGGGGCAGACGCTGTTGAACACTATTTCTTCAGATGGCCCCACGGCCGTTGATTTTGTGATCAATGAAACCGAACTGCCCAGATTTAACCGCCTGCAGCAAGGCAAACAGCCAGACTCTTTGTTCACGCTTTCCTTCTCTGACGGTTCTACCTATCCACATACAGGTAAGCTGAGCGCCATTGATCGGGCCATTGGTACGCAGACGGGTACCATCACGGTGCGCGTGAGCTTCCCTAACCCAGATCGCCAACTGGTGTCTGGCATGACCGTGAGCGTGAACGTCTTGAACCAGGACATTGGCCAACAGATTACGCTTCCGTTTAAGGCCGTGACAGAGCAGTTGGGCGAGTACTTCGTGTACAAAGTGCAGGGCGATTCTGTACAGCAGCAGAACATTCAACTAGGCACCCGCTTCCAGGACAAGATTGTGGCCCGTGAAGGCTTGAACGCCGGTGATGTGATTGTGGTGGAAGGCATCCAGAAACTGCGTCAGGGAGCCAAAGTGCAGGTAGGTGCCGCGCCAGCCGCAGGCCCGGCCGCCGGTGCCAGATAATTAAGGTTTATAGAAGCATTTCAGAAAGAAGATGATATCTGACATATTTATAAGACGGCCTATTACCGCCATCGTGATCTCTATTGTGATCGTGCTGGTAGGTACCCTGGCCATGTTGAACCTGCCCGTCACCCAGTACCCCGATATTTCGCCGCCTACGGTTTCCGTGTCGGCGAACTACACCGGGGCAGATGCGCAGACCATTGAGCAGACCGTAGCCACCCCCATTGAGACCCAGATTAACGGGACGCCGGGCATGGCCTATCTAAGCTCTACTAACACCAGTACCGGGCAGATGAACATGACGGTGACCTTTGAAGTAGGCACGGACATCAACATTGCCACGCTGGATGTGCAGAACCGCGCCAGCGTTGCGGAGCCGAGCCTGCCAGAAGAGGTACGCCGTCTGGGTGTGACCGTGCGCAAGCGGAACCCCAGTATCTTGATGGTAGTGGGCATTTACTCGCCTAAGAAAACGCATGACATCCAGTACCTGGACAACTACACCAATATCTACGTAAAGGATGCCTTGCTACGCGTGAAAGGTGTGGGTGACGTAACGTCTATTGGCCAGGACTTTAGCATGCGCTTGTGGTTACAACCAGACAAGTTGGCCCAGTACAACCTGAGCGCGAACCAAGTGGTAGCCGCCATTCAGGAGCAGAACATGCAGGTGGCCGCGGGTACCGTGGGGGCTCGGCCGCAGTACAACACCCAGGCGTTTCAATACCCCATAACGGTGAGCGGACGTCTGGCCACCCAGCAGGAGTTTGAGAACGTCATCATTAGAACTAACCCTGAAGAAGGCTCTTTGGTCTATCTGAAAGATGTGGCCCGCGTGGAGTTCGGGCAGTTTGACTACGGCCGTCAGGCCACCATCAACGGCAATCCGTCCGGCATCATGCTAATCTACCAAGCCCCGGGCTCCAACGCCGTAGAAACTGCCGAAGGTATCAATGCCGCTTTGCAGGAAATGAAGAAAACCTTCCCCGCCGATGTGGACTACATTGTCTCGTTTGAGTCTGTGACGGTGGTGGAGGTGTCCATTAAGGAAGTGGTCACGACCTTGCTGGAGGCCTTGGTGCTGGTAATCATTGTGGTGTTCTTGTTCCTGCAAAGCTGGCGCGCGACGCTGGTTCCTATTCTGGCCATTCCGGTATCCATCATTGGTACGTTCATCTTCTTCATTCCGCTGGGCTTCACCATTAACACGTTGACGCTCTTCGGGTTTGTGCTGGCCATTGGTATTGTGGTAGATGACGCGATTGTGGTGGTGGAAGCGGTACAGCATTACATTGACCATGAGCGGCTTTCGCCTAAGGAGGCTACGCGCAAGGCCATGAAAGACATCACGGCGCCGGTAATTGCCATTGCCTTGATTCTGGCGGCGGTGTTTATTCCAGTGGGCTTTATACCCGGGATTGTGGGCCGGCTGTACCAACAGTTCGCGATTACTATTGCCATTTCGGTGTTGATCTCGGCGTTTGTGGCCTTGACCTTGACGCCCGCGCTTTGCTCCATGATGCTACGGCCCATGAACGTGAACCGCGAATCCAGAGGCTTGAACAAATTCTTCTACAAGTTCAATAACTGGTTCGCCCGCACCACGGCGTCTTACTCTGCCGGCGTGCGCAAAAGCATTAAAGCAGCACCGTTGGCCTTAATTCTACTAGCCTGTTTGTATGTGGGCACGGTGGGCTTGTTTGCTAAGAAACCAACCGGTTTCATCCCGACGGAAGATGAAGGACGCTTATTTATCTCCGTAGAACTTCCAGAAGGATCCTCTGCCAACAGAACCCAGGCTATCCTGGAGAGAATGGCCGGTATCTTAGGCGAAGTGAAAGCCATCAGAAACTCTACGTCTATCTCGGGTTTGAACGCCATTAACTTCTCCTTTAAGTCGAACAGCGGGACGTTCTTTATTCAGATGCACCCTTGGGACCAACGCAAGGACGAATCTATGAAGTTGCAAGGCGTCATAGCGGAGCTGAACCAGAAATTTGCCACCATCAAGGAAGCCAACATTATTGTGGTGGCACCGCCGGCTATTCCGGGTCTGGGCCAGTCAGGGGGCTTCAGCTTTATATTACAGCAGCGAACCGCCGGCGACATCAAGGAACTGGAGAAGGTGATGGGACAGTTTTTGGGAGCCGCCAACCAGCGGCCCGAGATTGCCATGGCCTACAGCTTCTTCAATACCCGCACGCCGGGCTACCAGGTAGAAGTGGACCGTGAGAAAGTGAAGAAACTGGGCATCAGCCTCACAGATGTTTATTCTACCATGGCTTCTTACATGGGCAGCCGCTACATCAATGACTTTACGCGCTACGGTCGTAACTACCGCGTAGTAGCCCAGGCAGACACCGCCTACCGCATGGACATCAAGAGCCTGAACCAGTTCTACGTCCTCAACCGCGCCGGTGAAGCTGTGCCGCTGAGTGCCTTGGTGAGTTCTAAAATAGTGGAGAACCCGGCGGTGATCTCACATTACAACTTGTTCAGGTCTGTAGAGATTTCGGGGAGCGCCAAGCCGGGCTACAGTAGCGGGCAGGCCTTGCAGGCGCTGGAGGAAGTGGCCGCGAAGACCCTTCCGGCCGGCTATGGCTATGACTTCTCTGGCCTAAGCCGCGAAGAGTTGGCCGCGGGCAACAGCACCCTTTACATTTTCGCGCTGTCCATTGTACTGGTTCTGCTCTTGCTGGCGGCCTTGTATGAAAGCTGGAGCGTGCCGTTCTCTATTTTGTTTGCCATTCCGCTGGGCATGTTCGGGGCCATTCTGGCGCTCACCTTCCTGCCTAAGCTGGACAACAATGTGTACGCCCAGATTGGTATGATTACCTTGATTGGTTTGGCCGCCAAGAATGCCATCTTGATTGTGGAGTTTGCCAAAGAACGGGTAGACCATGGCATGGAACTGATAGCCGCCACCCTAGATGCCGTACGGTTGCGCCTACGCCCTATCATCATGACTTCGCTGGCCTTTATTCTGGGCGTGGTGCCTTTGGTACTGGCTTCTGGCGCTGGTGCCGTGTCCAGGCAAACCATTGGCTGGGTAGTGATTGGCGGTATGCTGGCGGCTACGTTCCTGGCCATCTTCATTGTGCCGGTGTTGTTTGTGGTGATCACTCGTTTGGCGTATGGCAAGAAAGGCTTAGCGGATCTGGAAAACAAGTACAACGACGTAGAATTTGATCACCAATAACACTACCCGTTTTCATGAACGGTAAAAGCCCCGGCCCTTCTGGTGGCCGGGGCTTTTTTCTAACTTTCAGTTTACTCCATTTTCATGCTTCTTTCTAATCCTTCTTCCTCCAAGCCCAAGCCCATAGTTCTAATTCTGGCAGTATATCAATTGCTAGGCGGCCTGGTTGGGCTTTTCTTTCTACTCAAGATGGGTTCCCAGATGCTTAATGCCGCGACTTCTAGCTGGCTGGGGGTATTACTGGGGGCGCTTTTATATAGCTTTTCTGTAGTGTGTGGTTTTCTGCTGTTCAAGTCCCGCAGGAGTGCCTTTACCCTATCATTAGTGAACCAGGTGTTGCAGGTTTTTAGTGCAGGCATGGTCGGCTGGACGTTTAATTATGTGGCGGGCCTGAAAGTGGGACTGGGCATAGAGTTTGTGCCTGACTGGCTCCTAAAGGCGAAGCTCTCCTTGTCTTCCTTTACCTTAAGCCTGGGCTCTGGAATGGGTGGGTCTTTTGTAACTGTTAACTTTCTGGCGCTGGTGCTCCTCTACCTGCTGGAAAAATACCGCGAGCAGGCTCCTGCCAGCCAATAGACACCGTTATACCTCAAATTCTTTTTTAAAAAAGATGGTTAACCTTGGGCCAGTCCGAAGTTAAAATGTTACAAAATGCCCATATCCCGGCTGAAATGTTTTCAAATATAAGCTACCAGATACAATTGGAGGCTTTTTTAAAAGGTAATCCAAGGATTAGTCAATGTTACAAAAGCTGATATTCTTTCATTCATTCTAAGGAGGCAGCGCCCTACATTTGTTCCATACCTAATGACACAGAGAGAACCAGCCCCCTATTAGCTTCGCTGATACTGGTTCCTTTTATCACTAGGAAGAAACACTCTTTCCCATAGGCTGAGGTCTCCCCCCAAGACCTCAGCCTTTTTAGAAAACTTTGTGGTGGCTTTTTTACTGAGATTCTTTTGCCAAATAAACCTATACCTAAGAGCAGCCCGTTTCATGAACGCCCCCAGAGAGTGGATGAGCCTGCTTTTACGGTCTTCGCCTTCTGAGTTTACCACCGGCGAGGTCACGGCCTTTTACCTGCTTCTTTTTCTGGCGGGCACCATGCTCACCCTGGTGAGTTTACTGTAGCATTTTATACTCCCCAAACATATCCCCCAACCCCGCAAACGCCGGACTTCTGCAAAGGATGCCGACGTTTGTTTTTGGCCTCTTTTCTGGAAAACAGACCAAAAACGAGCGTTGCCTAGCTCAAGACTTAGGTACAATCCTGAGGAGGAACGATACTTACATTGTTTAGTGGAAATGCCTTACGACTGCCGTATGATTTTCTCCAACTTTTTGCCCTTCGCCAGTTCATCTACCAGCTTGTCTAGGTACCGCACCTGCCGGGTCAATGGGTTTTCGATCTCTTCTATCCTATAGCCGCAAATGGTTCCTGTAATGAGCGTTGCGTTGGGAGGAATGGCTGCTTGTTGGAAGAAAGCCTCAAAGGTCACTTTTTCTGTGATTAGCTCCTGCAGTTTGTTTTCATCAAAACCCGTCAGCCACGCAAGTACCTGGTGCAGTTCTTCTTTGGTCCTGCCTTTGCGTTCTACCTTGGTCACGTAGTGCGGGTACACCGAGGCAAAGGTCATGTTGGCTATTTTAGCATCATGCGCTGGGGTTGTCTTCATGGCTTTGGATTTGTTGTCTGCTTATTAAGGTTCTCTAAGGTAAATGTATTTTAGCAAGAGAAGCAATGGCAGGTTGAGTTCTTGACGGGGCTATCTTATGAGCCTAGCTTGCCAAGGCTTGAAGAAGGGTAAAATGCAGCCAGTGTATTCTTGACAACAAAATGGTTAAGAAGCACTTAGAAATCCTATCAAGCTTAAAAGGGCTCCGAACAGGTTCCCGAAAACATGCAGGTACACTCCCAAATACAGGTTCTTCTTGTACCAGACCAGATACGTGAGCGGGAGCTGAATCAGGAAGATAAGCGGGTAATTGTAGGGCTGCCAAAAATGCGCGAAGGCAAACAGCGCCGCAGATAATAACGGCGCAACTATTCCCAAAGAAGTCATTCTGGCCAGCAGGTAGCCTTTAAAGTAGTACTCTTCTACCACCGGTATAAGTAGACCATCTACCAAAATCTGCAACACCAGAAACAACAGCATGGCCCTGTAGCTGAGAGATGCCACCTGATCACTGCCTTTCAGGTATGCCGGAAGCCAATAAAACACCTGCTCCAGCAGAAACTCCTTTACAGGCGCCAACAGAAACAACAGCCCGAAGGCCCAGGCAACCAAGGCCATAAAGAACAGAAAGTACTGCCATGCCGGCATGGGTTGGTGGTACAGGTTCACACCCCTGAGCGTATAAAACCCATGAATCCTTCTTCCTTCTCTCAGCAGCAAATACACATGCAAAGGAATGGTGATGAAAACCAGCGCCGCTAAAAATGAGAGCCCTGTATGCCAGCCATGTTGCTGGAGCAGCGGGGCCAACAGAACCACGATGACTATGGTAATAAGCCCGGGAAGTAGGTGAAAAAGGACGGCCTTGCCTATGTTCATATTGGTTTTGTTTTCCCTTCAGATGCGGCTCCTACCATTTCCTACTTGTAGTGTAAAGACAACATGACAGATCGTTTTCTTATAAATCCGGAGTCTTTATCATTTCAGAGTGGATACAAGATTTGCTAAGAGCTGAATTCCTCTACTTTTCAAATATGCTCTTTTTTGGCGTATTTCCCAGAAATCAGCCTAAAAACGAAGAGCCATCCCTTTGCAAGGACGGCTCTTCAATCATCATTCAATCTTCTCCCTTAATTTCTTCGGGACGAAGTTCTTTCACGCCCACCAGCCGGACGTTCTTGCGCAGCCCCCTGCACGGGTTGGCTGCTTTGCGGAGCCGAGGTGGCCCTGCTCCGCTCCTGAATTGGCTGGGGCTGAGGCGCTGATTGTGCGCGTGGTGGCGCATACGTGGCCTGGCTGCTTGCTTCTGTTCTACGCGGAGCATATTCTGTTCTACGCTCGGCTTCCGGGGCCGGAGTCAGGTTTGAACTACGCTGGCGCGGGCTGGGCGCTGCTTGTTCCCTGGTTCTGGTGGCAGGTTGTGAGCGCTCGGTCCGCACGGGAGCCTGGGTGTTGTCAGGCGCAGTCTGCCCCCTGGAAGAACGCTGCTCTCTGACGGTTCCCGCCCGAGGCTCGGTTCTTTCCGGGCCGCTGGCCTCAGAAGTACGTTGCTCAGAGCGCTCTGTGGTACTCACTCTTCTGCGGGTGGCAGGCGCCTCAGTCGCCGCTCTGCTGCCGGCAGTGCTTCTTTCGGTTCTGGTGGTGGTAGCGGCAGCGTTACTCTCCCGGGAGGTTCTCACCTGGCTTTGGTTGTCTCTGGCTTCTACCCTGGCAGGCGCCTCGCTTCTTCGGTTGCTCACCTCCGGCCGATAAATGCGTACCGTGTTGTCTGCAATCTGGTTTCTGCCGGGGCGGCTGTCATTGTCTACCCGATACACGTTCACTTTTCTATTGGTGGCGCGCTCAATGTCCTGGGTACGGGGGCCATACACGTACTTGCGGTGGTCGCGCTCATAATAGTTGTTGATGATGGTGGTGTTGTGGTAGATGTTCACCACGCGGGTCTGCGGCACGTAATAGTGGTAGATTCTTGGGCTGGAAATATACATAACCGGCACGAAGCACCAGCGGCTGGCCGGCATCACGTAGGTAATCCTTGGACCCATGGGCGCCCAGCCATAATAGCCGTCACTGCGTCTCCAGTCTACCCAGGCTGGTCCCCACTCGTTGCCGGGTACCCAGAGCCAACCGTAATAGTCGTCATAGGCCCAGCGGCCGTAGTGGAATGGTGCCCAGCCCCAGTCATAGTCAGACACCCAGGTGTTGCCGTACTCGGTCATGACCCAGTGCCCGCGGCTGGCGTACGGCTGAAATCCCTGGTCAACGTCTGGCGACCAAACGTACCCATACTCTGGGTCATTGATCCAGCGGCCGTAGGGCTCCAGTTCGTCATAGAAGGTCTGGAAAGACACCCGTCCGCCAGGCTGAGCCTGTGCAGCGGTAGCGCCTCCAAGTTGGAATGCCAAAAGGGCTATCACCCCTAGCACCCACGCGTGTTTAAAAATCTTCATGTTTTGTCTGTTAATAAAGGTGAAATTTGGTAGTGGAGCTTAACTACATTCTGGAACCTCACTTGCTGCCAGCAGGCAGCATCAAAGCCAGAACAAACCCTCGCTCAAAGTCAATCATCCCAGTGAAACAGCAGGCTGAAACGGTCCTTCTTCCCTTCTTATCTCACCTTGTTCTTTATCATGCAAACACCTTGCCTAAAATATAGGTTAGTTCTAATTCTCTAAAATTTCTACCCTGCTACACTTCACAACCCGCTAAACAAGAGCGACTTGCGTTTTTGGGCTATTTTCCATAAAACAGGCAAAAAACGATAAGTACCAGGCTGGAAAGCCAAAAAAGAAGAGAGCATGAGCGAAAGGATTCAACGGCTGTGAACACTTAGGGCGGTATGATTGTTGTACCTACATAGAAACCACGAAGCCTCTGGAAAGAAGTTTCTCCAGAAAAGTAGAACCTACGGTAAAATGTAGTACCTTAAACTTCGTTGGTATGATTGAGGAAGGGAGAGTCAGGCTCTGTGAACTTCGGGTGTTTTGAAAAACGCCTAACCTGGTTTAACCCTTTATGACTGAACCCATGACAAGCAACACTGTTTTTTCCATCGCTTCGTTACTGAAGAAGTTACTTACCCGCTTAGCTGGTCCTACCCTGCAACCCATCCCAGTTCCGGTCCGCAACCAGCGCCGCTAAGCCCCAGCCAGTAATTAGATCTGCCTATTCATGAGAAATCCCTGCCGCCCACGTTGCAGGGATTTTTTTATGGAGGCATTACAAGTGCTTCTGCCGATGGACTACTTCGTTTTTGGCTTATTTTCTGGAAAACAGGCCAAAAACGAAGCCTTCTGACATTCAACGCTTGAAGGACTTCTTATTTAATTAGTAATTTCAGGTTCCAAACACAATCAACAGACAACCAATGAAACGATCTTCCCTCTTGCTTTGCCTGAGTGCGCTTTTAAGCACCGGCACGGCTTTCTCCCAGACGTTGGAGGTACCCAGGAAAGTGGCCAAGGCCTTGCACAAGACCAAGCCCGCTGACATCAAAAAGCACATTGCCTACCTAGCCGACGATAAACTCAAAGGCCGCAAACCCGGCACCGAAGGCTACCAGATGGCCGTGGACTATGTAGTGAACCAATACAAAAAGCTGGGCGTGGAACCAGGCGGCGAAAACAACTCCTACCTGCAGTTAGTGCGTCTGCGCCAGTCGTTCCTGGGGCCTGATGCCACCTTTAGCAGACAACCCACGCAAGGCGGCGAGGCCCAAAGCTTCACCGTTGGGCAGGACGTGGCCATTTACCCGCACCCCGAAGAAAACCAGACCAGCGTGAGCGCGCCGGTGGTGTTTGTAGGACACGGCATTACCGCTCCAGACCTAGGCTATGATGACTACGCCGGCCAGAACGTGAAAGGCAAAATTGTGCTGGTGATGCGCGGGGCACCCAAGAGCTTCCCATCTACCGTGGCTTCCTACAGCATTGACGTGACCACCATCCTCAAAAATGCCGCCGATCATGGTGCCGTAGGCGTCATCATTGGCGCCAACACCCAAAACCCAAAAGCTACGGTTCCTAACCTGTCCAGGGGTGTGAACAGTGTGGCAGACGCCAACGGGAAAGTAGCCACCTCCCGCAACTTCGTGTCGCCGCAGATTAAGTTGTTGGCCAATCTTTCAGCCGTGAGTACGCAACACATGTTCAGCAAAGCCGGCTTGGACACTGCCCAGGTGTTTACCACCCTCCGGAGCGGCAAACCAGCTTCCGCAGACCTGAAGCAGACCGTAAAAGCCAGCTACACCTCCAGCAACAAAGACTTTGACTCCTGGAACGTGATTGGCAAGATTACCGGCGCAGACCCGCAACTGAAAAACGAATACGTGGTGCACAGCGCGCATCTGGACCACGTGGGCATCACGGCGCCCGTGAACGGCGACTCCATCAACAACGGCGCCCATGACAATGCCTCTGGCGTGGCCAGCCTACTGGAAATTGCCCGCACCTACTCCCGCCTCAAAGAAAAGCCGAAGCGCTCCATCCTGATTGTGATGGTGACCGCCGAGGAAATGGGACTGCTGGGTTCTGCCTACTTCGCCAAATACCCCACCGTGCCTAAGAGCAGCATTGTAGCCGACATCAACACAGACATGCCCACCATCATTGCGCCGTTATTGTCGGTGGTAGGATTAGGATCACAGCATTCTACCCTGGAAACGCCGGTGGCCAACGCGGCCGCTTACCTGGGCATGACCGTTGAGGCTGACCCAGAGCCCAATGAGAACCGTTTCATCCGGAGCGATCAGTACAGCTTCGTCACGCAGGGCGTTCCGGCCTTGCACATCAAGTACGGCAACAAAACCGCCGACGGCCTCAACAACCTCAACAAGAAAGTGGCAGAATGGCGCGCCGTTCATTATCATAAGCCGCAGGATGAACTCAATGACACCTTTGACTTTGACGCTGGCAGAAAGTATGTGCAGTTGAACTTCCTGATCAGTTACCAGGTCGCCAATACCCCAGCACGCCCCACCTGGAAGAAAGGTGATTTCTTTGGGACCCGCTTTGGGCAGAAATAGCATTACCTATCCTGCTCTGCAACGGGAGAAATACCAAAAAGCTCCTACGCCACGGGAGGCTTCCCTGTTGTAAAAAGTTTGGGCGAAGGAATACACTACCCACTAAAGTAGTATATTCCTTCGCCCAAGCTTTTATAAGCTTTGAGGAAATGGGCATCATGCCGGGAACTTCGCTTTTAGCGCAGGTAAGCGTATGTTAGCGTTTATCTGGTAGTTGAGGTGCTTTTAAAGAATGATGATTTTAGCTTGGTAAAAAGACTAACCATAATAATTATAATAATAGCTTCTGCAACTACAAGTTGGAGCCAAGTTATTATTACAGGTACAGTTATATCAAAAGACGACAAGTCGCCTCTACCAGGAGTCGCTATCATAGAAAAGAGAAGTGAGAACGGAACATCAACAAAAATGGACGGGACGTTTTCTATAGAAGTTAGTGATCCCAATTCCACATTAGTTTTCTCGTTCATTGGAATGAGGACGAAAGAAGTAACACTGAATGGACAGCGCCAAATACTGGTCGAAACAAAGTGGGACTGCAAAAAGGACTTCTTTGATTCCCAACAGATAGATATTTATGCAAGTAGCGGATTTATAAACACCCCTATAGGTGGAAAAATTGGCATCGCATCGCCATGGTTCTTAGGTGGCGTGATCAAGGGTGCCTACAGCTACCAAACAAATGCAGGTGGAAATGTATTTCAGAACGCCCAAGTTGAGCTGGCACATTACATTTCCAATTGTGACTTTGACATTGACTTCAGGTGGAGCCATCGGCAAGTTACTCTCATAGACAGACTAAATTCCAAAGCCAACTCATTCGAGACAGACGTGAACATTGGAGACATTAAGTTAATTGCAGGTTATACTCATCTGAACTTTAACAAGGCAGTGGATTGGGATAGGTCATCTGGTGTACTACTCGGATTTGGCTCCTACTTTAATCTCCCTTTACATCCGACTGCAATTGCTAAGGTTTCTTTGTACAGAGACAAAATTGAATATCAAGCATCTGTTCAGGGTGGGTATAAGCGGTTTCTTTGTTTTCTGAATTTTTATAAACTAAACTCGTTCCATGAGATAAGTTTGGGTATAGGCACTGGCCTTGGCTATAAAGTGAAAAAGCAGAAAAAATAAACGCAGCACAACAAAGTGCATAAGGCCGTTGCGGAATCTTTAAAATCAATGAAAATAATTTTCTTTACCCTTGCTATGGCACTTTTTGGATTCGGGAACACGAAGGCCCAGTCAGTAAAAAAATTTAAAGAGCCTTTAACCACAGCAGTGTTTACCACCAAATTTGTAATGGAAGAAAATAAACCCATCACGTACATTACGCATGATGTAGATGACGGGGCTTGGCAGTTTTTCAGCGATGATGAGTTTGAAGATTTTGAAAGTGTAGCCAAGGTAGTTGGGCTAGGCGAAATCATACAAATGGATAAGTCTATACTTGAGTTGGCGGATATGCCTGCTGGGTACTACGCGTATAGAGTAAGTGCAACTAGTAAATGGGTAATTCAAAAACAGGAAGAATAGCTCTTCCCCCTTTCAAGGCATATTCCACCCTGCGCGAACGCTCCAACTCTGCATGCCCGCTACCAGATACAAGTCATAAGTAACCCACATTTACCACGCAGCCGTTTTTGGCCCTTTTTCTAAGAAACACGCCAAAAACGGCATCTACCTGCAGGCTCCTCTCCTCTCCATTTTGTACTAGGAAAGCACAAAAAAAATGGCCCTTCTTCCCAGCAAAGGCCAAGTTCAGCCTAAAGAACAGCCGGGTAAAAAATATACGAAATTTTAGTTCTCAAAATTATGAACTAAAGAAACCAATCTCTACCTTTGCAGCGTTCTTCCTCTAAAGAAAGAAAAATACCGTGCCACAACTAACAACAGAACAAAAACAGCTGATAGAGAAAATAGGGGTATTCCACGAGCAGCAGGGCTTTCCGCCGGCTACCGGGCGCATCATGGGCTTGCTGTACGTGACAGACAGGTCGCATCTATCCTTTGAAGAAATCATTGACACGCTCAACATCAGCAAGAGTGCCACCAGCAATTCATTGAACATGCTCCTGCAAATGCACCTCATTGAATATACTACCTACCCCGGCGACCGCAAACGGTACTTTGGGGCCCTGCTAGAAAACTGGCACCAGGAAGTGGTAAACAAAATGGAGCAGGTTTTGTCTTTCAGTAAGCTGGTAAGGCAGGCCAATGAGCTCAGAGGCAACGCCAACCCAAGCATGAATAAACTCATGGAAGAGCGCGTGGACTTTATGGAATACCTTTCGCAGCAGGTTCCTAAACTAATGGAGAACTGGCTGCAGCAGAGGAAAAAGTAATTTTTTTGACGATTTGGTTCTCGTTAAACTGAACTAACTACATATATACAAACCAATTACCTGAATAAACCGTGAATAAAAAGCAATTAGCCCTGAGTCTGTGCCTTTCTTTGGCAACTGGATTTGGTTATGCGCAAAACCAGGCCCAGGAAAGGGTCATCTCTCTGAAAGAGGCCCTGAGTTTTGCTACCAACAACAACATTGCCATTCAACAGGCGCAACTGGATGAGGAGGGCGCCGAATACCGCATCAAAGAAACCAAAGGTTCTGGCTTTCCGCAGATCAATGGCACCGGCCAATTGACCGTGACGCCTTCCATTCCCACCCAGCTGTTGCCCGGTGAGATCATTGGTCAGCCTGGCACCTACGTGCCAGTAAAGTTTGGGCAGAAGTACAATGCCTCAGGCGGGTTGGAGCTGTCTCAGTTGATTTTCAGCAAGTCTTATTTCGTGGGCCTGGAGGCTGCCGCCACCACGCGTGATCTTTATCGTCTGCGCACGCAGATGAGCAAAGAGGACGTGATCTACAACGTGAGTTCTGCCTACCTGCAGGCGCTGCAAACCAAGGAGCAGTTCAACACCATTGAGGCCAACTACAACCGTCTGGTGCAACTAGAGAAAATCCTGACGCTGCAGTACAAGAATGACTTTGCCAAGAAGGTAGACGTGAACCGCATTACGGTGAACAAAACCAACCTGGAGAATCAGCGCCAGGCTTTGGCCTCTGCCTATGAGCAGCAGAAAAACGCGCTCAAGTTCTTCATGGGCATGCCCATGGACCAACAGTTTGAGCTGTCAGACACAGAGTCTTTAACCAACACCGCTCTGCCGCTTACCGTCAATGCCCAGGAGATCATCGCGCAGCGCACAGATTACCAGGCTTTGCAAACGCAGAAGAAACTGTATGGCTTGAACGTGGAAAACATCAAAGGCAGGTCTTATCCAAGCTTGGCTGGTTTTGGTCAATACACTTACAATGCCCAGCGCCAGGAATTCAACTTCTTTGATACCAGCAAGCCTTGGTTTAAGACCTTTGTACTGGGCGTGAAATTGAACGTGCCCATTTTTGACGGTTTCCAGCGCAAATACCAAACCAGACAGGCAGAACTGGAGGTAAAGAAAACGGACCTGACCATGCAGAACCTGGCCCTGAGCACCCAGATGGGCTTAGACAACGCCTTGAAGCAGATTAGTACCAGTGAGCTGGCCTTGGAGAACCAGGAGCGGAACGTACGCCTGGCACAGGAAGTGTATGACACCACCAACCGCCTCTACAAAGAAGGACTTTCTCCTTTGACAGATTTGCTGGAGTCTGAGGTGTCCCTGCGCGAGGCACAGACCAACCTGAACAATGAACGCTTGAAACACAAAATCGCGCAGCTCAACTACATCAAGGCGCGCGGCGAATTAAACAATCTCATCCAATAACACTTTTCGGGAACACCCACATACAATGAAAAAACTACTCTATATCCTGGTTGCTGTTGTATTGATAGGCGCAGTAGCCTATACCTTGAACAAGAACAAAAAGGAAATGACGGCCAAAGCCGCCGTTGCTGAGATCAAGAGTGAAGCCATTCCGGTTACCCTAACCCAGGTGGAGAATGCCAAGCTGGACAAGTCGTTCACGGCGCAGGGAAATTTTGAGCCCATCCAGAGCCTTACCTTAGTTTCTGAGATTTCTGGCCAGATCCAGAAGGTATACAAGCGCAAAGGCGACAAGGTACGTGCCGGTGAGCTGCTGTTGCAGGTAGAAGACAATACGTCTGCTGCCAACCTGGCCACCGCCAACGCCAACTACCAGAAAGCCTTGAAAGACCTGGAGCGCATGAAAAACCTGATTGCCGGCGATGCCGTGACCAAACGCCAATTAGAAGAGGCCCAAATCAACGTGAATGCCACCCGCGCTCAGTTGGTAGCCGCCCGTCAGAACCAGGCCAACACCCGCGTGACGGCTCCCATCAACGGCCAGATCAACGCCATGTACATTGAAGTAGGTTCTTACCTGAACGCCAACGCTGGCACCAGGCTGTATGACATTGTGAACGTAGACCGCCTGAAGCTGAACGTGAAGGTATCTGAGTCTGAGGTACTGCTCATCAACCGTGGCCAGAAGGTGAAAGTGACCGCTAATGCCGGTGGTGCTCAGGAGTACGAAGGCACGGTCACCGCCATTGGCGCCGCCGCAGACGCCAGCCTCAAGTATGACGTGGAGATTGAAGTAAAGAACACCGCTAACAACAACCTGCGCGCCGGTATGTACGGCACGGCCTTCTTCCCGGTAAACGCCCAGCGTGATGCGCTTTTGTTGCCGCGTGAGGCCATTGTAGGGAGCATCCAGGATCCTAGCGTTTGGGTGGTGAGCAATGACAAAGCCAGCCTGCGCAAAGTGAAAGTGGGGATTGTGACCCAGGACCAGGTAGAGATTCTGGACGGCGTACAGCCCGGCGAGAACATTGTCCGGACAGGACAGATCAACCTGCGCGAAGGCATTCAGGTGACCACCCTTAAGTAATTGCTTAGCTTTTCTAATTACAGTAGACGTTTAGAAAATGAACATAACCAAATTATCCATTCAGCGGTCAACCCTGGTAGTGGTGGTCTTTACGGTCCTTACCCTGCTAGGCGTTGTCTCCTACAATTCCCTCAACTACGAGTTGCTGCCCAAGTTCAGCCCGCCCGTGTTGACCATTACCACCCTGTACCCCGGGGCTTCGCCGAACGAGGTGGAGAACTCAGTGACCAAAGAGATTGAAGACGCGCTTTCTGCCCTGGAGAACGTGAAGGAGATGAAAGGCACCTCTCTGGAGAGTTTCTCCATCATCACCATTCAGCTGAACCAAGGCACCAACGTAGACTTGAGCTTGCAGGACGCCCAGCGCAAGATCAACGCCATTCTGGCCCGTTTGCCCGAAGACGCAGATCCGCCCACGCTGAACAAGTTTGACTTTGACGACTTGCCTATCATCAAAATGGGAGCCACGGCTAACATGCCCGCCACCCAATTCTTTGACCTGATTGAGAACAAGATTAAGCCAGAGCTTTCCCGCGTGCCCGGCATGGCCCAGATTAAGATCCTGGGTGGTTCTGAGCGTGAGATCAAGGTGAACATACAAGCAGATAAACTGGAAGCCTATGGCATTTCCATCCTGCAGGTACAGCAGAAGATCAAAAACTCTAACCTGGACTTCCCTACTGGTAGAATTAAGAACGAGAACGGTCAGACCCAGCTGCGTTTGGCCGGTAAATACCAGAACCTGGACCAACTGCGCAACCTGGTCATCAAAGATGATCAAAATGGCGTGGTGCGTTTGTCTGATCTAGCTGAGGTGCAGGATACCCAGAAAGACACTGATGTGTTGAGCCGTATCAACTCTAAGCCGTCCGTGGGTATTACCATCCAGAAGCAGTCAGATGCCAACGCCGTAGAGGTGAGTGCTCAGACCAAGGCCGCTTTGGCCAACCTGGAAAAGATCTATGCCAACCAAGGTCTTAAATTCAACATTGCCTCAGACAGCTCTGACTTTACCCTGGAAGCCGCTGACTCTGTGATCCATGACTTGATCATTGCCGTTATTTTGGTGGCCGTGGTAATGCTCTTGTTCCTGCACTCCCTGCGCAACGCAGTGATTGTAATGATTTCCATCCCGGCCTCTTTGGTAGCCACGTTCATTGCCATGTACCTGTTGGGCTACTCTTTGAACCTGATGTCCTTGCTGGCTCTCTCGCTGGTGGTGGGTATTCTGGTAGATGATGCCATTGTGGTAATTGAGAACATTTACCGGCACATGGAGATGGGCAAGAACCCGGCTCAGGCGGCGTATGATGGTATCAAGGAAATCATGGCCACCGTTACTTCCATTACCCTGGTAATTGTGGTAGTGTTCGTACCGATTGCCTTGTCTACTGGTCTGGTATCTGACATTTTGCGCCAGTTTGCCGTGGTAGTGGCCATTGCCACCATGATCTCGCTCTTCGTAGCGTTTACCCTCATTCCGTTGCTGGCCAGCCGCTTCTCTAAACTAGAGCACGTGTCTGACAAGAACATCTTTGGGCGCTTTATCTTGGCGTTTGAGCGTTTACTGGATAGAATCATTGAAGGCTTCACCTCTACTTTGAAGTGGGCGTTCAACCACAAGTTCATTACGCTGGGCGTGACCTTCTTGCTCCTGATCGGTTCGTTTATGCTGGTGCCGTTTGGCTTTATAGGGTCTGAGTTTATTCCGGCGGGTGACCGTGGTGAGGTGAGCTTGCAGCTGGAGTTACCCAAGAACTCTACCGTAGAACAAACCAACTTTGCCACCAAACAGGTAGAAGAATACCTACGCACCATCCCAGAAGTGAAGCGGGTGTTCACCACGGTGGGTACAACGGCTTCTTCGCAGCAGGGTCAAACCTCGGCGTACCAGTCTGAGCTTTCTGTGGCCCTGGTAGACGTGAAAGAGCGCACCTTCAGTACGCAGCAGTTCAGCCGTCAAGCCAAGGCAGACATTGAAAGCAAACTACCCAACGTAGAAGTTTCTCCGGTGCCGGTAGGTCTGGTAGGAAACGCGCAGGCACCTATTCAGGTAGTATTGTCTGGGTCCAACATTGACACCCTCATTGCCTTCTCCAAGCGCGTGACCCAGGTAGTGGAAAGCGTGCCGGGAACTGTGGACGTGGAAGTCTCTGTAGAAGGCGGTAACCCTGAGATTGAAGTGATTGTAGACCGCGACAAGATGGCCAGCGTAGGCATGTCTCTGGAAAGCGTGGGTGCCGGTATGCAGATGGCCTTCTCTGGAAACACAGACGCTACCTTCCGCTCCGGTACCGAGGACTATGACATTAACATTCGTCTGGATGAGTTTGACCGCCGCAACGTAACCGACATCGCCAACCTGTCTTTTGTGAACAACCAAGGCAAATTGGTGCGCTTGGGTCAGTTCGCGGAGATTAAGCAGTCTACCGGTCCTTCTCAGTTGGAGCGTACTAACCGCGTAACGTCTTTGAACGTGAACTCGCAAGTAATCGGGCGTCCGTCTGGTTCTGTAGGTGCTGACATTCAAGCCAAGATGGCCGAGGTGAAAGTACCCAACGGGGTGACCATTGACTACGCCGGTGACTTAAAGAACCAGAGCGAAGGCTTTGGTACGCTGGGAATTGCCTTGCTGGCGTCTATCATTTTCGTGTACCTGATCATGGTGGCCTTGTATGACTCCTATGTGTACCCATTGGTGGTATTGTTCTCTATTCCGCTGGCCATTATTGGGGCCTTGCTGGCCCTGGCTTTGGCCGCGCAGTCATTGAGTATTTTCTCCATCCTGGGAATTATCATGATGATTGGTCTGGTAGCCAAGAACGCCATTATGGTGGTAGACTTTACCAACCAGATGAAGAAGGAAGGACACCACGTGAAAGACGCTTTGTTGGAGGCCGTGCGCATCCGTTTCCGCCCGATCCTGATGACCACCCTGGCCATGGTGATTGGTATGCTACCGATTGCCTTAGCCGGTGGCTCCGTAGCCGCAACCAAGAACGGTCTGGCCTGGGCCCTGATTGGCGGTCTGAGTTCTTCCATGTTCCTGACCCTGATTGTGGTACCCATCATCTATTATGGTTTTGACCGCATTCTGGCCAAGTTTGGCTGGGACAAGACCACCGAGATTGTTTTGATTGACAAGACCGCCGAAGAGCTGGAGCGTGAAACCGCTGAGCTGGAAGCCAAGAAAGAACAACACGCCGGACACCCGGCCATTGCCTAAGCCTATACTACCTGAATGAATGATACATGAAAGACGGGCGCACCTTGCGCCCGCTTTTCTCTCTTCTCTTTCAAACTCAATCCTTTAAAAAACTCTGTTTCTGTTATGAGTATCTTACTAGCGCCTTCTCTGCAAGAGCAGGTAGTCTACCACATCCAACAACGCACCCGGCTTCCTCTCTCTAAATTGAAGCCCGCCGCGCACCTGTACCAGGACCTGGGCCTGGACACGCTGCAAGTGGTAGAGATTATCTGGGACCTGGAAAAACGGTTTCGGGTAGAGATTCCGGACAATGTTCCCCTGCAAACCGTTGGGGATTTCATCCAATTCCTGGAAACTACTAAGAAATAAGCCAAACCAGCACATTCATATTCCCACATAAGGCAGGAGCTTCTCCTGCCTTTTTCTTTGGCTCCGTTTTTGGGCTGTTTTCAGGAAAATAAGCCAAAAACGAGCAGTCTTTTCTACTTGGTGGAGTTAGGATATGGGGGTTAAAGCTCAGGTTATTTGTTTATTGTTTAATCTTCAAGTGTAAACACCCCCCTTCGCCCCCCTCAAAGGGGGAATAAGTGTTTGGTAAAGACCTAGGCTACATGCACCTAATCCAGTCTTTCTGACGAGTCGCCTAAGCAGGTTGCCACCTCTGATAGGTCTGCAATTGAAACGAAGTGTGGTAGGTGTTTACAATAAGGAAGGAACCATGCAAAAGAGGCAAGCTGGTACAGCGCGAGGCGGGAAGACGGGGCCTCGCGGCCGTGAGCGCTTAGCAGACACAATGAAACAAGGCAGCACAAGGGCACCGGGTGAAGCAGCATTGCTCAAGAATAGCCAACGGAAGCGCACAATGTATTACAATTGGCAAAAGAGCTTGAAGAGTAATTCAAGTTGTGGGTGATAACGCCAACAACAGCGAAGGAAGGAGATGTGGAGATTAGAAGGTCACTACATTTTAACCAGCTTGAAACCTGCCTAAAATCAAAACATGGTATTCTCCCGTTTTCCGCTTATTTTTCCGAAAACTGCCCAAAAACGCATGAACCGTCTCCTTAGATTCCCCCTGCTCCTTCTGGCGCTGTCCTGCACCATTTCTTCTTCCTTCAGCCAGAAGAAAAAAACGCCATTTGAACCCGCCGAGCTCGTCAACCCGCTCATGGGCACCGACTCCAAACCCAGCCTCTCCAACGGCAACACCTACCCGGCTATTGCCGTGCCGTGGGGCATGAACTTCTGGACGCCGCAGACCGGCACCACGGGCAACGGCTGGGCCTACACCTACGCCGCCGACAAAATCAGAGGGTTCAAGCAGACGCACCAACCTAGCCCCTGGATGAATGACTACGGCCAGTTTGTGATTATGCCCGTGACTGGCAAAATGAAGTTTGACCAGGACGGCCGTGCCAGCTGGTTCTCGCACAAGGCCGAAGTCGCCAAACCCTACTACTACAGCGTCTACTTGGCGGATCATGACGTGACCACGGAGATTACGCCCACAGAGCGCGCCGCCCAATTCCGGTTCACATATCCCAAAGCTGATAGTTCCTTTTTGGTGATTGACGCTCTAGACAAAGGCTCTTACATTAAAGTGCTGCCGGCGCAGAAGAAAATTATTGGGTACACCACCCGCGCCGCCCGTAGCAACCCGAAGAACTTCCGGAACTACTTCGTAATCTACCTGGACAAGGCCTTCACTTTCTCCCGCACCTTCAGAGGTAACACGTTGGTAAAAGACTCCCTGGAAATGACTTCAAATCACTCGGGTGCAGTCATTGGGTTCAGAACTACCAAAGGCGAGAAAGTGAATCTGAAAGTGGCTTCGTCGTTCATCAGTTTTGAGCAGGCAGAGCTCAACCTACAACGCGAATTAGCCCAGGACAACTTTGACCAGACCAAAGAGAAGGCCCGCAACATCTGGAACAAAACCTTAAGCCGTATTGAGGTGGAAGGCGGTTCTGAGGAACAACTACGCACCTTCTATTCCTGCCTGTACCGCACGCTGTTCTTCCCGCACAAGATGTATGAGGTGAATGCCGCCGGTAAAACCATGCACTACAGCCCCTACACCGGCCAAGTGCACGACGGTTACCGTTTTGCCGGCACTGGTTTCTGGGACACGTTTAGGGCGCTCTACCCTTTCCTAAACCTCATGTACCCCAGTATTAACCAGGAAATGCAAGCCGGTCTGGTGAATGATTTCCTGGAAGGTGGTTGGTTGCCGGAATGGTCCAGCCCCGGCTACGCCGATATTATGGTGGGCAACAACTCGGCCTCAGTGGTGGCAGACGCTTACATGAAAGGCCTGCGCGGCTATGACATTGAAAAACTGTACGAGGCGCTCATTCACGGCGCCAACAATGAAGGTCCTATCTCCGCCATCGGCCGGAAGGGCGTCGAGTATTACAAAAAGCTGGGCTACGTGCCGTATGACGTCAAAATCAATGAGAATGCCGCCCGTACGCTGGAGTATGCCTATGACGACTTCGCCATTTACCAACTGGCCAAAGCCTTGAAGAAACCACAGGCCGAGATTGACTTGTACGCCAAGCGTAGCCAGAACTATAGAAACCTGTTTGACCCGAGCACCGGTTTGATGCGTGGTAAAAACCAGGACGGCACGTTCCAGTCGCCGTTTAACCCCTTTAAATGGGGAGACGCGTTCACAGAGGGTAACAGCTGGCACTACAGCTGGAGCGTGTTTCATGACGTGCAGGGTCTGGTGAACCTGATGGGCGGAAAAGAGAACTTCGTAAAGAAGCTGGACTCCGTTTTCACTTTGCCTCCAGTGTTTGATGATACCTATTACGGAAGTGTGATTCATGAAATTAAGGAGATGCAGATTGCCAACATGGGCCAGTACGCGCACGGCAACCAGCCCATTCAGCACATGATTTACCTGTACAACTTTGGGGGAGCGCCCTGGAAAACCCAGTACTGGGCCCGCGAAACCATGAACCGCATGTACAAACCCACGCCAGACGGTTACTGCGGCGATGAGGACAACGGCCAGACCAGCGCATGGTACGTTTTCAGCGCTATGGGTTTCTATCCCGTCTGCCCCGGCACCACTCAATACGTGCTAGGTGCGCCGCTCTTCCAGAAGATGACCTTAACACTGGAGAATGGCAAGAAGGTAGAGATTGAAGCCCCAAAAAACAGTGATGAAAACCGCTATGTACAGGAGCTAAAGGTGAATGGCAAAAGCTATGACAAGAACTGGGTGGACCACTTTGACCTGATGAAAGGAGGCTCTCTTAAGTTTGACATGACCAACCAGCCCAACACCAAACGAGGCACCCAGGAAAGCGCCTTCCCTTTTTCGTTTTCATCTAAGCAATAATTGACAGAACAACCCATTTCTCATTAACGACCATCACTCTTTTGTCATCCTGAAAGGACCTTGTGAGCGAACTAGAAAGACGACTGCTAAATGTAAAAATCCGTTTTTGACCTCATTCCCAGGAAATGGACCAAAAACGGGTAAGATATTTAACCTCTGCTTTCTAACTCGCTCACAAGGTCCTTTCAGGATGACATAAGTAATTAAAGTACAGCCAGTTTTTGTATAACTAAACCATGAAACTTACCATTACCCTATTGCTGGCCTTCAGCTGTTTATTTTCTGTGAAGGCAAACGCCCAAACTACTACTATCAAGAAAGGAAAATACACGCTCACCTTCATCAACCAAGACCCGAAGTTGGATCCGGCCATCCAAGACAAGTTGGTGAATGCCTTTTTCAAGGTCTATCCCAAAGAGGCGAAGCGCTTTAACAAGAACACCGTTAAAAACGTGACGGTCACCATTGACACTGCCTACACCGGAGTGGCATACGCGCATGACGGCAAAATCACTATTGCCTCCCAGTGGTTGCATAAACGCCCCAATGACATTGACGTGATTACCCATGAGGCCATGCACCTGGTGCAAGCGTATCCGCCGGACAGCGGTCCTGGCTGGCTTACCGAAGGCATTGCCGACTATGTGCGCCACGTGTACGGAGTAGACAACGCGGGTGCCAACTGGTCCTTACCAGATCTCACCGACAAACACCATTACACCAACAGCTACCGCATCACAGCCCGCTTTCTACTCTGGGTTGAAAAGAATTTCAATAAGAAGCTGGTAGACAAACTAGATGTTCACATGCGCAACCAGACCTACACCCCAGTCCTCTGGAAAGCCTTGACTGGAAAAACCGTTGATGAGCTCTGGGAGGCATACAAAGCCAATCCGGCTATTTAACTTTTGACTCAATAAAGCGAAGAGCTCCGCTGTAACAGCGGAGCTCTTCGCTTTTGGGGTATTTCCTGGAAAAGAGGCCAAAAACGGCTTTTGACCGCCTATTTGGTCTGTAGAATGGTTTCTATCTGCGCCAATTCGTCTGTGCTGAATTGGGTGTTTTGCATACACTTGAGAGAGTCTGCCAGTTGAGCCGGTGTGCTGGCCCCAATCAAGACAGACGTCACGCGCGGGTCCTTCAAAAGCCAGGCCAAGGCCATCTGCGCCAGAGATTGACCGCGCTCTTGGGCCAGATTATTCAGTTTCTGAATCTGCTGGATTCGTTGCTCGGTGATGTCTTCTTCCTGCAAGAAACCATGAGGCTTGGCGGCGCGTGAGTTCACCGGAATGCCTTTCAAGTATTTGTTGGTGAGCAGGCCCTGCGCCAGCGGTGAGAACGGAATGCAACCCACTCCTTTGTCCTCTAATAAATCCAGAAGGCTCTCTTCTACCCAGCGCACGAACATGGAATACTTGGGCTGATGGATGAGACAGGGCGTACCCAGTTCCTTTAAAATTTCAATGGCGCGCTTAGCCTCTGCAGTTTCATAATTAGAAATGCCCACGTATAAAGCTTTGCCCTGGCGCACAATGGAATCCAGGGCGCCCATGGTTTCCTCCAAGGGCGTGTCTGGGTCTGGGCGGTGGCTGTAAAAAATATCCACGTAGTCCAGGTTCATGCGCTTCAGGCTTTGGTCCAGGCTGGAGATAAGGTATTTTCTAGAACCCCATTCGCCATAGGGTCCCTCCCACATGCGGTAGCCGGCCTTGGTGGAGATGATGAGCTCATCGCGGTGATTCCTGAAATCCTCGTGCAGAATCTTCCCGAAGTTCTCCTCGGCAGAGCCGGGCGGCGGACCATAGTTGTTAGCCAAATCAAAGTGGGTGACACCGGCATCAAAGGCATCATGCAGAATCTGGCGGGAATTCTCCAGCACGTCCACATGCCCGAAGTTGTGCCACAGCCCCAGAGAAAGAGCCGGTAATTTTAATCCGCTGGTACCGCAGCGGCGGTATTCCATGGCGCTGTAGCGCGCCGGCGAGGGAGTATAAGCCATAAGCGTAAAGTCAGTTGAAGTTGTAATTTGCTTTATCTACGCGGAACGGCCAAAAGGCTACTCGGTTTAAAACAGGAAAGGCTATATTTGACGCTTCCGGAAGACTAGAAACAGCCTGGTAATCCGCAAAACCTAGCATGAGGATTTCTGCTTTCTTCAAAGAAAAATGGGCTCACCGCACCATCCTGCTACTAGCGTTTCTGGCGTTGGCGGCCTTGCTGTGTCTTACGCAATTCATCCATCCCGCCGCCGATGACTATGGCTATGCTTTACGTGACAGCCAGCAAAGTTTCTGGGCCATCCAGAAAGAAACGTATCTGCATTGGTCGGGACGCTATTTCGGGACGGCTATTCTTCAGTTGAATCCGTTGCAGTATGGCTCTTTCACGGGTTACAGGATCGTTTCTTTTTGCATGATTCTTGGGTTTGCGGCGGGGTTGTATCTATTGGTAGAACACCTGTTCAAAACTACCTGGCCTGCCAGCAATAGACGCGCCTTGGCGGCTTTGTTATTCCTGTTGTATCTGGTGCAATGCCCCAGCCTGCCCGAAGCGTTTTTCTGGCTCACGGGCTTTCTGACCTACACGGTTTCTTGTGTCCTGTTTCTGTTAGTATTGGTCTTGCTAAGGCAACTTATCCTTTCTGATATCACTGGTATAAAAACGGGCTATTGGGTGGTGGCAAGTGCGTTGGGCGTTATGATCATCGGCTCCAATGAAATTTCCTTGATTATGCTCATGAGCACGCTCCTGGTCATTCTAGCGTATCACTGGCAGCAGAAAACACCCTCCAGGTTTCACCTAATGCTCGTTTTCTTGATCTGTCTTTTTGCAGCCCTTGTGATGGTATTAGCGCCCGGCAATTATCAAAGGATGGGGGAAGAGGCCAAGGCTCAGAACTTGCTTTGGTCGGTTCTGTACAGTACCGGGCTGACGGTCATTGCCTTCGTCAAATGGGCCATTCCCTTGATAGTGGGCTCACTGGTTTACATACTATATATCTTCCCTAAGAAGTCTGCCGGCCCTACCTCCAAACTTTTTGCAGTAGACACCCGGTGGATTGTGCTAGTGTATGTTGCCACGCTGTTTGCCATGCATTTCCTCTTTGTCTGGTCCACGGGTGAGCGTCCCACGCCCCGGCTGGAGAACGTGATATACTTTTACCTGTTCTTAGGTTGGTTCTACTTGTTGCATTTGCTGTTGGTACGATATCAGGCAAGTACTAGCGCCTTACCGTTGGCTTTCCCTAGGCTGGTCCCGGCCCTAGTGCTTTTGCTTTTTGCAGGTACCTTACTTACCCAGCAAAACCCTTTCACCACGGCCTTCTCAGATATAGTTACCGGTAAAGCTGCTGGTTATCACGCACAGATGCAGGCGCGGTATGAGCTGCTTACCACCTCCAGATGTAAGACCTGCGCTCTCCCTCCTTTAACCAAAGTACCTGCTTCCATCACCTTTATTGATATTGCTCCTAAAGACGATACCGTCCATGGCTGGGTGAACGTAGGCACTGCGGCATACTGGAAGAAAGACAGCGTTTACCTGTCCCAACCCAATCCGCCCCTTCAAGAAAATAAAAATAGCCTGGTAGAATGGGGCAAGACTTTGCTTTCCAACTAAACAAAAAGGGAGTCCAATTTTAATGGGCTCCCTTTCTTTATTTAAGACTGGATTTACTTTCTATTTCAACTTGCGCTTGAACAAATCCAATGTTCTTTCCCAGGCTAGATTGGCTGCGGCTTCATTGTAACGGGCCGGCGAGGTGTTGTTGTTAAAGGCGTGATTGGCACCTTCATACACAAACAGCTGATACTTGACATTAGACGCTTTCAAGGCTTGCTCAAAGGCCGGAATGCCAGCATTTACGCGCTCATCCAGACCACCGTAATGCAGGAGCAGTTCGGCTTTGATTTTGGGCACGTCGGCAGCATCAGGCTGGCGGCCGTAATACGCCACCGCGGCATCAAGGTCTGGGGAGTGGACGGCCAGTTGAGAAGCCAAGGCACCGCCCCAGCAAAAGCCTACGCAACCCGTTTTCCTGTTGCCATACTTATGCTTCTGCAGATACTCCAGGCCTTTCAAGAAGTTGGTGAGGTTCTGCTGAGCGTCTAGTTTGGCGAAAAGGGCGCGGGCCTCATCTTCATTGGCTGGCGTTCCTCCAAACGGGGACAGAGCATCTGGCGCAATGGCCAGGTAACCGGCCTGCGCCACCCGCATGGTCACGTCTTTGATGTGCGGATTCAAGCCTCGGTTTTCATGAATCACCAGTACGGTGCCCAACTTCTTGCCTTCGGGCCGGGCCTGGAACGCTTTCATGGTCACGCCCTCGGCTCCTGGGTAGGTGATGTCTTCGGCTTTGATGTCTTTGTCTACCACCGTGGCCGCCTGGGCGTAGTTGTTCTCCAACAGAGGCAACAAAGACATGGCCAGCGTAAGGCTGCCTGTTAGTTTGGCCAGTCTGGTGAGGAACTCCTTGCGTGTGAGCGGCGCGTGGGTGTATTCGTCAAAAAGGTTGATAATGCGCTGATCCATAGTCGTGTCTTGTTTGCCTTAAGGTAAAAAAGAGTCTACACTTCTCCACCACCAACCAGCAGACCAAGTATAAGTTTTCCAGCTTCCATTCTTAAACCAGAGTAATTGGTGAATTTAAGCAGGTCGTTTTTGGGCTCTTTTTCTCAAAAAGAGCCCAAAAACGACCTTAGCTATCCTTTCTGCTGCTGCTACTTCAAGAATCCCTTACAAAGCCAGATTCATGCAACTTACTAAAGAGCAGATACTTTTGTCTATTTAATGCAATGATACGTGCTCTTACCATTGCATTCTCCGATCCTCTCTAACCTTTCAACTTCTACACATATCCTTGTTAAAATTTCAGGGAGGAACATGGTTATCTGCGGTCAACTAGTATATTTGTGCATTATTTTAAATTAGTCTAAATAATAAATCCAAGCTGGCGTTTTCCTCTCAGGGCATTAGCCATTGCATGATAGCGACAGCCACAGATTATATATTCGTCTTTACAACAGGCTCATGAAAAAACTATTGCTAGTTCCTCTTTTTCTGGCGTGCTTCAGCGTACAGGCACAGCAAAAGAACACCCTTTTAGAGCAGTCTTTCTGGAAGTCTAACCCAGACGTAGCCACCGTGCAAGCAGAAATAGCCAAAGGCAACAGCGCCAGCACGCCAAACGCGGGTAATTTTGACCCAGCCACTCTGGCCATTAACAATGACGCGCCGGTGCCTACCATCAAGTTTCTGGTGGAGCAGCCGGGCAACAGTGTGAACAAGCTCACCCATGACGGCCGCATTTACCTGCACTGGGCCGCCAACCGCGGAAACGTAGAACTGGTGCAGTACTTATTGGCCAAGGGTGCCGATGTCAATGCCCAGGACAGCAACGGCAACTCGCCCATCGCCTTCGCGGCCAACGGCGGACAAACCAACCCAAGCGTATATGAGGCTTTCTTCAAGGCGGGTCTAGACCCCAAGAAAAAATACAAAGACGGCGCCAACCTACTCTTGCTGGGCATTGCCAATGACAAAGACCTGGCGCTTTCCAACTACTTCGGCACCAAAGGACTATCTCTAAAAGACGTAGACGCCAATGGCAACACAGCCTTCAACTACGCCGCCAAGACGGCCGACGTGGCCTTCTTAAAGTCATTGTTGCAAAAAGGCGTGAAGTACAATGACAATGCCCTCATTATGGCCGCACAGGGCTCCCGCCGAGGTTCCAACACTCTGGAGGTCTTCCAGTATCTGGTAGAGGATTTGAAGCTGAACCCCACCTTTACAGACAGCAACGGCGAAACCGTCTTACACGCCCTGGTGCGCAGACCCAACCAAACCGAACTGGTTAAATACTTCCTGGCCAAAGGCGTAGACGCGAACAAAGCAGACAAAGAGGGCAGCACGGCCTTCCTATACGCCGCTGCGGGCAAAGATGCGGCCTTGCTGGAATTGTTGCTACCCAAGGTACAGAACATCAACGCTGTGAATGCCAAAGGCGAATCTGCCCTTACGCTAGCGGTAAAATCCAGCTCCCAAGAAGTAGTGAACATGCTTCTGGCCAAAGGCGCCAACGTGAACGTGCTGGACAAAGACGGCAATAACCTGGCCTATTACCTTATTCAGTCCTACACTCCTGCCAGACCAGGCGCGGCGCCTGCCACTCCTACTTCAGCCCAGGACGACTTTGGCACGAAAATGGCCTCCCTACAGGCCAAAGGCTTGAACTTTGCCGCTCCTCAGAAAGATGGAAGCACCTTGTACCACGCCGCAGTGACCAAAAATGATTTGGCTTTATTGAAGCGATTAGAGCCTCTTAAGATTGACGTGAACGCTAAGAACAAAGAAGGCATGACGGCCTTACACAAAGCGGCCATGTTGTCTAAAGACGATGTTCTGTTAAAGTACCTTCTCTCCCTTGGCGCGCAGAAAAGCATAGCCACTGAGTTTGACGAGACGGCCTATTCACTGGCCAAGGAGAACGAGCTTCTCACCAAGAATAAAGTATCTGTTGATTTCTTAAAATAAGAAGATGAAGTTGATTTTGAGAGTGTGTCTGGTAGCCATGGTGCTGGGTCTTTTTTCGTTCCAGGCACCGGCGCAAACCACCAAGTACAAGTGTATGTTGCAGATGTCTAACTACGTGGGCGAAGGTGCTTACATAGTGGTCTCCCTCATCAACCCGAAGGGCCAGTACGAGAAAACCCTGTACGTGATGGGCCCCGACAAGAAATGGTACACCAGCTTAAAAGAGTGGCACAAGTTTCAGGCTAAAAAGAAGGCCAACATTAGTGCCATCACCGGCGCGTCTGTGGCCGGCGGCGACCGAAGCATTACCACCTTTGACTTGGAAGACTCTAAGGTAAATGCCGGTTACAAGCTCCGTTTTGAGACCGCCGTAGAAGACAAGGAATACTACGTGAAAGACCTGGAGATTCCCTTGACCACCGCTAGCCTGTCGGCTAAGAATGAAGGTACCGGCTTTATCCGGTACGTGCGTTTCAGCGGCAATTGATCTAACCCGTTTCCATGACCATATCCATCTGGAGATACAGCCACTTAGCCCTGGCTGTATCTTCTTTTCTTTTATTGACCTTAGCCTCGGTCACGGGCATTCTTCTGGCCTTTGAGCCCATTGCTAAAAAAACGCAGCCCTACCGCGTAGACGGCGTTGAACAACTCACCCTGGCACAATCCCTGCCAGTCCTGCAAAAGCGGTACCCAGAAATCACGGAGATTAGCGTAGACGCGCACCAGTTTGTTTTGTTAAAAGGAAGCGATGCCTCAGGCGAAACCGTAGAAGCCTACGTCAACCCCAAGACCGGCGAAATTCTGGGCACTCCCCAAAAACAAAGCGAATTCTTCTTGTGGGTCACCGACCTGCACCGCTCCCTCTTCCTGAAAGGAATGGGTCGCTTTTTCGTAGGGCTCACTGCTTTCCTGCTCCTGCTCATCACCATTTCCGGCACCATTCTCATCATCCAGCGGCAGCGAGGCATTAAACGATTCTTCACCAGCATTGTCAAAGACAGCTTCGCGCAGTATTACCACGTGGTGCTGGGCAGATTGTCTCTTATTCCTATTTTCATCCTAGCCTTGACCGGCACCTATCTGTCACTGGAGCGGTTTGAACTCATCAAAAGCGAACAAGTCTCTACCCAGGTGGACTTTGACGCCATTAAAACAGGTCCGGCCAAGCCTCTTGCCGAGATGGCTGTCTTCCAGGATATTTCCATGGCGGAGGTGGAGTCTATTGAATTTCCTTTCTCTGAAGACCCCGAGGATTACTTCACCCTCCAACTAAAAGACCGCGAAGTGGCGGTCAACCAAATCACAGGAGATATTTTAAGCGAGGTACGCTACCCAACCACCCAAAAACTCACCACGCTGAGCCTAGATCTGCACACCGGTAGAACGTCTATTGTTTGGGCTATTATTCTGCTGGTAGCGTCTGGCAACATTCTCTTCTTTATCTACTCGGGTTTTGCCATCACGTTCAAACGCAGAGCCAACCGAATCAAGAACAAGTACCCGGCCAAAGAGGCCCGCTTCATTTTGCTGGTAGGCTCAGAGAACGGCAGCACGTTTCACTTCGCCCAGGCAGTTTACCGGCAGCTATTAAAACAAGGAAAGAAACCATTCTTAGCCGAGCTTAACCAGTACACCACTTACCCCAAGGCAGAACATATCCTAGTTTTTACCGCTACCTATGGCCTAGGCGATGCGCCCACCAACGCTAAAAAGTTTGCCACGTTAGTGCAATCGGTACCGCAAGCGCAGCCGGTTCAGTTCTCGGTAGTGGGCTTCGGTTCAAAGGCTTATCCAGATTTCTGTCAGTTCGCCTTTGAGGTGCACCAAGCCCTGTCTCAGCAGCCCTGGGCCACGGCGCTGGTAGACGTGCATACCGTCAATGACCGGTCGCCGCAGGAATTCTCCTTGTGGGCCGAGGCCTGGTCTTCCCAAGCGGGCCTGCCCCTCATGGTATTGCCAGAATTAAGACAGGTACCCGCCCAAAAACTGGAGACCTTCACCGTGACTGCCACCACGGCCCAGCAACATGAGGAGGGCACCTTCCTGGTCCGGTTAAAACCGGCCAAACGCCTTAAAGTAACCTCGGGAGATTTGCTGGCCGTATACCCAGAAAACGACCACCGCGAACGCCTCTATTCTGTGGGTTTGGTGGACAATGCCTTGCAAGTGAGCGTGCGCCTGCACCCCAATGGCCTGGGTTCTGGCTTCCTGCACCGGCTCACGCCCGGCCAAACCCTTCAGGCCAAGCTGGTGCCTAATCCGCACTTCCACTTCCCTAAGAAAGCGCCGGCAGTGGTTATGATTGCCAACGGCACTGGCATTGGTCCGTTTTTGGGCATGATTGGCCAAAACAGCCCAAAAACGGCTATTCATTTGTATTGCGGTTTTAGAAGCAGCGCCTCTTTCAGCACCTACCAAGGCTATTTAGAAGAGCAACAGTCAGCCCAAAGACTCACCTACTTACAAGTAGCTTTCTCCCGCGAAGGAGCTAAACAATATGTAAGTGACTTGATTGACCGCGATGCCACCTTTATTGCCAACATGCTTTCTACCGGCGGCGTCCTGATGATCTGTGGCTCTCTGGCCATGCAAAAAGACGTGACGGCCCTTCTGGAAACCATCTGCCAAACCAAACTAGGGCAAAGCCTCAGCCATTACCAATCCAGGGGCCAACTTCTCACTGATTGCTATTAAAAGGCATCAGTGCATTCCGTTTTTGGCCTGTTTTCTAGGAAACAGGCCAAAAACGGAATGCACGATTGTTTGAGTTAATTACCTACTGGCTATTACTGAATGATTCTTGCAGTGGATGGAAACAGGTGAGCTTGGCTTCAGATGCGTTAATTCTGTCGCGAGTCTGAAGACTCGCGGCAAAGACACTAAATAGATGGTTCCTACTGCTCTGGTACAAACTGACTCATATCCAAATTAGGAGACGCCACCACTTCCCCGTCATCAGTGATCATGATGCAGCTATAGGCAGGGTATTTCTTCAAAAGTTTCAGACCCTTCATTTTGCCTAGTACCATGATGGAGGTACTGAAGCCGTTGGCTACCTCGGCGCTGGGGCCAAAAACGGTGACGCTGGTGAGGCCGGTGGATGGATAACCGGTGGCCGGGTTGATGATATGAGAATAGCGCTTGCCGTTGAATTCTACAAACTTTTCATAACTACCAGAGGTGACTACGGCGCTTTGCTTAAGCGGAACCACGGCAAACAGGCTGTCTCTGTCCACCGGGTTGGTGATGCCAATCATCCAGTCAGAGCCATCGGGTTGCTGGCCCCAGGTACTCATGTCGCCGGAGCCGTTCACAATGCCGGCAGGAATGCCGCGGGCCAGCATGAGGTCGCGGCAACGGTCAGTGGCGTAGCCTTCGCCCAGCGCCCCGAAGCCAATCTTCATGCCCTTCTTCCTGAGATAAATGGTGGAGTTCTTTTTGTCTAGGACGATGTTTTGATAGCCTACCTTCTCCACCGATTTCTTGACTGCCTCTGGGCTAGGCATTTCTTCCATGGAGCCGTCAAATTTCCAGATGCGGTCCATAGCCGCGAAGCTGATGTCAAAGGCGCCTTTGGTTATTTTGGATAAGCAGAGAGCGCGCTCGGTTAAGGCAAACACCTCAGGGGTTACTTTCACGGGGGCAATGCCGGCCATGCGGTTCACCTCAGAAATCTGCGTCTCTGGTTTCCAGTCCGAGATTAAGTATTCAATGCGGGTCACTTCTGCAATTACGGCGTCAATGCTCTTTTCGGCCGTCAGAGAATCCTTCGCCACGATGGTGATGTCAAACCGGCTGCCCATCAAGGTGACCGGGCGTTTCCGGAGCACCTGGGCGTTGGCAGTGAAATTGAACAATATCAGAACAAGAAGGGCAACTCTTTTCATGCTACAAATTTCGGCAATTTTAGTGAGTCTCTATTGCCTACACGCCCCTAACGTTGATAAGCGGTTTTTACCTATAAAGCATACAACATCCTTCGTTTTTGGGCTATTTCTTAGAAAACACGCCAAAAACGAATACTCTTCTTTTTATGGATTAATGAAGGAATTATCAAGCAGGAAGTGATGACAATCCTTATTTCAGCGAATAAAAATATACCTTAGACATACCCATTTCAAGCAAGGCTTTCTCCATTTCCTTAACCCTGATTCCTGAATGAAAACACTTTTCATACTTTGTATTTCTTTGCTATTCACCTGCCAATTGTTTGCGCAGACTCAAGCGCCTGTGGATAGTATTCAGATTAAGAAAGGTTTTTCTACGGTCTTTCTTCAGAATGGCAAGAGCCTAAGTCCAAAGGAATTGCTAGAAATTACACAATCAAACCCGGCGGCGCATGAGCAGATGCAACTGGCTTATAAAAAAGGAGGAACGGGCACTGTCTTTTTCAGCACTGTGGGCGGTCTATTGATAGCCTGGCCTCTATTGGCCACATCCATGGACGGAGGGAAAAGATGGGCAATGGCAGGTACGGGCGTGGGAATTGTGGCGGTAGGGTTTAAGTTTTCTTCTTCCTACGCGAAGCATGCCACCAAAGCCGTGCATCTTTACAATAGTGGGCAGTTAGAATCATCCCTCCCGAAGCTGGATATGAAACTAGGCTTTATGGGTAATGGGTTAGGCTTTCATCTGAAGTTCTAACCGGGAAGTCATCATCGGTTCATACCCAAGAAAAAAAGAGCCCGTTCGCACCACCTTGGCAAATGGCGTGAACGGGCTTTTTCTCTTGCTATGATTTGTTTACTTCTTCGCCTTACTGCTCATGTAGAACGTCAACTTCCCGCCGTTGGCCAGGTCTGCGTGGTTCAGGAATGGCTGCGTGAGGGTTTTGCCGTTGAGCTCCACTTTCTGCACGTACACGTTCTTATCGCTTTGGTTTTTGGCCTCAATGGTGAAGGTCTTGCCGTTCTCCAATTGCACCGTCGCCTCTTTCACGGCGGGGCTACCCAAGGCATATTGCTCAGAACCGGGAGCTACGGGATAGAACCCGAGGGAGCTGAACAAATACCACGCGCTCATCTGGCCGCAGTCATCGTTTCCGCCAAGGCCGTCAACGGTGGGGTGGTACTGCTTTTTCAAAATCATGCGCACGCGTTCCTGCGTTTTCCAGGGCTGATTGGTCCAGTTGTAGAGGTAGGCTACGTGGTGCGCAGGCTCGTTGCCGTGTACGTAGTTGCCAATGATGCCTTCGCGGGTGATGTCCTCGGTATCCGCAAAAAACTCATCTGGGAGGTGCATGGTGAAGAGTGAGTCCAGGTGCGGTACAAATTTCTTGTTGCCGCCCATCACTTGTATCATCTCTGTTGGGGCATGCGGTACGTAGAGACTGTAGTTCCAGGCGTTGCCTTCTATGAAGCCCTGGTTGTGGGTGCTCAAGACGTCAAACTCGTTCTTGAACGTTCCGTCGCTCAGTTTAGGACGCATATACCCGATGTTCTTGTCATACACATTTTTCCAGTTCTGGGCGCGTTTGCTGAACTCCTGGTACACGTCCTGACGATTTAACTTTTGCGCTATCTGGGCAATGCACCAGTCATCATAAGCGTACTCCAGCGTCTTGGAGACAGAGGAACCGTTCTTGTCTTCGGGGACGTAGCCTAGTTGCATGTAGTATTGAAGGCCGTCGTAATAGCCTTGGCGGGCGGTGGCCACGCAGGCATCCAGAGCGCGGTTGGCATCGCCGGTGTACGTACCTTTTATAATCGCATCTGCAATCACCGACACGCTGTGGTAGCCAATCATGCACCAGTTCTCATTGGCGTGGTGCGACCAGACCGGCAACATGTTGTGCACGCTCTGGTCATAGTGTGCCAGCATGGAGCTGACCATGTCGGCGTTGCGTTTGGGCTGTACAATGTTAAACCAGGGGTGCAGGGCGCGGTACGTGTCCCAAAGTGAGAAGGTGGTGTAGTTGGTGAAGCCCTGGGCCACGTGGTTGTTCTGGTCCAGGCCTCGGTACTGGTTGTCAACGTCCATGTAAGTGGTGGGTCCCAGGAACGTATGGTACAGCGCGGTGTAGAAGTTGATGTAGTCATCCTTGGTGGGCAGCACGGCGCGCACTTTACCCAGTTCTTTGTTCCATTGGGCCTGGCTTTCATATTTCACTTTCTCAAAATCCCAATGCGGAATCTCGGCACGAATGTTCGCCAAAGCCCCGGCCGTACTCACCGGTGACAGTGCAAATTTTATTTTGATTTTCTCCCCTTCTTCGGTCTTGAAATCAAAGTAGGCGCGTAGCTGTTTGCCGGCCATTTCGGGGAAGTTCCTGGTTTGGTCAAACTTGCGCCAGAAGCCTTTGTACACTTGCGCTTTGCTGTAGTCTTTGTTGCCGTAACTGGTGAACGGTTTGGAGAAAGACATGGCAAAATACACGGTGCGCGTTCTGGCCCAGCCGTTGGTCATGCGGTAGCCGGTAATGAGCGTGTCGTTCTCAATACGCACAAACGTCCAGGTGTTCTTGTCCTCATAGTTGTAGATGCCGTGCATCAGGTCCAGGATGATGTGGGCCTCATCTGATTTTGGAAAAGTGTACTGATGCATGCCCACGCGGTTAGTGGCCGTCAGTTCTGCTTTGATGTTATGATCGTCTAGCTGCACGCTGTAATAAGCCGCCTCAGCGCGCTCATTGTTATGCGAGAATTTGCTGCGATAGCCGGTTTCTGGCTTGTCTTCGGTACCGGGGTTCAGTTGGAGTTTGCCAGTAGTGGGCATGATCAGGAAATCACCTAGATCTGAGTGGCCGGTGCCCGAGAAGTGTGTATGGCTGAAGCCTACAATGGTAGGATCATCATATTGGTAGCCGGCGCAGTACTTGTACACGTCTTTGTTGTACTTGCCGCCCATCTCATATGGAATGGTATCGGTGTCTGGAGACAGCTGCACCATGCCGAAGGGTGCCGTAGCCCCGGGATACGTGTGGCCCATTTTGGCGGTCCCAATCATAGGATTCACCCAGCGCACCAAGTCAAAGGGTGGTTTCTGGGCGAAGGCAGTCATTGCAAAAAGCAGGAAAACAGGAAGGAGAAGTTTTCTCATGAGAATGGTGTAAGGCTTATATGAAGAGCTGGTCTGATGGTTTTCAAAGATAAGGGAGATTTGCAAAGTTTAAGAAGTAGTGGCGTTTTTGGCTTGTTTCTTAGGAAACAAGCCAAAAACGAGGGTTTTCTTTTTAAGCTTCTTTGCTGGGGGATTCCCCCTTTGAGGGGGCAAGGGGGTGTTTACACCAGTTGATTCTTTCTCTGTTCTAGGGTAAAACCTATCGCATTTTCTGATTGCCGTACCAGACTTTAGACTTTTCCACCAGTTATCCTTTTGCTACTGGTCTTTTGCAATTCCGTTGGCCTTTCCCTTGGCAGTGCCGCCTGTTCCGGTGCGAACCCACTGTCTTGTTTCATTTCTTCCGCTAAGCGCTCACGGCCGCGGGGCCCCGTCCTGTCCCTTCGCACTGCTGTTGTTTGTGGGACTTTGTCCCTGCCGCCGCTCACCGCGGCGCACAAACACCAGAGGCGCTCAGGACCAGGACTGGTTTCGGTCCCAATTCTGTTAAGGCTGGTTTATTTATTAGCTGGTTGCAGGCAATTGCGGTTCCTGTCGATGCAGAGTCACGCGTGCTGCGCACGGTTGCTTTATTCCCTTTCCCATGCCTGGTTCAAGTTTATAACTTGGACCCACCATGGCGGGCAGTCTGAGACTGCCCTGAGGAAGTGAGTGGCCTCAACCTACGCTTGTTGGTAAGGTACCCTTGGAGAGGAGAAAGGAAGAAGAGGTCCTTTCAGACCTAGAACGCTAGACTCAGAACTAAGTACTAAAAAATAGCCGTGTGCAGCTCCTGCGAGCGTCTGTGCCAAGGACCATTGCTAAACGCAGATTCCCCTTTGAAGGTAGCGCTTTAGACGGGTGTTCACCCTAGCAGATCAAAAGCCCCTCTCCACGGGGAGGGGTTGGGGTGGGGCATCATTTTTAGCCCATTTCCCAGAAAACAACCCAAAAACGACAACTAACCGATATTCCCAGATTTACCGAGGGATACTGGCTTTGCATGAAGCTGATTCGGTAATTTTTGCATCTTTAGGATACGGAACCATCCCTACTTATTTGACGAAACTTCTACATGTCTGCACCTAACTTAGAAAGACGCCTGGAGCTGGCGCAAGCCACGGCCATCAACATGATTGACATGGTAGGCATTGGTCCGTTCATCACGCTGCCCATGGTCATTGGCATGATGAACGGACCCTACTTCCTGTATGCCTGGTTGGCAGGGGCGGCTTTGTCCATTGTAGATGCCATGGTGTGGAGCGAGCTGGGGGCCGCCTTCCCGAGGGCCGGTGGCAGTTATAATTTCCTAAAGGAGGCCTACGGCGAGAAAGGCATGGGCCGTTTTATGAGCTTCCTGTTTGTGTGGCAAACCATGATTCAGGCCCCTTTGGTCATTGCCTCGGCGGCGATTGGCTTTGCCTCCTACTTCTCCTATCTGGTGCCCTTGACCACCGTCACTTCTAAACTGGTAAGCGGGGCATTGGTGATTCTGATTGTAATCATGCTGTACCGCAAGATTGAAGCCATTGGCAAGATCAGCGTGCTGCTCTGGGGAGGCGTTTTGCTCACCATGGGCTGGATTATTGGGGGCGGCCTGGTACACGGAAACTTCCTGCAACCAATAAAAGACATGAACCAGGGCCTCACGGTGAATTATGCCTTTGTGGCCGCCATCGGGTTTGCCAGCGTGAAAACGGTGTACAGTTATCTGGGCTACTACAACGTCTGCCATCTGGGAGCCGAAATCAAGGATCCGTCCAGAAACATTCCGCGCAGCATGTTCATCTCCATTGCGGGTATTGCGGTACTGTACCTCATGATGAACGTGAGCGTGGTGAGCGTGGTGCCGTGGCAGGAGGCCAAGGAGTATGAGTTTGTGGTGAGTGTGTTTGTGCAACGCTTAATGGGCCAGACCGCAGCCACCATTGCCACCGTCTTGATTTTATGGGTGGCCTTTGCGTCTGTGTTTTCGGCAACGTTGGGGTATAGCAGAATACCGTACGCGGCGGCCGTGGACGGCGCATTCTTTAAGGTCTTCGCCCGGTTGCACCCTACCAAACATTTCCCTCACATCTCTCTACTGTTTCTGGGGGCGGTGGCCTTTGTGTTTAGTTTGCTGTTCAGGTTGGCAGACGTAATTAGTGCCATTCTGGCCATGCGCATTCTCATCCAGTTCATGGGCCAGGCCGTGGGGCTGCTTTTGCTGCACAAGAAAAGGTCAATCCAAGATTTCCCGTACAAGATGCCCTTGTACCCGCTGCCCGTACTACTGGCCCTGCTCATGTGGGCCGGCATCCTGCTATCCACCGGCTGGAACATGGTCTTGTCTGGTTTGGTGGTCATCACCTTGGGCGCTGTGGTGTATATGATAAAAGCCAAGGTGCAGCAAGAATGGCCGTTCCGGGCAGATGCGCCTTTATCAAGCCCTCAAAAGAATTCTTAAAGGTTTCTCGCTCGCCTCTGGCGAGTGTGGGTTCCCTGCGGCCTCTGGCCGTTGGAACTATATTTCACCGAATAAGTTTAATGCGGCCGCGTTTCATTAAAAACGTGGAGCCCCTGCCATAAATCTATAGCGGCAGGACGCCGCAGGTAACCCACACTTGCCAGAGGCGAGCGAGTATTGCAGTTTCATGTGCATAAACACTTGACTGAGCCTGTTTGTTGACCCTCTCGTAAAAAGAAGTTCTAAACTGAGGATAAAAAGAAGCATCATGAAATACAGACAACTAGGGAATACCGGAGAAAAAGTATCTGCCATTGGCTTAGGTTGCATGGGCATGAGCCAGGCCTACGGCACCAGAAACGATGAAGAATCCATCGCCACCCTGCATAGGGCACTGGAACTGGGCATCAACTTCTGGGACACCGCCGATGTGTACGGTCCGCACCACAACGAAGAACTCATCTCAAAAGTGCTGGCTCCTCACCGCGACAAGATTTTCATTGCCACCAAGTTCGGGTTTAAGCAGGGCGCTGGCGGCAAGATGGAGTTTGACGGCTCCCCGGCGTACCTGCGCACCGCTATTGAAGGCAGCCTGAAACGCCTGAAGGTAGACGTGATTGACTTATACTACGCTCATCGCATAGACCCCAAGGTACCCGTGGAGGAAATGGTGGGAGCCATGGCGCAATTAGTGCAGGAAGGCAAGGTGCGGTATTTGGGTTTGTCAGAAGCCTCACCGGCTTCCATCAGGAAAGCGCACGTCGTCCATCCCATTGCAGCCGTGCAGTCAGAGTTTTCTTTACTGACCCGTGACGCAGAGGAACAGGTTATACCCGTTTGCAAAGAGCTGGGCATCGCGTTTGTGCCGTTCAGTCCGCTGGTGCGGGGTTTGGTGACGAATACTGTTGAAATGCAGAACCTCCCCGACCATGACATGCGCAAGTCGCTTCCCCGGTTCCAGAACCAGGACAACTGGGACAACAACCAGAAGCTAGCGCAAGCCTTCTCCCGTTTCGCGGCTGACAAACAATGCACTCCCGCCCAGTTGGCCTTAGCTTGGGTCTTGGCGCAAGGCGAGCACATCATTCCCATACCTGGCACCAAACGCCGGAAGTACTTAGAAGAAAACGCCGCCGCCGTAGACGTACAACTCACCTCTTCTGACCTGCAAGGCCTGCAAGATTTAGTAAACCAGTACCCTAACGTAGGCGAGCGCTACAATCCAGAACAGTACAAGTTGGTAGACAAGTAAACCGTTTCCTGCCGCCTGAAACAAAGCCGCCGCGGTTCTGAGGACCGTGGCGGCTTTGTTTTTATTGCTGAGGTTGAATTCATTTTTGGCCTGATTCCGGGAAAAGAGGCTAAAACCGAATTTCTGCAAGTAGCCTCTGCCTACCTAGTCCGCAGGATTCTTGCAGGAGTTTTGGAAATTTGGAGATGTGAAGATGTGGAACTTAAATAATGCATATGCCTCCCGCCAGCTTGTAGGCACCTAAGAGGTAAGCTTTCAGCTTGCGCTACCTGGCCGAAGTAAGAAACACAGTGTATAAACTTGCCCTTTCCCTGTTCCAAGCTGCCTGCCTGAAGCAGGGAAAGGGCAAAGCGATTTTGGCCTGTTTCCTGGAAATGAGGCCAAAATCGCCAGGGAGATCCCTCCTTGATGCCCTATCGCCCCAGACTGTCCCCTGACAGACCGGCACTAGAATGAATAGTGGAGGCTAGGGAAACCGGGTTGGACTGTCAGGGGACAGTCCAAGGAGAGGGAAAATTCTTAATCACGGAAGGATCACAATCTTGCCGGTGGTATGATGAGTTTCTATCTGGCGCATGGCTTCTGCCGTCTCGTTTAAGGAGTAGGTGCCGCTCACGTGCACTTTTAGTTTACCGGCCTCTGCCAATGCACGCAGGTGCTCCAGTTGCGTGGAGTTGGGTTCTACAAAGACGTATTGGAAGTTGATGCTCTTGTCCAGGTCCTGCCCTTGGTTTAAGATGGAGACTAGTTTGCCGTTGGGCTTGAGTGCTTCCAGGCTTTGAGTGAGGGTTTCGCCGCTGGCCGCGTCAAAGATCAGGTCAACACCCTCTGGCGCCAAAGCTTTCACTGCCTGGCCTACATGGGTGTCTTTGTAGTCCACGGTATGGTCCGCGCCCAGGTTCTTCATGAATTGGTGGTTTTTTTGGCTGGCCACGCCAATCACGGTCGCTCCTTTTTCTTTGGCCAGTTGAATGCCCAGACTGCCCACGCCCCCAGAGGCCCCCAGAATCAAGACCGTTTGCCCTGCCTGCAAACTGCCTGCATCAAACAAAGACTGATACGCCGTCAAACCTACCAACGGAATGCCAGCTGCTTCTTCAAAACTCAGGTTTTGGGGTTTGTGGGCCAGATAACTTTCCGGAATGACTAGGTACTGGGCAAAGGTGCCGTGCTGGACCGTGGGCCGGCGGGCATAGGCGTAGACCTCGTCGCCGGGTTTGAAACGGCGGGCACTAAAGCCCACTTCTTCCACCACGCCGGCTACGTCCCAGCCCGGTATGGCCGGGAAGTTCAGGGGCAGAAAGTCTTTGAGCCAGCCTTCGCGCACGGCAGAGTCTACCGGGTTTACTCCGGCGGCTTTCACGCGCACCAGCACTTCGCCTTCTTTTACTTCGGGCAGGTCCAGTTCCCCTATTTTTATCTGACCGGCATCGCCGTAGGCTTCATAAAACGCCGCTTTGTTTTTCTTGCTCATATTTTATTGAGTGAATGAGTGAATGAGTGATTGAATGAATATGTATGGTTTTTACTCTTCTTTTACCTTTTTTGGGAAGCAGGGTTTTGTTGAGGATCCTTGAAGGTAGTATCTGGGAGCATACCGTTTTTGGCTTGTTTTCTGGAAAATAGGCCAAAAACGAAGGCTGTTTATAGGCAACTCTGGCTTTCTGAGTCAAAACCGTTTGCTACCTTTACCTCCGAAACAGAATCCCTTCTTCCAGAAGAATTTGTCTCTGGGCGGCAGGGCTAACCAAAAGAAACAGTATGAGCAGTCAGATAGAATCTTTAGAACCCAAAGCCCTGTGGCAACATTTTGCAGCCTTGAACGCGGTACCAAGACCGTCTAAGAAAGAAGAGCGCGTGATTGCATTCATGCAGGACTTCGGGAAGCGCCTGAACCTGGAAACCCTCACCGACGAGGTGGGCAACGTCATCATCAAGAAGCCCGCCACCGCCGGCATGGAAGACCGTCCTACCCTGGTGTTGCAAAGCCACCTGGACATGGTGCACCAGAAAAACGCTGATACTGATTTCGATTTCAACACCCAAGGCATTCAGATGGAAGTAGACGGTGACTGGGTACGCGCCAAAGGCACCACCCTGGGCGCCGACAACGGCATTGGCGTGGCCACCATCATGGCGTTGCTGTCTTCTACAGACATTGCGCACCCAGCCTTAGAAGCCCTGTTCACCATTGACGAAGAAACCGGCATGACCGGCGCCATGGGCTTGAAAGGCGGCTTGCTGGACGGCACCATCCTGTTGAACCTGGACACCGAGAACGACCAGGAACTTACTATTGGCTGCGCCGGCGGCATTGACGTAACGGCAACGGGCACGTATAATTCTGAAAGCATTCCGTTTGACTTTGTAGGCTTTAAACTAAGCATAACCGGCTTGACCGGAGGGCACTCGGGCATGGACATTCACCTAGGCCGCGGCAACGCCAACAAGCTCATGAACCGTCTGTTGTACCAGGCCACTGACAAGTTTAACGTGCGCGTATACAGCATTGACGGCGGAAGCCTGCGCAACGCCATCCCCAGAGAGTCTTTTGCCGAAGTGGCCGTACCCGAAGAGAAAGCCGAGGCCTTTGAGCAGTTCCTCCAAAAACAAGCCGAAGTCCTGAAGGCAGAATACGCCCTCACTGATGCCAACCTGGAGATTAAAGCCGAACACATTGACTTGCCCTCCTTGGCCATTTCGCAGGAGTTTCAGAACCTGTTGTTGCGCGTGGTGTATGCGTGCCCCAACGGCATTCATCGCATGAGTCCGGCCATTGAAGGCCTGGTGCAAACCTCCAACAACCTGGCCCGCGTGCTGGTGAAAGACGGCGAATACTCCCTGCAGTGCTTGACCCGCAGCTCCGTAGACAGTGAAAAGCTGGACCTGGCTGATGCCATTAAATCTACTTTTGAGCTGGCGGGCGCCAATGTGACCTTTAAAGGCGCGTACCCGGGCTGGGCACCTGCACCAGACGCCACCATTGTTAAGCTAATGAGCGGCCTGTACCAGGAACTCTTCCAAAGCGCGCCGCATGTAAATGCCTGCCACGCCGGACTTGAGTGCGGCATTCTGGGCACCAACTACCCAGACATGGAGATGATTTCCTTCGGGCCCAACATCACCGGCGCCCACTCCCCTGATGAGAAAGTACAGATCAGCTCTGTCCAGAAATTCTGGGGCTTTTTGCTAGAGACCCTGCAACGACTGCCTAAAGCAGCGGTAGCATAAGCTAATGGATAGCCCAATAACAGCAAGGCCAGTGTTTGACAAGTAGTTGGACGCTGGCCTTGCCGTTTTTGGCCTATTTTCCAGAAAACAAGCCAAAAACGGTTCATGGCACAGACGCTCGCAAGTCCTGCCGGACGCTACGAGGTCCTTTGAGCAACAGCAGAAGGTTAGGAGGCTGGCAGAAGAGGGCAATGCGCCAGAGACAAGGCGGTGCCGTTGTCTCTACAAAAAATCAATGGCAATTTACACACCGCGCCAGCGCATAAACGCATTACAGCGTCTCCAACATCAATCCGTCAGCCGACCGACCTTGCGAAGGGCAGCCCTGGCTGTGCGCCCGGAGCATGGGCAGGGAGCAAGTAGTGTCTTTTCAAATGGCAAAGTCATAAGCCAGCTATAAAACGAATCACATCAGCCAAGTGCAGAAAGATGAGACCCCGCCTGTCTGAGCGGCAGCGAGTTCGGGGGCTCTTGATTCTTTTGGTTACTTTTCTCATCAAGGAGAAAAGTGACAAACCTGGGCAGGAAGTATGAAAGAAGAAGATGGTAGTAAAAGGTGTTAGGAGGTAACTTGTTTTTTGGTGTAAACACCAACAACGGCTTGGGTTTTGACCAGCATGGGTGAACTCCCCTCTACTGAGCTGCGCACGGTGCCTCAAACTCTCGTTTGGGCAATCCTCAAGGGGAGAATCCTCACTGCTTCAGACTCACGTGTGGGCAATCATCAAGGGGAGAGTCCATGTTAGGATAGAGCTATAGACTCAGGACTCGCATATCATCCCCCTACCCCCTTCAAAGGGAGACGAATACGCTCCTTTTTCAAAGAAAATTCTTAGGAATAGAAACTCCGTTTTCAGCCCAATTACCAGAAAACAGCCTAAAAACGAAAAGCCAAAACAAACCGCAATCCAGTACCTTTACACCTCAGTAAACCAAGAACCTTTCTAACCTCCCTTGCTCCATGGCCAAACGCAAACCCTCTGCGAAAGAGAACTTCCCTACCGTCACGGGTTTAAGCACCTCGGGGACTACTCCGCAGCAGCAGGAGTTCAACCAGCACGTAGCCAAAATCAACTTCCTCAAAGAGCAGCTGGCGCAGCAGCGGGCTTCTTTGGCGGCGGCGCAGGTGCGGGTGCAGAAAGAAGTGCAGCCGCTCATACGGCAACTGGTGGAGAAAAGAACGGCTTTTGTGCGGCTGCTGGACCGGGCGTACCATCTGGAGTTCTTCCAGAAGCAGGAAAAAGAGAAAATTGCCTACCTGATTGAGAAACTGGCCTTCGACCTCATAGACACCTATGGTGCCCATGACTTGAAAGACCTGTATGCGCAGTATAATCCAGAGGCGGCCAGCGCCGTGTCTACAGCAGAGGATGAAGTACCCGATGCTCCAGAACAGGCCCCTGACCCAGACGACTATGACGCATGGCAAGTTCAGGAGCAGCAGCGCCGCGAAGCGCAGCAAAAAGCCCGTCAGCAGGCCAAGAAGAAGAAAGCCCAGGCCACAGAGCTGAAGTTGGAGCTGACCTCGCTCACCAAAGCCAGCCGCAAGATTTACACCACGCTGGTCAAACTCCTGCACCCAGATAAGGAACGGGATGAACAGACGCGCCTCTGGAAAGAAGAAGCCATGAAGCGCGTGACCATCGCCTACAACCAGGATGACTTTTTTGAGCTGCTACGGCTACAGATGGAGTTCCTGCACCTGGAAGAAGCCCACTTAGACCAAGTACCTGAAGACCAGCTGCAGTATTACCTAAAACTGCTCCATGACCAAATTCAGGAACTGGAGCGGGAACTGCAGCATTTCCAGACGGGGCCGCAGGCCAACTTTTACCAGCGGTTTGCCGGCACAGAGCGCCAGATGGACCTCAAATTCAGGAAAGTGAAGAAAGAGCTGAAGGACGAACTAAGCCAGCTGGACCTGGAAATACGGGTCTTGGAAGAGCCCCTGCACCTGCGGGAATTCTTGAAAAAAATGCGTAACTTTCAATAAGGCAACCTGTTCTCACTACCACGCTGGCTCCTTACGTAAAGGAGGTTTCACCTAGCGTACAAACCGTGTAAATTACCGAGTTTGTTCTTGCCCAAAAGGCCAACTTCTACCACCGTGCTTGCGTATATTATTACATATCTATATGTAACCTTATAAATAGAAAAGCCATGCACGAACAAGAATATAGAGCCCGCGGTAACTGGAATGAGATTAAGGGCAAAATGAAGCAAGCGTACGGAGACTTGTCTGATGACGATCTAGCTTATGACGAAGGTCAGGAAGACGAATGGATCGGGAAGTTGCAGCAGAAAATTGGCAAGGGAAAACACGAAGTGAAATCCTGGATAGATTCTCTGTAGACAGTCAAGTCTCTTAGCAGATCCTCCGCTTGGCCTGTCCGGTAGAGGGGGGATTTTCTTAGGTTGGTGGCGGTGCTATACATGCCCGCGACCCTCACACCTTAGATTGCAGTTGGCAAAAGCGTCATACCTTTTGCAGAGTACCCAAAAAGGAAAGCTCCTCTTTACCAAGAGGAGCTTTCCTTTTTTTATGATGTGGAGCGCTTAGAATTTATTTAACGGCGGTCTCTTGCGCAGTGGCCAGCATGGACTTCATCCCTACAAAGGCTTTTTGCTGAGCGGGCGTCAGGATTTCTAACACAGAGGCGGCAAACGTAGACTCAATGGCCACCAACTGCTTAGCCAGGGCATCACCCGTCAAAGAGGTTTCGGCGGTTTTGATGGCTTCTAGCTTTACAGACTCAAATCCTTTTATCTTAAGGTACTGCAACTCATTCAACTGAAGAAAGTTGGCCAGTTCACGGGCCAGCGTACCGGCGGTCACAGAGGTGGCAGAAGCAACCGTGCCTGCGTTAGACGTTGAGGCAACAGTCAATAAAAGTACAAAGGCGAGTGCTAACTTTTTCATGTGAAGGTCTGGTTGTTTGTGTAAGTGATGTAAAGATGTTGCTTTATATAGCAGAACGTCTATTTATTAGGCGAACGGGGCTTTTCTCCGGTCAAACCCTACCAAACTGCCGTTAAATGCAATGCTTTTATAAACTGAGTGCTATTTCTAATCCTACCTATAGCATAGCGCTGGCAGAACTCCTATTTTTGCAGGAAAGAAGAATACTATGTTGGGCAACAGGAAAGCAGCGCTGGGTTTCATTTTTGTCACCTTGCTTATAGACGTGATAGGGTTTGGCATTATCATTCCGGTGTTGCCCAAACTCATTGCAGAACTCATAAACGGTGACTTAAGCCAGGCCTCTTTGTACGGGGGCTGGCTCATGTTTGCCTTCTCTGTGTCACAGTTCCTGTTTTCGCCGGTGTTGGGCAACCTGTCTGACCGGTTTGGCAGACGGCCGGTGCTGCTCTTCTCCCTCTTCGGGTTTGGGATTGACTATATTCTGCTGGCCCTGGCGCCTAACATTGGCTGGTTGTTCATTGGCCGCATCATTGCCGGCATAACCGGCGCCAGCATGACCACGGCCACGGCGTATATTGCAGACATCAGCACGCCAGAGAAACGGGCGCAGAATTTTGGGATGGTGGGCGCGGCCTTCGGGTTGGGCTTTATCATTGGGCCCGTGATTGGCGGGTTGCTGGGACAGTTTGGCGCCCGTGTTCCGTTCTACGCTGCGGCCGGCATTACCTTGCTCAACTGGCTGTACGGCTATTTCATTTTACCAGAGTCATTGGCCCCAGAAAACCGCCGGCCGTTCCACTGGAAACGGGCCAACCCGGTAGGTTCCCTGCTGCAGTTAAAGCGCTACCCGGTGATTGCGGGCTTGGTAGGCTCGCTCATTTTTGTGTACATAGCCGCTCATTCCACCCAAAGCACCTGGGCGTATTACGTCATGGAGAAGTTTCAATGGAACGAGGCGTGGGTGGGCTATTCTCTGGGCGCGGTGGGACTGTTTGTAGCCATTGTGCAGGGCGGCCTCATACGGGTGATTAACCCGTGGCTGGGTCCTAAACGCTCTGTGTACCTGGGACTGGCGCTGTACGCCCTGGGTTTTCTGCTGTTCGCGTTTGCCACCAAGGGCTGGATGATGTTTGCCTTTCTGGTGCCCTACTGCCTGGGCGGCATTGCCGGACCGGCCATCCAGGGCATTATCTCTACGCAGGTACCCGCCAATGAGCAAGGAGAACTACAGGGCGGCCTCACGGGCTTGGTGAGCGCCACTTCTATTGTAGGCCCTCCGCTCATGACGTATATGTTTGCCTATTTCACGCATGACCAGGCACCCTTGTATTTCCCGGGGGCGCCTTTCTTGCTGGGGTCTGTACTTACCGTCCTGAGCGTAGTGTTGGCGGTGCGTTCTCTCTCCCGGCATGATTTGCAGGTACAGCCTGCTCTGGCACCCACAGACGCAGAGGCTTTGCCGTCACCAGACGAGGCTCCTTCTATGGGGGCCGGTTTTAGAGAATAGAAAACACGTTTTCGGGTGGGCGGGCAATCACCGCTTTGTCGCCGTTGACTACTATGGGCCGCTCTATCAAAATGGGGTTTTCTACCAGCACTTGCAGCCACTCTTGCTGCGTGAGGTGTTTGCCGGCGTACTGTTCTTTGTAGAGCGACTCGGTTTTCCGGATGATGTCTTCTGGCCCCAGCCCCAGCTTGGCTAACACCTCTTGCAATTCCTGCACCGTGGGCGGCTGGGTAAGGTAAGATTTCACTTCTACTTCTTTGCCCGCTTCTTGCAGCAGTTCCAGCGCGCCTCGGCTTTTAGAGCATCTGTTGTTGTGGTAAATGGTGATCATGGTGTTGGATGGTTGTGGTTTGGCTTGATTCAAAGATAAGGATTGTTCTGATTTTCGTTTTTGGCTTGTTTTCTGGAAAATAGCCTAAAAACGAAGCGCTATAGACGTACGAGCATGTCCAGAGAGCGGCGTTGCCTGCTGTGAACACTTCGCTCGCCTCTGGCGAGTGTGTGCTTGTAAGCGGCGTCCCGCCGCTGGTAGAAAATGTAGCTACTCCCACCCAGCGGCCAGAGGCCACCAACAAGCGCACGCTCGCCAGAGGCGAGCGAGGGAAGGAGGGAAAGGAAGCAAGGCACGTTAAAGGTCTGCCACTTTTAGCGGACTATCTGGACAAGCTGAGCTGTACACGTAGTATTCTGGTTCTGTGACAATGCTGGCCTTTACCGGGTTTTGATGGATGTAGTCTACTTTTTGTTGTAAGAGCGCTGGCGTATGCAGCAGAACAGGGTGGTGGGTGGTCTGCCAGAAATGGTATTGGCTATATTGTTCTTTCTGCCGGGCATAAAATTGAAACTGGTGCAACAGCCACTCTTTTCTGCTTTCTTGAGGATGCGCTTCTATGGCAGCCAACACCTTTTTTGCCGTATAGCTCTTGAACCTTCCCAGCAATTCAGTTAAATCTTTTTCGGGACGGCGGGCTACCAGGTGAAGGTGGTTGCTCATGAGCACATACGCAAAGATGTCCAGGTGTTCTTTTTTCTGGCAATAGGCAAGGTTTTCTATGAGAAAATCCTTGTACACGGCTCTTGTAAACACGTCTATCCAGCCGGTCACCGTCAAGGTGATAAAATAGGTTTCATCTGGAGAGGTACGCCTAAATTCACTCATGGGCAAGTACTGCTGGGGGTGGTTACCTACTTCATTTGCTATAGAAAACGTATCCCTCGCTCGCCTCTGGCGAGTGTGGGCTTGTAAACGGCGTCCCGCCGCTGGGGCAGGTAGCTACATTTTAAAACAGCGGCCAGAGGCCACCAACAAACTCACACTCGCCAGAGGCGAGCGAGGGAAAAACGGTCTTTGCTAGTGTTCACTGACTCGCGACTCAAAACCCGCAACTCAAAACTCAGGACTTTTCCGGCATTCTGCCGGCAGTTTGGCGTTCTACCATCCAATGGGGGTAGCCTGGTTGGAACTGGCTGGCTTCATTGATTTGGGCTAGTTCGTCTACGGTCAGTTCAATAGTGGTGGAGTGAATGTTGGAGGTGAGCTGCTCTGGTTTCTTGGCGCCTATGATGGTGCTGGTGACGCCGCGCTGTTGGCGTACCCAGGCCAGGGTGATTTCGGCGGCCGAGACGCTGTAGCTCTCTCCTATGGTCTGGAGCACGTCAATGATGTCATAGGCCTTCTCTTTGTCAATGATAGGAAAGTCAAAGGTGTCTCTCCTACTCTGGCCGCCGGTGCTGGTTTGGTCTCTGGTGAACTTACCGGATAAGAAACCGCCGGCCAGCGGGCTCCAGGGCATGAAGGCCAGGTTCTGGTCCAGGGCCAGGGGCAGCAGGTCTAATTCAGAATCTCGGTTGGCGGGGGTGTAGAAGTACTGCATGGCTTTAAACGCATGCCAGCCGCGCTGTTGGGCAATGCCCAAGGCTTTCATGACCATCCAGGCGGGCCAGTTGCAGACGCCCACGTAGCGCACCTTGCCGGTCATGACCACGTCATGCAGGGTGTGTACAATCTGCTCTACAGAGGTGGCAGGGTCTACGCCGTGCACGTACAGCAAATCTATGTGGTCAAGTTGCAGGCGCTTGAGGCTGTCTTCTACGCTCTTATAGATGTGGTACCTGGACAGGCCCTGCTGGTTCACGCCTTCGCCCATTTTGCCGCGCACTTTGGTGGCTATGAACAGCTCATCACGTTTGAGGCCCAGTTGCTTGAGGCCCGCGCCCAGCAGTTGCTCACTCTGCCCGAAGCTGTACACGTTGGCGGTGTCTATGAAATTAATGCCGGCGTCTAGGGAGGTGGTGAGCAGGCGGTTGACGTCTTGTTGTGGCAGTTGGCCAATCTGGGCCCAGATGCCCGCGTTCTCGCCGCCGCCAAAGGTCATGGCGCCCAGGCACAGCTCAGACACCAGCACGCCCGTATCACTGAAAAGATTGTAGTTCATGGTAGTAAGGATAGGAAAAGGTGATTGCTGTATTGAACGAGGTTTCTGGCCAGAAGGATAAGCCACCGCCCCGCGCCGGCCCGGTCCCCGCCAAGCCCGCCCGCCGCGCCCCGAAACAGAAAATGCGTTTTTAGCCTGTTTCCTGGAAAACAAGCCAAAAACGCATCTGTATATCTCTCTCCTTACTCTTGGGTTGGTGCAGGGCCTTAGCCTTGCTCTACCAGGGCAATCTCCTCGGGGCTGAGGTCATAGAGTTGGTACACCCGCTGGTCTATCTCCCGCTCCCACGCCGAGGTGTCTGCCTGCGCATCTTCCTGCTTCGCGGCGAGGATTTGGTTGACGAGACTTTCTAATGCAATTTGTTTATCAATTGTTGCCTCTTTAATTGGCAATTTTTTACAATTCTCTATCAAAATTTTTTGAAACAAATCCTTTTCAACGTCCAGATACAAATACTTATGAATAAAATTAATAAGGCTAGAATTCAACAATGCTGTAATATACTTTGGACCGAAGCCTTCTTTTGGAATTATTGAAAATCCAATTTGAGTAAAGAAAAGTGGCAAATCTGTATAACCGGCATAAATTCTTAACGGATTTCCTGAAACAATTTGCCGCACAATAATCCTTGGCTCGGTAAAAAATCTTTTTTCCCTTTGTGCACCAAGCCAACTTCCATATTTTATAAATTCTTTGGGCGTTGGGTCTACAATAAATCTCTTTATATTCTCACCCGTTATCAAAGGTTCGTAATCATCTGAAATCTTAGTAATGCTGTGGAATTCCCTATTTTTAATTACTGATGGAGAATGCCCCCTATATTTATCATAAGGTGTGATACCTAAGGAGAAGTCTGAAATACTACCTAATGGCTTAGTAAAAATAAAAGATTTATTTAAAATTGATTGAATTTCAAAAGAAGCGTACAAATTAAATTTTATTCCATCCGAGGAATTCCAAGAATCTTTATCTACATAATTAAATATTAAATCTTGTAATGAAGATATCTTGTCGCTGCTTTTAAAAGTAACAATTTTTGCTTTATCAAAATAAAGTTCTTTCTGAAAGGACAATATAATAGTTTCAACTATCACATCAGAATCAGAAAAAATATTATCTGGAAGCTTTATTATTTCTCTAACATTATCATATAATAAGTTTCTAGTTTTATCATATGAAGAATTCATTAACATTGAATTAGGGTTTATAAAATAAAACACCCCTTTATTTTTCAATATTCCATAGCTCAGCTCAATGAAAAGTGGATACAAATTGATTCTATTTTCGGCCACCTTGAACTTTTCAAAATAGGCCTTAATTAATTCTGGAGAATCAATTGATTTAATATCAATGTACGGCGGGTTGCCAATAACCACGTCAAAGCCTTCAAAGTTGCCATCGTTGTCCAGCACCTCGGGGAACTCAAAGCGCCATTCAAAGGCGTTTCTGTAGATGGCGTTGCTCTTGATGTCCTCAATCTCCTGCCGTAGTTTGGCCGTCTCGGTTTCCAGTTTCTGCTGTTGCAGTTTGCGGGTTTTCTTTTCTTTGGCGCTGGGTTCAAAGACGCCCAACTGCGTGGTGAGGTTGACCAGTTCGCCGTTCAGGCGGTTCAGCCGAAGCTGCTTGGGGTCCGTCTTGGTGATCTCCGTCCTGAAATCTGCCTTAATGCGACCAATGATCTGCTCCAGTTCGCGCTTGTGGTCTTTGTTGTGCGTATTTTTGTAGGTCTGCACGTAGTTTCGGTACTCTTCTACGCTGTACTTCACACCCTTGAGCGCCTTGCCCAAATCTGCGTCCAATGCATAGCGGCTAATCAAGGAGTTGCCCTGTTTGATGTTGATGTCAATGTTGGGCAGGGTTTGCAGGTGCAGTTCTGTGGGCGCAGAGGCTTGGGCAAACCCATCACGTAAGCCGGGTTCCTGGGCGTAGCACACCGCACTGGCCAGCCCCGCTCCATCTTCTGTAGCAGAAAGCGGCGCGTAATAGGCGTTCTTGAGCAGTTCAATCCAGAGCCGCAACCGGCAGATCTTCACCGAGTTGGGGTTGATGTCTACACCAAACAGGCAGTTCTCAATGATGGTCTGCTTTTCATGGAAGAGCGTCTGCTGCACGCGCTGGGTTTCTGAGTCTATCTTAAAGCCCTTGCCGTGCGGGGCAGGTTGCACGGTGTATTCAAAAAGATCGTCGGTGGCGCGGTGGGTTATGAGCAGTTCATCGTTTTCTACCGTGACCTGGTAATCGCTTAGGCGCACGCCTTTGGCATCTGCCAGCAAACCCAGTTCTGCCTTGCAGGCAATGAGCTCATTGAGCGCGCTCACCAGAAAGTGGCCAGAACCCACGGCAGGATCGCAGAGGTGCAGACCGTTGAGCAGCTGGTTGAACTCCAGTACTTTGGCCGTGCCTTTGTGGTCTGCGAGGTAATTCTTGAGGTCGTCAAAGCTGTCCAGTTGCCAGCCGTACGCGTCTTTGAACTTCTGTACCACCGCCAGCCTGATGGCCTGCCGGCACATGTACATGGTTATGAAACCGGGCGTGTAAATGGAGCCGTCTTTGTAGCCGTTGATCTTCTCAAAGATGAGCCCCAACACGGCCGCGTTGATGAGCGTCTTGCTTTCTTCCTGTATTTCTTCGCGGCCCTCAGAGGCAAAGTCATAAGCATCTAAAAACCGAAGCAGGTATTCCAGCCAGTTCAGGTGGCCGGTGAGCGGTTTGTTCTGGGCGTTGCGCAAGACGGTGCCGGGGTACAAATCCAAAGTCACCAGGTCATCCAGAGAACTCATTCTTATAATGTCGCGCTCCATCTCTGTGGTCTCAAACAGGGAGCTGTTAAGGTAGGGCACCTTGCCGTATTTCTGCTGCACCGGCGCAGAGCGTTCCTGGGGCCGTTTGGCCAGCACCTGAAAGAACAGCTTGTTCAATTCATCATACTGCGGAATGGTGGCGTAGTTCAAAAACTTAAACTGGTGGTCCTGGCGGTGGTATTTGATCAATTGGGCTTCCAGCAGCTTCAAGAACAACACGCGGTTAATCCAGGTAATGCACAATTCCAGGGCCACGTTGTAGAGCCGTTCTTCTTGCGTGGCGCCGTACTGGCCGGGACTGGACAGGTTGCTGAGCAGGTCTTCAGACTCAATGTTGATGATGGCGTTCTCCAGCAAAGAGCCCGCTTGCCGTTTGCCCACCGGTTTGCGCCTGATCAGCTTCTTGTTGCCTTCCTTTACTTCTTCCAGGCCAATGAGGTGCAGGAGCTCGGCGTAAAAGCCGCGGTCCAGGCTGTTGCTGTCATTGGTGAAGGGTAGCTTGAGCAAATGCGTGGGGCTCAGAATCTTGAACAAACCAATGAGGCTGTTGTCATCCTTCAGGCTCTGGCTGCGCAAAGGCTTCTCAAACTCGCGTATGTCAAAGTACGTGAACGTTAGCGGCTCGGTGAGCTGGTCTATGAACGGCTTGGCAATCTCTTTGTAGAACAGGTCTGTGTTGGTGCTTACCTTCTGCCCGGCTTTCCAGGACTCATAGCTTTTCTTGAGTTGCGTGCTCTTGCCAAACACGCGTTCAAACTCGGCGGCGTCAAAGACAAACCACTCATAAATGTTGGTGATGACCAGGTGCCTCAGGTCTGTGTTGTGGCCGTCATGCCGCTCGCGCAGGTAATACAGCACCAGTTCCTGCAGGGCCTTTTTGTTGAGGTCTTTCTGGGTGACCATGTCCCCTTTGTTGCTGGGCCGCTTTACCTCAACCAACACCCCGCTGGGGCTTTTGGCGTCTTTGCCCGTGTGCAGCACAAAGTCTGTCTTGCCTTTGGTGGCCACCAGAAAGTCTGGGCTGTACCAGGTGTTCTTGAGGAAGTCCATGAGGTGGATCTTCACGTTCTCCTCGGTTTCTTTTTCGTCTATCTGCCCCAGTAGCGTAATAAGGTTCTGCTTAAACGCCTCCATGTGAGTGCGTTTGGACTTGAGCAGGCGGTAGGCTTTGTTGAGGCTTTGTTTGATGGTAAGGACAGACAAATTCATACAGGACGCAGGACGATGGAATGGCTTTAAAACTACAGAAAAAAGCAGGAACCGCGGCCGTTTTAGAAGCCTTGGTTCACGCCTGTTAGTACCCAGTCAAACTAAAACGTAAACGCCCGTCGTAAAATAGTAGAACGCTTTTCTCTGCTCTGGCTCCGTTTTTGGGCTATTTCCCAGAAAACCTGCCAAAAACGAAGGTTGTTACTGATTGCTGATTGTTAATTGTTGATTGCTGGTTGTTGGTTGCTGGTTGCTAATTGTTATTTGCTGATGCTTGGTTGCTGGTTGTTGGTTGATGATGGTAATTTCCAGCAACCTATAACGGAGGCTAACTGCAGATTCCCCCTTGAGGGTTGCCCAGACGAGCATCAGCGCTATGGACGGTTCAAGTTGCAGATTCCCCCCTTGAGGGGGGCGAAGGGGGGTGTCTACATCAACAGATACAAAACCTCCCTTCCTATGAAAGAAAAGGCAGAGTTGGTAAAACCCAGCAAAAGAAGGCAATGCGTGGGAGACAAGGCAATGACTGGTCTCTACAAAAAACACGTATGCCGTCCCCCTTTTAAGGGGGTAGGGGGATGACTTCGCATGCATAGGAAAAAAAAGAAGCGGGCAATGCACAGGTGGACAGGTCTAGCCCTCTCCTACTGGTATTTATCGCCTGATGCGTTTTTCTGAAAGGGCCATGAGGAGGAGGCGGTTGGTGATAGGTAGTGGTCTATCTTCTTCTTGGCATTAGGATGTGTAAATTTCAATTTGCGACGTACCTTAGTATCTCCCGTTTTTGGCAAATGTTTTTCTATGGAAACCTCCTTTATCAGAAGTCTATGTGTGGCTACCGCCTGTCTTTGGGCAGTGACCGCGTCTTTCGCCCTGGCCCAAACCACGTCCCCCACGTTTACCCGGCAAGACACTTTGCGCGGTTCCATCACGCCAGAACGCGCCTGGTGGGACTTGACGCACTATGACCTCTCCATAAAAGTAAATCCCCAGGACAGCACCTTTGCCGGCATGAACAAGGTCACCTACAAAGTGCTGCAGCCGCACCAGACGCTTCAGATAGACTTGCAGGCCCCCATGCGCATTGAGCGCGTCACCCAGAACGGCCAGGACCTGGTAGTGCGCCAGGACAGCAACGCCTGGTTTATTCAACTGCAACAGCCGCAGACCGTGGGGGCCACGTATTCCCTTGACGTGTATTTCAGTGGCTGGCCGCAGGTGAGCGTGAACCCGCCCTGGAGCGGCGGCGTCACCTGGAAACACGACGCGCAGGGCAATCCCTTCATCGCCACCTCGGTGCAGGGCGGCGGCGCCAGCCTCTTTTGGCCCAACAAAGACCACATGTATGACGAGCCCGACAGCATGCTGATCCGCGTGAACGTGCCCATGCCCTTGGTGGACGTCTCCAACGGAAGGCTCCGCAACGTAGAAACCCACGCAGACAGTACCAGAACCTTCCATTGGGCGGTCACCAATCCCATCAACAACTACGGCGTGAATGTGAACGTGGGCAATTATGTGTCTTTTTCTGAAGTATATCCCGGCGAGAAAGGCCCTTTGGATTGCATCTATTATGTATTGCCTGAGAACCTGGAGAAAGCCAAAGTCCAGTTCAAAGACGTGCCCCGCATGTTGCAGGCGTTTGAGCATTGGTTCGGCCCGTACCCGTTCTATGAAGACAGCTACAAATTGGTGGAGGTGCCGTATCTGGGCATGGAGCACCAAAGCTCGGTGACGTACGGCAACAAGTACCAGAACGGCTATCTGGGCAGAGATTTGAGCGGCACCGGCTGGGGCCTCAAGTTTGACTTCATCATCATTCATGAGAGCGGGCATGAGTGGTTTGCCAACAACATCACCTATCAGGACATTGCCGATATGTGGGTGCACGAGGCGTTCACGGCCTACTCAGAAAACATCTTTGTAGACTACCATTACGGCAAAGAGGCCAGCAGCGCCTACGTCATTGGCACCCGCAAAGGCATCCGGAATGACCGTCCCATTGTGGGCAAATACGGAGTGAACTACGCCGGTTCAGGAGACATGTACTCCAAAGGCGCCAACATGCTGCACATGGTCCGGCAGCTAGTAGGCAATGACCTGAAATGGCGTAAAATCCTACGCGGCCTCAACCAGGACTTCTACCACCAGACCGTCACCGGCGCCCAAATTGAACAGTACCTGGCACAGAAAAGCGGCCAGAACCTGACTGGCTTCTTTGACCAGTACCTGCGTGACACGCGCATACCGGTGCTGGAATACAAGCTCAACGGCAACCAACTCTCCTACCGCTGGACCAACTGCTTAGACACCTTCTCCATGCCCGTTAAAGTCCTGGTCAACGGCAAAGCCCAATGGATTAAACCCACCGCCACCACCTGGAAGAACGCTTCCGTCACCAGAAAGCCCGCCGAAATCACCGTAGACCCTAATTTCTACGTGACCAGCAAGCGAGTAGAATAGCCCTATTTTTCCCTTTACCAAAACAAAGGAGCCTTGCCGGCATACTTCTGGCAAGGCTCCTTTGTTTTCGGCCTATTTTCTGGGAAATAGGCGGAAAACGGTTGAAGACACTCGTAGGAACTGCACACACTACGAGGTCTGTGCCAGTCCTGAGTCGCGAGTTAGTCCCTCGTCTCCAAGGGTGAGGCGAGCATTTCATCTGCCAGTGTAAACACCCCTCTATTGAGCTGCGCGCGCTGCCTCAAACTCGCGTTTGGGCAATCCTCAAGGGGAGAATCTGCGTTGGGTAAAAGAACAGAGCATTTGAAAGGCGGTTCTGGTCATTAGCCCAATGCAACACCATTATCGGCGCAAGGCCTAGCCGCAATCGTATTAAAAAGCTACTCCGTTTTTAGGCTATTTTCTGAAAAACAGCCTAAAAACGCATATCAAGCCACTTCCGCGAAAGCGGCAGAAGCAACTGCCGTTCTTTCTGCCGGAACCAGAGGCACCTCCACAAAGAAACTCACGCCAGACACCGGGTGGCTTTCAAACCAGATGCGGCCTTTCTGAAACGCGACAAACTCGCGGCAGAGCACCAGGCCCAGACCTACGCCTTTCTCTTGGTGGGTGCCGTACGATGTGCCACTGTTCAGCAAGAAGATGTCTGGCGAGAGCAGGGCTGGTTGGCCATTGCCGCTGTCTTTGACCTGTAGCAACAAGTTGTCACCGTTTTTCACGGCGCTGACGGAAATAGCCCCGCCTGGGTTAGTGAACTTGATGGCGTTGTTGACCAGATTGCGCACCACCAACTGCAACAATCCCACTTCGCTCATGATCTGAACATCTTCCTCCAGGGTATACGCCAGGGCAATATCTTTGCGGTGCGCAATGTCCTTGAAGAGTTCCAGGGTAGAAGAAAGTGCCTGGCGCACGTTCACTGAATCCAGGGACTTCTGCCCGCCGTCCATGTGGCTTTTAGACCAGGCCAGAACGTTGGTGAGCATGTCCAGCGTGGTTTGGGTGTTCTGCAGGAGTTGGTTATTTATTTGAAGGCGCTGCTCCTGAGGAATCTCTGCCTGGGACAAAATCTGCAAATACCCTTGAATATTGGCCAGCGGTGCGCGCAGGTCATGCGAGATGATGGACAACAGCTTGGTTTTCTCCTGGTTGAGCTTCTGCAAGGCTTTGTTGGCTTCTTCGGTGGCTAGGCGGGCGCGGTTGTAGTGGTTTAAAAGAAAGACGGTACACACCCGTATGAGCAGAATCACAATCAGGTAAGTAGTGATCATGTCAATGAAACGCGTCTCGCGGGTGAGGTAACGGCCAACAATCAGATTTGGGAAGTAATACTCTGCCAGGGCCAGACTTAAAATCAAACCTACATTCATTGTGGTCCAGAGCCAGTAGTATTTCTTGGTGGCCACCACCAGAATAGGGAAAAAGAAAAGCGCCAACAACACCAGCGTAGGCCCGGTGATGCCATCATTGAAAAAATAGTTGATGCCTAGCCCCGCATGTATAGATATGGACAAGATGGCAAAACTGAGGATGTATCTTCCTTTAAACCGAGACAGGTAAAACGCGAACGTCACCAATCCCAACAAAAAGATAGTGACAAAGAAAGGACCGTATAAGCCCGTGATAATATTAAAGGGAATGTTGTAGGCCACCCCCAGAATGGTAATCAGGCAAAAGGTGTTGTACACGCGCTGTTCCATGGGAAATTCAGCAGCAGAGCCCACCAAATGCACCCATTTACTTTTTAAAAAACTACGCAATCCTTGTGTCTTTTCGCTCACGTGTATCCAACTCTGCAAATCGGGGCAAAGATACAAAGGAAATGATTAGTATAATTGAACTATACAAAGAATGTAGTTACATTAAACATCCTCCATTTCAGCTTTAAACCTACTCTATTACTTTCATTATCTGACCCCTTCCGTACTCTTCCACCATTATTTGAATTTAAACCATGCAAACAAACCAAGCGCGCAAATTTAACTATTATAATATTTATCGAAATTATTATATTCAAACAGAATCTAGTTATTGCCCACTTGCCTTGAATAATAAAAGCGCCTTCCTTCAAGCTTTATTTTGCTTAAAGGAAGGCGCTTTTATTTTAATGCAGGTGTAGGTTTGAAGCCAACCAGTTAGCTTTCCTTGCCAACTTTATTCCAGGCCGCCTTTACGGGTAGGCTTACTTTGGGCAGGCCAGGTGCTAGGTTGGCCCGTTCTTGGGTTGACCGGCAGCACAATGCGCTCTCTGGAAGTTTTAACTGGGTCCTCACTGGCCATGTAGGCTAAGATGGCCGTTAAGATGGCGTTGCTGCGCACATCATCAAACACAATCTTGTCATACGTGTCGCGGTTGGTGTGCCAGGTGTAGGTGCCATATGACCAGCTCAAAGAACTCAAAGAGAAAGCTGGAGCACCCGCAGCCACAAAGGAAGCGTGGTCAGAACCGCCGCCGCCCGGCATGCCCGGAAAGTTGGTTTCAATGGGCTGCCGGATAGAGGCCGGCACCGCAGACAACCAACGGCCAATGTAGTCATAGGCATGCAGGAAGCCCTGCCCCGAGATGTTCACCACGCGGCCCGTGCCGTTGTCCTGGTTGAAGACCGCCTGAATGTTCTGCACAATCTCAGGATGATCCTCTACAAAAGAACGCGAGCCGTTCAAACCCTGTTCTTCGCTGCCCCAGTGGCCTACCAAAATGGTACGCTTCGGGTTGGGGTAGATTTTCTTTAAGATGCGCATGGCCTCCATCATGACAATGGTACCGGTGCCGTTGTCTGTGGCGCCGGTGCCACCGTCCCAAGAGTCAAAGTGCGCCGACAGGATCACGTATTCATTTGGTTTTTCTGAGCCCTTGATTTCTGCGATGGTGTTGAAGGTAGGCTGCACGCCCAACTCCTTAGAATTGGCTTTGATGTTGATTCTGGGCTTGTCGCCGGCTTCTACCATGCGGTACAGCATGCCATAGTCTTCCAGGGAAAGGTCTACCGTAGGAATCTTCTTGGTATAGGCATTGAAAATCTTGTTCACGCCAAAACCGGCAGACCAGTTAGACATGACCACGCCGGCGGCTCCCGCTTTCTCCAGGGCCACCGGAAGCGTGCGGGAGGTATACCCCATTTTGGTGAATTTATCACGCCAGGCTTCGGTCTGGGCCGTGCGCTGGGCCTTCATTTTCTCAAAAGACTCTTTGGTGGCAAATTCCTGCCAGTTGTAGTCGGGGCGGCCGGTGGGTTGGTACATAGAGACCATGACCAGTTTGCCTTTCACGTTGGGCAGCCACTTCTGGAAGGAAACGGAGTCTTGGACGTCTGGCAGTACCATCAACTCAGCTGTAACGCCTTTGCCTTTGGTGGCAGGGCTCCAGGCCAGTTGCGTGCCCTCCAGAGACCTTACTCTGGGCGACACCATTTCTATCTGCGAGGTGCCCCTTTGCCAGCCGCGCCATTCGCCCCACTTCTCATTGCGGGCCATGATGCCCCAGCCTTTGTACTTCTCCACGGCCCAGTCGTTGGCCTGCTTCATCTCAGGAGAACCCACCAGACGCGGACCAATCACGTCCAGCAGCTCATGGGCCAAGGACTCTAGCTGAGAATTTTGGGTGGCTTCTTTCACAATGGCTTCCACCACTGGGTTCTTTGCCGGTTGGGTTTGCGTCTGGTTGGCGTTTTGCGCCTGTACCACCGCCGGTGATGACAAAAGCAAAGCGACCAAAAGGGCCTTAGGTAGTTGGGAGGACTTTCCCAGACCAAGTGTAGTCTTCATAGTTTTCATGGTTGCTAATTTAGGAAAGGAATGCTGGCCGTCAAGGCTTTATTCTTTTCTTTCTCCGTTTCCCGTACGCCAGAACTGTGGGTTTACCCAGAACCGCTGGGGCTTCTCCCGGAAACTTATTTGCCTTATTTTTGCTTTTGAAGTGACCCCCACCTTTTAAGAAACCATGCTAGAATATTCCATCTTCAGAAAGCTTCCGCCGTGGTTACAGGCCCAGGAACTGGCCCAGAAAGGCGCCTATCTGGCCAACCGGCAGCACAAGGATTGGACCGTCCAACTGTTCTACATTGACCAGCGGTTTGTGGAAGTCTGGAACCGAGGCCCCCTGCAAGTTGTGAGTACGTTCTATGAGCCCGCCAACGCCCTGCACGTGGTAGAGCCGTACCTAGGCGGATTAGAAATGCCGGAGTGGTTTACACAATAGAATAGCCTTTTCAAACAGACCTCCCAACCTCACGAGAGCCACGCCCACATTGCGTGGCTTTTTCTATTCCCTACAAAAGGCTTTTCTGAGTTTCTAAGCTGAAAGGCAAGGCTTTCTTCCATAGGGCAAGCCTCTGGTGGTGCCATAGAAGCAAACCGCCTTCTGGTCTTTTCTTATCTATGCACGTTTGCAACCTGCCTCTAGGCTAACTACAAGCTAACACCTGCGGTTGTACCTGCTGAGGAAAGCTTTCGGGGTGAAGGCGTTTTTGGCCTACTTCCTAGGAAACAGGCCAAAAACGGACGTAGCTCTGACTTGAACGAGTTTTCTCCTCCTGCTGCCAGCCTGAAAGACAAATGTCCTTGGGTGGGTTGAGGCAAGGCCGTAAGTTTGTGGCATGGAAGAGCAGTTTTTCACAGAATACCGCACCCGGGTGTCGCATTTTCTCCAGGCGCACCCTGCCGTGCTCGCCCGCTACCAAAGCACCGTGGTAACCGTGCCTGCGCAGTCAGAGTTGCTGCAACAAGGCGAAAAACCCAAAGGCGTGTATGTTTTGGCTTCGGGACTGGTGAAGGTCACACGCGCCACCGCCAACGGCCCTTTGTTTACGTTGGGCGTGTTTGGCCCCGGCGAGATGGAAGGCGACGTGGAGGCTATCCTGGACATTCCCTACATCTGCACCGTGCACGCCCTCACCCACTGCACGTTCCATTACCTGTCCCGCGACAAGTTTCTGCAGATGCTGGCCCAAGAACCCGACTTCAACCTGCTGGTGCACACTTCCATGGCTTCTAAACTAGTCAACACGTCTTTGCAGACGTCCATCCAGAGCACCAACCGCCTGTATTACACTTTGCTCATTGTACTGCGGGAACTTGCACAGATAAGCGACCTGCACATCACCAAGAGCCTGCTCACTGAGTTTCTGGGCACATCGCAGCGCAACCTGAACCGGCTCCTTGGGCAGTTGGAAGAGGAACGGCTGGTACAGGTAAAGGGCGCCACCATTTTACACATTCATCCATCCCAGTTAGAGAAAAGAATCAGTACCTATGACTTCCAGATACAGTAAACAACCCATTCTTTTGCAAGGCTGGGACCGCGAAGAGCAGTTTACCTTCTTCAAGAATTTTGACCAGCCGTTCTTTAACGTGCACACCGAGGTAGACCTTACGCCGCTTTACGCCTATTGCAAGCGCACCCAGACTTCGGTGTTTCTGGCTTACTTGTACGTGACCCTGCAAGCCGCCAGAACCACTGAGAATTTCCTATACCGCCTGGAAGACGGAAAACCGATCAAGTACGATGGCCTGGACATTTCCACCACGCTGCTCAAAGACAACCAGACCATTGCTTTCGCGCACTTCCCGTTCCAGGACTCGCTGACTGATTTTTGCGCTTCGGCCCAACAGGTGATTCAGGAAGTAAAATCCAGCCCTGGCCTTTTCCATGGCTACCAGGGCCCAGACAACCTGCACGTGACCACGCTGCCGTGGTTTCCTTTCAAAGGCATGGAACACGCCTTCCAGATCAACCAACAAGACCCGGGCATTCCCAAAATCGCCTTCGGACGGCTGGAAACCCGTGAGGAGAAGGTTTTCCTCCCGCTCAGCATCGCCCTCCACCATGCCTTAGGAGACGGCTTTCACGTTCATCTTTTTCTGGAAAACATGGCCGGCTACATCAATGCCTTTGACTTTGCTGGGTGACGTTGAGTGAATGAGTGATTGAGTGATTGAGTGAATGAGTGAATGAGTGATTGAGTGAATTTGGAGATGTGGAGATGTAAAATTATCCCTCCCGAAAGTTTGAGCGGAGAGGTAACTTGTGGGTAACCTAGGAGCAAGTTTCCAAACTTGCGTTGGTGGAAAGAAGGAAGAATGCGGTTTTCACAAGTTTATAAACTTGCCCCAACCAAAGCTCCAAGTTATAAACTTGAAGCAGAGATATTGACGTTTGGCAACGGCCTATCTAACTTGCCCCCAAGATCCTTTCAGGATGACAATAGTGAGGGAGTCATAAGTTTCATATCCCCTCCTTCTCAAATTTTCAAATCCTCAAATTTTCACATCTACACATCTTCACATCTCCTCAACAACCCGTTTTAAGGTTATTTCCCAGAAAACAGGCCAAAAACGGAGGACGGTCTACCTTTTCCAGCATAATCACGTTAAACCCAATTCGTAATTTTTAATTTCTAATTTCTAATTGACAGACATGATTCAGCGGGAAGTAACGGACAAGGACAATCTTACCTGGACGTGCGTGCAGGCGTATGCGGGCTTAGAGGGAGACGCGGCAGAGAAAGCCACCGAACTCAGTGAGACAGACAATGGCCAGGTGACGGTGGTCTGCACGCCCAGCGGACAGGCCCAGACGGTGAGGCTGGAGGTAGCCAAAGACTGGCTAGACAGCTTATCTGACGAGGACCTTGTCCAGCAGATTGAGCAAGCCCGGTAGGCGCCGCTTAGGATGACAGGAAATTAAGTGCACCCGGGCTCTTGTGATTTACAAATCATAAGAGCCCGTTTGTTTTTGGCTTGTTTTCCAGGAAATATGCCAAAAACGAGGGACAAGCGTTTGGTACCAGAAAAGTAAGGCACGTGAAAGGTAGGAGTTGGTGGATTTTTTCTAGATTTAAGGCAGGGCTTTTTATATCGCCTTAGAACTGGTTTCAATTTTGATTTTGCGGGCGAATACAGGCAGAGCGGACTTCTGCAGATGCCTTTTCTGAGCAGCGTAGCGAGGCTATGGTGCGCGTAAAAGGCAGAGGTAGGTTCTGGCAATGGCATTGGGCTTTGCAAAAGATAGATTTACACCAGCGCTTACTTCCAAACCTCCACACCAACCGAACATGAACAAAAGATGCCTCGCTTTCCTGCTTTTCTGGTGGGTAAGCCTTTCCTGTGGTTTCGCGCAGCAGGACAACAGCCTCATCCAGATCACAGACCTGCTCAAAATCAAGCAGATGGGATCAGTGGCGCTTTCGCCAGACGGCAAACAGGTGGCCTTTACCGTCACCAGCATTGAGCCAGACGCCGCCCAGAAAAACGAGTACAAGTACGTGACGCAGCTGTTTCTGCAACCCGCCAACGGCAGCGCCCCGGCGCGGCAGCTCACCTACGGCACCAGCAACTCATCCCAACCCACCTGGAGCCCAGACGGTAAGCAACTGGCCTTCGTGCGCGTGGCAGACGGCAAGCCTCAGATTTTTTTGATGTCCTTTGCCGGCGGCGAGCCCGTGCAGCTGACCAAATTTAAATACGGCGCCAGCCAACCACAGTGGAGCCCAAATGGGCAACAACTCCTGTTCACCTCGGGCATAGCCTTGCGGGAACTGTTGGCAGACTCGCTGCTCAACCCCACCCACGATGTGCCAAAATGGTCTTATGAGAAACCGGGTTTCTTCCAGAACGAGCACCTGCGCCCCAACGCCGCCAAAGCCAATCCAGACGGTTCCCTCGCTGAGATCAGAAGCTATCTGGACCAGAACGAGAAGGACAACAAGGCCAAGGTCATCAACCAACTGTCGTTTCAGGAAGAGTCTACCACCTCGTCAAACATCAGCCTATCTCACATTTTCATCATAGACACCAAGCCGGGCGCAACGGCCAAAGATTTGACGCCTGGTTTCGTGTCCAGCTCTAACGGGCAGTTTGTGAACAATGGCAGACAGATCGTCTTTGAGGGAGATGCCAGCGCAGAGGAAAACCCTACCCGCGCCTTGGAGAATTCCATCTACCTCATCAACGCTGACGGCACGGGCCTTAAAACGCTGGTCTCTAAGAAAGGCTTCTCCTACAACGGCGTGTCCGTGTCCCCGTCGGGCAAGATGCTGGCCTTCCAGTACAGCCCGGTCATGGAGGTGGCGAACCCGGTGCTGGCCGTCATGCCTGTAGACGGTTCCCTGGCCAACACAGTCTCCCTGCCTTATGATCGTACCAAAAGCAACCTCACCTGGGATGAAAAGGAACGGAACCTGTACTTTGTCTCACCGTCTAACGGGGGCTTCGTCCTGAACCGCGCCGATGTGAAAAGCAAAAAAATCACCCAGCTCACCGACTTTACCGCCGGCGTGGGCAGCTTTGACTTGAAGAAAGGCCAACTGGTATTTGTGAAGACCGAAGTAGCCAACCCCAATGAGCTCTACACGGCCAATGCCGATGCCAAAAACGCCAAGCGCCTCACCTCCTTCAATTATGACTGGGTGAAAAACAAAAAGCTGAGCCAGCCAGAGAAACACACCTTCACCAATGACAAAGGCCAAACGATAGAATACTGGGTCATGAAGCCCACCAACTTTACGGCCGGTCAGAAATATCCGCTTTTGCTGGAGATTCACGGAGGACCTACCGCCATGTGGGGACCCGGCGAGGGCAGCATGTGGCACGAGTACCAGTACTTCGCGTCCAGGGGCTATGGCGTGGTGTACAGCAACCCGCGCGGCTCTGGTGGGTACGGCGAAGAGTTCATGCGCGCCAACATCAAGGACTGGGGCGCCGGCCCGGCCAGCGACGTGTTAACCGCTCTTGACAAAACCGTGGCCCAAGGCTGGGCCGACACGTCTAAACTGGCCGTTACGGGCGGGTCTTACGGCGGCTACCTGGTCTCCTGGATTTTGGGTCATGACAAGCGCTTCAAGGCGGCCTGCTCACAGCGGGGCGTGTATGATTTGACCACCTTCTTTGGCGAAGGAAACGCTTGGCGTTTGGTGCCAAACTACTTTGGCGGCTATCCTTGGGAGACCGAAAACAAAGCCATCATCCAGAGCGAGTCGCCGTTCACCTACGTGCAGAACATCACCACGCCGCTCATCATCTTCCACGGCGAAAATGACCTACGCACGGGCGTCATCCAAAGCGAAATGCTCTACAAGGCCCTCAAAATCCTGAACCGGCCCGTAGAATACGTCCGCCACCCCGGGGCCACCCATGAAATCACCCGCACCGGCAACAACCGCCAACGCATTGACCAAATGCTCCGCACCTATGAGTTCTTTGAACGCTACCTGAAGTAATAATTAATGACTAGTGATTAATAAGTGTAGTCAACAAGGCCGTTCCCATGGGAGCGGGCCTTGTTGTTTTTGGCTTGTTTTCTGGAAAAGAGGCCAAAAACAGCAGCGTCGTTCCACCGAACGACGCTACAATCGGCAGACGGCCGCAAGGCCGGGCCGGTCACGTGTAAGCAGATAAAAACCGTGCGCCAGCGCGAACGACTCTGCAGCGGCAGCCAAGGCTATTGCCTGCAATTAGCCTTACCAACCATCAGACCTTAGCAGACCCCACCTTTACCAGTACTGATCCTGAGCGCCTCTGGTGTTTGTGCGCCGCGGTGAGCGGCGGAGGGGACAAAGTCCCACAAACAACAGCAGCGCGAAGGGCCAGGACGGGGCCCCGCGGCCGTGAGCGCATAGCAGACACAATGAAACAAGAAAGGGAGTGCGCACCGGAAGAAAGAGACTACGAAGGAATAGCGGAATGCGTGCACAAAAGCATAAGAACAAACCACGCAAATAACCCCTGCCCCAAAGAAATCCAATAGAAGAAAACCGTTTTGGCCATTGGCCCGCGCCCCATCAATAACGGCACAAGATGATAGCTTAAAAACCAGGTTCAACACCCAAACCACCTTACCCCTCTCCTTCAGCCTGAATTAATCCTTAAAACCAGCCTAAAAACGTCAAGGCCTGAATCTGGTGGATTCAGGCCTTGACGTTTTGTTTGTTAGATCGAGTATGGGAGCTTATGCAGCTTTGGCCAGATATCTCAGGTGAGAAATGTGCGAAGCAATGGCCGTTCTTGTTTTTGCGTACTCAATATACGGAATTTTGTATTCAGCACAAGTCTGTTTTATGATTTTACTGATCTCAGGATAGTGTACGTGGGAGATTTTAGGGAACAAATGGTGCTCTATCTGGAAATTCAATCCGCCGGTTAGCCAAGACACCACTTTGTTTTTAGTAGCGAAGTTGGCCGTGGTACGCAACTGATGAATGGCCCATTCGTCTTCAATCTTGTTGGTCTGCTCACAGGCCACCGGGAAATGGGCGTCTTCTACGGTGTGTGCCAGCTGAAACACAATGCTGAGTACCAGACCCGTGAACATGCCATATACCAAGAAACCTACCAGCCAAGGCAAGAACCCCACCATGTAAATAGGCACCACCACAAACATTAAAAAGTGTTGCACTTTGAAAGCCCAGAACGAGATGTGCTCAGAGCGCTTCATTTTCTTGAGAGGAATATCGCCTACCTTCTGGGTAAAGTACTTCACGTAGTCTGTAAAGAAAATCCAGTAGATGTAGAGCATGGAATAGGCTCCCCAGAAATAGAAATGCTGGTATCTATGTATGCCCAGGCGTTTCTGGTTCTCGCAGAGGCGCAGGAACGGGCGCGCGTCCAGGTCATCGTCTACGCCGTCAATATTGGTGTAGGTGTGGTGAATGACGTTGTGCTTGGTGGTCCACATGAAAATGTTGGCGCCCATCACGTTCAGGGAAAGACCGGCCAGTTCATTCAACCATTTTTTCTTGCTGAAGCTGCCGTGGCCGCCGTCATGCATGATGTTAAAGCCAATGGCCGCCGTCACGCCGCCCAGCAATACGCATTCTACCAGGGCCAGCCAGGTGGCAGGCGTAAAGAACACCAGGTGCACGTACAGGAACAGAAGGCTTGCCACCAGGATGACCGCCTTGGTGTATAGTTTGTAGTTGCCGGTGGGCGAGGTGCCCCGGTCCTTGAAATACTGATTAATCCTATTTTTCAGCTCAGAGTGAAAGCCGGTGGGTTGCAAAAATCTTGGCGTCGCCATAAATAACAATTAGGTGATGAGAAGGCTACAGATGAATAATACGCCTTCGGCACAAATTTATATCTATAACTGACTTTAAAGGTAACGTTTTCTACGCGAGTTTTAATTCAACCGGGACCAGACTCCGGCATCTTTTCCTTCTAAAGATTACCGTTTATAGCCTGTTTCCCTTAAAACCAGCAAAAAACGCATGTTTAAGTCATGGTAGAAATACGGACTTTCTAGCAGGTTGGGTTTTGCCGGATGGAGGAAATTTTTCAACAGTCTCACAAAAGTTTGCCTGTTCTAAGCGCAATGAAGGCCCTTTGGGGCAAGGAGGGAAAACACAAAACCCGTTTTTAGCCTATTTCTCAGAAAAGAAGCTAAAAACGGGACTTTGGTAAAAGTGGGTGAACAGTTAGCCAGCAAAGGCCTCATCGGCGGTGGGGCCGTACATGCCCGGCACCGGAACGTCCAGCAGACGCAAGTACACAGACAGCTGCCCGCGGTGATGGATAAGGTGGTTCATGGCCACGGATCTGATGACGGCCGCCTTGGGCATGGCCATGATCACGTTCTCTCCGTGCCGCAACGTCCAGGTCTTGCCAAACTCCTCAGCTGAGGCTTGGGTGAGGGCCTCGGTGACCTGGGCCACCACCTGGTCATGGAAGTCTACAAGTTCCTGGGTGGTGCTTGCGTGAAAGGGCTTGAATTTCTGCTTGACAAAGTCTGTCTCCTCGGTTTGCAGAACATTGCTGATGAACATACTGGGGATTTCTGCCACGTGGGCGGCCAGTTTACCCAGGGAAAAGCTTTTGGCGTGCGGCTGCCAGTCCAACTTTTCGTCCGGCACCCGTTCCAGCATTCGGCGGGTGCTTTTGGCTTCGCGGGTAAACTCTTGCAACAATATTTGATTTAAGTCCATGGCTTTGTAGGTGAAGGATATGATCCGATAGAGCGGGTAAGTTAAGGAAAGGCTGGGTATCTGGAAAGTCCCCCTAACCAAGAAGTAGACTCCCTCCCGGAAAGGGCACCGCTCTTTCTCTTACCGCCTGTGTATTCTCACCAAAAATAGCCAAAGGAGCTAATGTGCCGCGTTTACTTTACTTTTTCATTCAGGTAGGCTGCGTCTCCCTCTATGAATGCCTGAAGCAGTTGGGCGGCTTGCTCTTTGGTTTGGTCTAATACCTCAGTGGTGTATTTCTCCTCAAACCTTTCCATGAGCCCGAACAGCCTTTTCACCTTTTGCGGCCGCCGGTAAGACACATAGAAAATAAGCTTCCCCTTGTCTTTTAGGGCAGACAGCAGCATTTCCCGCTTCTGCTCTTTTTGAAAAACATTCAAGGTGGGCGAAAAATGAAAATCATCAATGGCAGAGTCTTCCATCTTCTGAAGCCACTCCTCCCACGCAAATTCCCGGAAAACCTGCTTGAGCTGGCCACCGTCTACGTAACCCAAATCCACTTCCTCTGAGCTGAACGGGTCTGAAAATGTATGATGAAACTGGGCCATTCAGGTTAAGACTAGGTGGATAATCGCTTAATGTTGACTAAAGTCGTTTTTGGGCAGTTTTGGGTAAAACAGCTCAAAAACGACTTTTTAGGATTCGGCTATCAATTTGACAGAGGGGTTGGCGGAGTGGTCAGAACCTGCCTCTCTCCCAGCACCTGCTTAATTCCAGAAAGGCCGTCAGAGATGTTCTCCATCTGCGCCAGCACCTGCCCTACCTGGTTGCCATCCCCGAATCCTTTGAGCTTGTTGTTTCTGACGAAGGCGGTTTTGATGTCTTCCCAACGCTGGGTTTCCTCTGGCGTGGCTACCCCGATGAGCTGCTTGAACTTGAGCATATTGGCCTCGGCGCCCGTGGTCAGGGTCTGGGACTCTGATTGGTAATGCGACAAGATGAGGGTGTGCAGTTCGGCCTCATTCATGATGGGCATGATCTTCTCTGCCAGCTTGTTCATGTTGCGGTACGATCCCTGCAGTTTGAACGGAGGCTCAGTGCGGTACTCATCGGCTTGGGCCGCCGACCGGATATACTCCAGGTTCACCTTCAACAGGACGTCGCGCACATGCAGAAGCTTTTTCAGGACGGCCACGTACTCGTTGATTTTCTCGGCGGTGTGGCTTGCTTCCAGTTCCATGCCTTCATTGCTGCCGGTCTGGGCCAGTTGCACCAGCGCGTACACGTCTTTCTGGCTTTTGGCTGCCAGCTTTGCCAGCACGGTATTGGAGGTAAGTGAGTTTTCCAGATAGCTCAGCTTGAACACGTCCTCGGTATCCCCAATGATGTCGCCCAGGTTGTAAATATCGGCGCGGTTGGCTAGCATGTCAGGGATCCGGAACTTGTCACCCGTCTCGGTGTAGGGGTTTCCTGCCATGACCACGCACACTTTCTTCCCCCGGAAGTCATAAGTTCGGCTGCGGCCTTTGTATACGCCCTCAATCTTGCGCTGGGCATCGCAGAGCGAGATAAACTTCTGCAGGAATTCAGGATTACAGTGCTGAATGTCGTCCAGGTAGATCATGACGTTGTCGCCCATCTCAAAAGAAAGGTTCAGCTTTTCCAGCTCTTCGCGGGCGGCGGCGTTGGGAGCCTCCGTAGGGTCCAGCGCGGTGACCTGGTGCCCGATGGCCGGTCCGTTAATCTTCATGAAGATGATGCCCAAGCGGTTGGCGATGTACTCCATGAGCGTGGTCTTGCCATAACCCGGCGGCGACAGCAATAGCAGCATGCCCATGAGATCGGTGCGTTTGGTTTCACCGGCGGTGCCCATCTGCTTGGCCAGGTTGGCGCCAATGAGCGGCAGGTACACCTGGTCAATCAACTTATTCCGGACGAAGGAAGACATGACCCGCGGCTTGAACTCCTGCAACCGCAACTCCTCTTCAAAGGCGGCGGTCATCTGGTGCTTAAGCGCATGGAACGCCTTAAACTGGCTCACCACCTGCTCCTCATAGCCATGTAGTTTCTGCTGGAACCCGTGGAAGTGCAATTGATACTTTTGCTCCTGCAACAGCGGGTGCGTGCCCTGCATGCCTGCCAAGACCTCACGTAGGTGGGCGTGCACCACTTGCTTGGGCTTCAGGTCTTGTAAAAATAAGAGCACGGCTGCCTCTGGTACATATTCAATATCTGCTGCCAGATTTGCCTGCGACAGGTACGCCTTGAGCCAATGTTGCAACAGTTCCAGCTGCTCAACTTTGTTTTCTTCCAAAGCCGAGACTGATGCTTCAAACATGGTCCACGCCTTTTTCTCAGAAAGGTACTGCTGGAAGTTCTGCACCAATTCGGCGGCCTGAGCGCTGGAGATGAACTGGTCGTTGCGGGTGAGTTCAAAGAACAGGTACTCGCCAGCGGCTAATGGATCAGCCTCTGGCAACAAACCACTCTCCTGCTGGAATACCTTAAGCTCACGCTGCAGATCTGCCTTGATGTTGTCAAACTGATGCGTTTCTGGGAACACCTGTAAGATGGCGCTTACGCCTTTAAGCTGGTGATGGAACAGCTGTTTTTGGCCTTCTTTCAGGAAAACAGCCCAAAAACAACGGGCCAGCGCGCGATTAGTGGCGGTGTAGCGGAGCAGGTCTGCCGTCTTGAACAGGCGCACCAGTGAGGTCAGGATCAGGGCTGCGTCCTGGTCGTGCACGCCCTTCAGGTAGCCCTCATTGAACCGGGAGGCCATGAACTTCTGCACGTATTCCAGCAACTCTCCTGACGACAGCGTATGCAATTGGTCTAACGTTAGGAGCTGCAATGTTCCCTCCTGGCCATCTGCCGGGGCGGCTATGTTTTTTGCCTGCTGCGCGGCCTGCAGAATCTGGAACGCCAGGTACTCAGCGCGGTACACCTGGTTATTTTCTGAGACAAGCGACTGCTCCCAAACGGGCCGGAAGCTCAGGAAACGCTCATCTATTATCTTTTCAAAGAAGCTGGTGCCGGTGAGGTGGTAGTACATGGCTTCGTCACGGTGCACAATGCTCAGTTCCAGCGGCTGGGTGTTTACCGTAAAATGGTGGGTGCCAAACTTGAGCACGTTCTGGCCTTCTACAAACAGTTCGCTCTTGTCTTTGAGCTGGCGCACAGCGTCCTCGCGAAGGGTTTTCAGGCGGCTCTGGATGGCATCGGCTTTCACCGTGTCGCCCATAGCCAGAAGCTCGTCTACGGTGGTGCGCACCTTCTCCATCATCAAATCTGAGGCGAAGTAACCGTTGATTTCGGCCACGGTGCCCAGCTTGCCCAGGCGGCTTTGGACGGCTTTGAGAATGCGGTCGGCGGCTTGTTGCAGGGTGGTGGCGCGTTTGTTGCGGGCTTCCTGCAGGGCGGCTTTCTTGCTCTCAAACGCAGAGTAAATCTCTTCACGCTTGTCGGCTATGATTTCTAAAAAGGCGTCAAACTCAGAGAAGCGCCCTTCCAGCTCCTCTAATTGCACCATGAGCTTGGTCAGGTATTCTTCGCATTTCTGGGGCGTGTCACAGACGTCCAAAAAGTTGATGACGCTCTGGCTGATGAGTTTGATTTGTGCGTTGAACTCGGCTTGGCCTTCACTGCTCAACAGCTCCTGCCGCTTGCGTTTGAGGGTGGCTTTGGTTTTGTTGAAGGACGCATAAATGGTGGAGATGGCGTCTACTATGCGCGTGGTCTGGGTGGCATCTTCCATCTTGAGGTTGCTCACAATCTCAATGAGCATCTCCAGCTCTGTACTCACGGCCGCAATCTCCTTGTCAGTGGCGTCAGCCTCCACCACTTTGGCAATCTTGTCTATGCTGGCGGTAATGTCACTTACCCGTAGCTGGTAGGGAGCCAGCGCATCTGGCTTGAGCAGAAAGTCTACAGTCTGGTTGGCCAGCTCCTGGCTGAAACTTTGCAACTGGGCCTCATACTGCTCAATGCGCACCAAGTCTGCGTAGCGCAACTCCTTCAAAGAAATCACTTCGCCGCGCACTGAACGCACATCCGCTAAGGCTTTCACATACTCATTAATGTGCCCGGCGCTCTGCAGCTTGAGTTTGGCCAACAACGCATCTGCCGTGCCCAATACCGTTTCTACCTGAGTCTGGGTGTTTTTTCTAATGCTTATGACCTTCTCAAATTCCTCAACCGCGGCGGTGGCCGTCTGCCTGATGGCCGTGAGGGGCTGCGCTAACGCAAACGTCTCTTTTTTGCCCAACCAGTGGTAGGAATCCAGTAAGTCTGAGGTGAGCTTGATGAGGTCCAGGTACAGGTTGTCATAGGAGTCTTCTTTGTGGACCAGGGTCAGAATCTCGGTGCACTCGGCCATGGCCCGCACAATTTCTTTGTTGCCTATCTTGTACAGGAAACTCTCTTTGGTAACCGGAATGGTGTAGTTGCTGCCAATGTACGGCGTCTGCCAAATCTGGAGGGCATGGTGCTTTTTGGGCTCCTCGTCTGCCCTGAAATAGCAGAGCTCGCCGTTCTCATAGATGGCGTACCCGTGGCAGATGATGGGGCTCTCAATCTTTTGGGTGATGAGGTTGTAGCTCAGGAGCAGGTACACGCCAGTCTGCTTGTTGTAGAAGACGTACAGGAAATCTTCGCCGTTGGGCGAGGCAATGCGTTTCTCAAACAGCATCTCCTGCAAGCCGTTGTCAAAGCTTTTGAACTCGCCGGTCTGCAGGTAATAGCCATAGGCGTAAATGATGCCTTGGTCCTCTGGCAGAAACACGCAGCAATCCTGAAGGGCGTCAATGCGCCGCGCCTCTTTCAATTTGGCGTTGTAAACGATGTAGCGGTAGTTGTTTTCACGGTAGGGCTTGATCTTGAGCAGAATCAGGTTCCCGATGAGGGCGTAATACAGCTCAGAATCATCCAGGGTCTGGTCTTTGTCCTCCACGGGCTCAGAGTAAATGCCCTGCCCGGTGTCTGTATTGTCTTCTACCTTGATAGTGAGGTCGCCGCCAATGGTTTCCACAAACACCTTGTCTTCAATGGAGATGTGAGGGTGCTTGCCCGGGCGGTGCGCCTCTCTGGCAACGCGTTTCCAGGCGAAGTCATGCTGGTTGGGGAAGCTGTATTCATGGTCTGAGCGGTTGTCCAGGTAGGTGATTTTTCCGGCCTGTAGCGCCCATTTAAAGGTTTTGATGTCATTGACGCCTTTCCCTATGCGAAACACCATGAACAGGTGCACGCCCTGGACGGCAAACTTGACAAACTGCGTGTTCTTGTAGTATTTGTACAGCTTCTGAAACTCGTCCAGAAATTCCGCGTGGTTGATAAGCTCCAGCCCCTGCTGCTGAAAAGTGTGGTTCTGGTAAAGATAGACGCTGAACACGTCGCTCAGTTCCACGTCGGTCTTCAGGCCCAGGTGCACGTTGTAGCCAAACAGCAGCTGTTCTCCTACCGGCACCATGTCCCAGGGCACGCAGTTGTGCTCTGTGGTGACGCGCTCCGTGGTAAGCAGTTTGGTTTCAATCGCCCCGAAGACTTCTTTCCGTTCCTGGTTGAGTTGGTCCAGCAACCCGCGCAGCTCGCCGCCGCTCTTGGCTAAACGGTTACGCAGAATTTCATAGGTGCCGCCTTCTAACTGAACGGGGGCATTTGAAGTGGGAGTATTGGTATCTGGAGTAACAGTGCTCATGGTAGTAAAGGTTGTACCTCACCCCATGTTCTCCTTGCAGAAGGGAAATCAAATGGTTGTGCGGGCGAGGTAGTATGGTATAAGGTTCGTTTTTAGCCTATTTCTTAGAAAACAGGCCAAAAACAGATGGGTGCTGGCCTCCCAAAGCTCTTTCAGTTGGGAGGCGCACCACTTTATTTATTTGTTCTCTGAACAGGAAATTCCATAAAAAAGGAAACGCAAAAGAAGGAGCGCCGCAGAAAACACCTTATACCAACCTCAATCCCCTAGTTTCTCAACTGGGCAAGCTGTTGTTTGAGCTCTTCTACCTTGTTAGCCTCAGACTGCTGGTCGCGCTTGAGTTTGATTTCCTTCTCACGGGCGGCCTGCTTGTAGTTCTTAAACTCTTCGCTTACCTCTTCATAGGCGTCAATCTTCTCCTGGGCCTCCACGTTGCTTTTCTTGTACATGACAGACAACACCGCTGACAGGATGCCTAAGCCCAAAATAATGCCCAGGCTCAGCCACACATACATCTGCTTGTCCATGTCCATTCCCAATACAGACAGGCTGGCCACGTCATGCGCGCCTTGCTGCAATTGTTGCTCTTTCTTGGCATTCTCCTGCTGCAACGCCTGAATCTGCGCCTTCTGATCGGTTATTTCCTGCTTGGCCTTTTCTAACGCCACGGCTACGTCTTTGCCGGCGTTCTTAATGCTTTGCTGGCGCAACTGGAGCGTGTCCTGTACGCTTTTGAGCAAGGCGTCTAACCCGCTTTCACGTACCACCCGGTAACTCTGGCCATTTTCTGTGTAAGCAGAAGACCTGAACTTAAGGGAGTTGAATTGTTGCGGAAGCGTATAGGCAGCGCGGTTTCTAGCCGGCGTGGCAGTTTTAGTCTGGGCTTGCGCCAGGCCTGAGGTCAGGACGGCGGCACCGAAAACAATAGAAAGGGCGAGGGCTTTCATGCGTAAAGGATAAGGGTCAAAAATTATTACCTGTGAAAATAAAGCTACTGATTTCCGGTGAAGGGTAAAAGCCGAAGCCCACTCTTCTAAGGTTTTTCAATATTTTTTCTAGCGTAGTCCTATTTTGAACGCTCTTCTTTCGTTTTTAGCCTGTTTCCTAGAAAAAAGCCCAAAAACGATCCTGACTCCACTCTTCCCTTTCTATTTTCCCCGATGGTTCCTCAGGGCGCCCTTTTTAAAGAGCGCCCTGAGGATGAGGACCTTAGTTGAGCGTGTACACCGGTTGGTCACCCAGACCAAGGGCCGTAGCCGTAGAGGTCAATTCCTTGAGGGTGTTGGCGGTGGCGTCATCCAGGGTTTTCTGCTGCATCATTTTCAGGAGCAGGGCCGAAACGCTCAGATTGCGCACGTCTTCGGTGTCCATGCCGAACTGGGTGATAAAGCGCTGCAGGTTGGCCTTGAAGTCAATGTGTCCGTTGCCGTCCTTCTGGAAGAAGGCTTCTTTGACCGTGCCCAGCACTTCACTGTTGGCCACCAGGCGGTCTACCTGCTTGCCCTTGGTGATGGAGCCTACAATCTGGTCAAAGAACATGGTCTCCCCGCCTACAATGTCAATTTTGGCCGCTTTCAAGGCCTCAGAAATCACGCTGGCCTGGGCGGCGGCAATCTCTTTCTGGATGTCAATGTGGGCCAGTTCAATGGCTTTGTCTTTCTCCAGACGCAGCTTGAACTCTTCGTGCTCTTTGCCTACGCCGTCCAGTTTCTTCATGGCGTCTGCCTTCTCTTCAATACCTTTGGCTTCAACGGTGAACTTCTCACCGCTCACGCGGGCCTCGGCTAAACCACGTTTCTCTTCAGCGGCGGCCAGATTGGCAATGATGGACGCATCGGCAAGGCCTTTTTCCTGGGTTACCTTGGCGGCCACCAGACCTAGTTTCTCATCGGCTTCGGCCTGGGCCTCTGCTTGTACTTTGGTGGCTTTGGCGCTGGCAATGGCCTGGCGCTCGGTTACCACGGCTTCGGCTTCGCCTTCTTTCTGGCGGGCGGCGGCCTTGGCTTCCATCACCTGGGCCTCAGACAAACCAACGGCAGCGGCATGGGTTGCTTCGGCTTCGGCCATTACTTTTATGGCCTGGGCACGGTTGACAGAAGAAGTTTTCTCGGCCTCGGCGTCAATCAATAACTGCTCCGCTCTGAACTCAGCGGCCTGACGGGCAGCCTCAGCACCTTTGATCTCTTTCACCAGGGCTTCTTCGGCTTCCATGGTGGCCGTAGTAATGGCCACAGATTTGATACGCTCGGCTTCGGCGAAGGCTTTGGTGTCCTTGATTTTCTCTTCTTCCTCCACCACGGCTTTCTCCACTACCACGCGCTCTTTGATGATGGCCTGGATGTTCTTGCGCTCTTCTTCTACGGCTTTCTCTTTTTCAATCTGAGCCAGGGCCACAATGCGTTGCATCTCGTTTTCTTCCAAGAGTTTGGCCTGCTCAACGCGCACGGTTTCAATGGCGTCTGTGCGCTGTTTGCTGCGCTCGGCTACCAAGATCTGGCGGTCGCGGTTCTGCTCAGAGATTTGTACTTCTTCATCTGTGGCAATGCGGGCTCTTTCTGAGATCATGCGCTGTTCCTGGGTTACTTTCTCAATCTCGGCAGATTCTCTGGCTTTGATGGAGGCAATCTCGCGGCGCTGCTTTTCCTGGTTCTCGGCTAGCTGTTTTTCCAGCTCCAGAATGGTTTCCTGCGCTTCTACGTTTTGCTTCTTGATGGTTTTCTCGCGCTCGCGCTCAATCAGGTTGGCTTGTACTTTCTGCTTGGCGGTCAGGTCAATGATCTTCTTGATACCTTCAGCGTCCAGGATGTTGTTCTCATTCAGGCTGGAAAGCGGGGTCTGCTCTAAATAGTCAATGGCGCAGTCATCCAGGATATAACCGTTCAAGTCAGTGCCAATAGTGGCCAGGATCTGGCGCTTGAACTCGTCGCGGCTTTGGTACAAGTCCACGAAGTCAAAGTGCTTACCAACGGTCTTCAAGGCTTCTGAGAACTTGGCGTCAAAGAGGCTTTCCAGGGCCAAAGGGTCTGAGGCCCGCTTACAGCCAATGGACTGCGCCACGTTCACCACGTCCTCGGCAGTCTTGTTTACGCGCACAAAGAAGTTCACCTTAATATCAGCGCGCAGGTTGTCTTTACAGATGAGGCCTTCGGTGCCGGTGCGGGCAATCACGATGGTTTTGAGGGTGATGTCCATCATTTCCAGCTTGTGGATGATGGGCACCACAAAAATGCCGGAGAAGGACACTTTGGTGTCACCCATGCCGGTGCGCACCATGGCTTCTCCCTGAATGGCTTTGCGGTACATCTTTATAATCACAATAAAGAGCCCGAAGACAATCACCGCCAGCATGACGGTGGTGGCTAGAGTAAGAGATTGAAACATAAAAGGATAAGATTAAAGGGATTCGTAGGGTTCTATTAAATACAATTGGTTTTCTGGAAGGTAGTCAATCACCAGCGCGGTCTCTCCTTTCTGGACAAGGTGGCCCTGGGTGGTTTTGACGTTGAGCAAGAGCGGCGATCCGGCGGTTTTCACGGCGGCCTGGCCTATCTGGGTGGCATTGGCGGGCAGCAGGATGGTACACATCTGCCCAATGACCGTGGTTTTAGGCGCTTCTTCTTTCTCCATGATGGTAAATAACTTCACAAAGGGCCAGGTAAGCAGCTTGGCGATAAAAAGACAAAAAAAAGCGATTGGGAACATAAATAGCACGCCCAACCAACTGTCCTGCGTGCCTAACAGGCTATTCACGCCCACGCACATTACCCAGAACGGCAGCGCGAAGAAGGACAAGAAGAACATGAGCGGGATTCTGCCCAAATTGAAAAAAGCGAGTGCAGAGTTGAACCAGGCAATAGAAGAAAGGCCGTCTACGTCTGCATCTGTATCCAAATCCACATCCAGGGAACTTAGGTCCAGCAACCCAATGATGACCGTAAGCCAGTAGATGAGCACGAAAATGAGCAGCCCAGAGGCAAAGGCGTTGGCACTGGAAAAGGAGGCTTGTAAAAGTTCAATCATACGTACGCGGGTTCTCTCCTCTAAATCTACAAATTCTCAATTACTTCTGCGGCTAATTCTTGCCAGTTGCTTCTTTTTCCAGCGGCATCAGGCAGATTTTGCTACGGTTGCAGCCCCTGGGGCAACAATTGCAGAAACAGGTCTTGGCACGTGTCTGCACTCACTAAGATGACTTCTGCCCGCATCTGCGCGAGGCCTGGCAGAGTAGCCATGGGTGCCGGGTACCCGCCCACCCCTTGGGTGATGGCCCACAAGCACAAGGCCGCAAAAAACATAAATCCAATTTTACCCACCTTGCTAGACGTTAAATTTGAAATACTGCATCTTGATTCTGGACGAAGGATTCGTTTTTGGCCTCTTTCTCAGAAAACAGGCCAAAAACGGTGGCGGGTCTTGCGGTAATTCTATATAGCGTGCTCACCTGGCTCTCTCCCCTCTTGCTGCTTTCTGAAATATCCAGAGGTTGCTTATTTTTCTATGACCTAGCCTTCGCCGAGGAGTAGAAATCCTGAACAACGGACTGCAAACCTCAATTCTGCAAAGCAGAGAGATACAAGCTCAGGAACCCTGAACCGCTACTTCTCAGCCCAGCAGCAGGAGCCGAAAGCCGGCAAAAACCGACATTGTCCGTTTTTGGGCTATTTCCTGGAAAACAGCCCAAAAACGCTGGCGCCTTTCTTATTCTGCCGGGGTTTCTGGCGAGGTGGTGAATCCAAGTTTGGCTTTCAGGGCTTCTACTTCTTTAGCCGATTTCTGCGCCGAGCTGGTTTCCAGGGCCTTCTCAATTTCCTGGTCAATGGAGCGGCTTTCATTGGCAATCTCGCCGTATGATTCTGCCAGGGCTTCTTCTACCGCAACTTTTTCCTTCATGCGCTCCAGCAACGCCACCGTGCCCGACGAGTCAATCTGGGCCAGTTGCTTGTTAATGGTCTTGGTGGCGTTGCTCACCGTCACCCTGGACTTTAAGACCCGCAGCTCGTTCTCCCATTTGCTGATGGTAGACCTGAGTGTTTTAATGTTGGCATCCATCTGGGCCACGCTCTTCTCAAACTTGAGCTGGTCCTCCTGCGCATTGGCAGACAAAGCCGTGTTTTCCTCTTTCTTGACCAGGGCCTCACCGGCCAGGCGGTCTGCCTCGGTGGCGCTCAGTTCGCCGCGGTGGGCGCGCTGCAACAGTTGCACGGCCTTGCTTTCATAGTCCTGGGCTTTGGCTTTGTAGTTTTCCACGTCGTTACTGGACCTGATGGCCATGGCTTTGACCTCGGCTAGGGCTCTCAGGCTCTTGTCCAGGTCTTCTTTCATGTCCCGGATGCCCTGTTCCGTCAATTTGATGGGGTTTTCCAGCTGGTCTACCGCCGAGTGGGCTTCGGCCTGCCCTATTTTGAAAATGCGTTTAAGAATATTCATAGCGTGTTTCTTTAGTTTTTTGAGAATTGAATGAGTTGGTCTGAGTATTCGCTCAGCAGCAGCGCAAGGGAGTTGAGGGAAGCCTCAATCTCATGCAGGTCTAGTTTGGCCATTTGCAGCGTGTCCCGGAAGATGAGTTTCTGGCCCGTCTCATCCAGCACAAAGGCTCCGTGAATGATGTCGCGGTTTTTCTGGAGCAGGCTCTGGCAAATCTCCACGGTGACCTTGGGCAGTTCCAGCAGGTATTGCTCCATGATCAGCAGCGGGTCTGCGCAACCAATGACCAGGTTGGTAATGCCCAGGCTTTCCTTGTCAACCACAAACACCTTGTCATGGGGGTCTTCCAGCCTAATCTGAAAACCCAGCTCCAACAGATAGTCTTTTACTTTTAAGAAGTAGTTGTTTTCCATAGTATGTCTTTATGCGAGTGCGCTCTAGCTCTCTAACGCGAAGCCTTTGGTTGGAACATTTGCTGCCTCAGGAAATCCACCAGATAGTAGCTTACTCCCCACATGGCCAGGTCTGCCAGAAACTTCAGGTTGAAAATACCTTCCTGCAAGATATGGTACTCAAATCCCAGAACCGCCTTCACTAGTTTCACCAGGACAAAGGTGATGAAAAGCGTGGCCATGTAAGTGTTGGTTCTCTGGTTCATAGTTCTCTTTATTTACTTTCAGTCTTTCTCCCTATCCGCTGGCCTGTTTCCGATTTGGAAGGCCTTGCTGGTTTACCTTATCTCAACTTCTGCTCATAATCCTGACATTCTACCGGAACTTCTTTTTATGAGTGCTAAAACAGCGAAATTCTTGTTTTACCTAGCATTGCTCATAATAGTAGCCACATTTACAGAAATAGTCCTTATCTTGTCCTGATTTCGAAGGCAATTATACTACAAAAAATAGATACGCTCAAAATTGTAGCAGGTTTATTTTTAAAATATTTTTTATGTCGTGCATCGGGAAGAACATTAAGAAAATCAGGACGGTCAAGAATTTGAGCCAGGCCGGTTTCGCGCAACTATTTGATTTAGCGCGCCCTAGCGTGGGTGCCTATGAAGAAGGCCGCTCTGAACCCAAGATTGACACGCTCATTCAGATTGCCCGGCACTTCGGCGTAAGCCTGGACCTTCTCATCACCAAAGAACTCACCGTCAATGATTTATACGGCTTTGACATCTTTAAACGGGACCTACACCAGAGCCAGCTGCTCAAAAAAGTAGCAGATACGCCTGAGCCTTCCGCGCAGAAGGCGGTTTTGGTGATGGGAGCATTGCAGGCAGCGTATCTTACCAGAAGGCAGGAGCGCGAGTTTTTGGAAAGCTTGCCCTTCATTGCCTTGCCCAACGCCAGTACTACCTTGCACCGCGCCTTTGAGCACCAGGGCTCTGAGATGCAGTACCAGCAGCACGGGCTCCGTCCAGGCGATTTGCTGTATTGCGCCGCCCTACCTGCTCAGCCCGAAGATCTGCAACCCAATGAATTGTATGTAGTAGTCACAGACGCGCAGATCATGGCCCGCCGCTACCAAGGCCTCACCCAGGAAGGCGCGCTGTCCATGAAAGCCGACAACCCAGATTATGAGTACCTGGCGGTGCCCGTAAAAGACGTGAGAGAAATTTGGCGCATTGAAGGCGTGTATAGCACGTACCTCAAGTCCCCGTCCTCTATAGAAGAGCGACTGGCCCGATTGGAGAGTCTGGTGCAGGGGCTTTTAGGTAAAGGCACGTCACTAGCGTAAAGCACCAAAAGGAAGCTCCGTTTTTGGCCTGTTTTCTGGGAAAGAGGCCAAAAACGCCGTGGGCTGTTAGAATTTCAGGCCTGAACCTGTATCTTCACCCTTCACGTTTTCCAGTTGCCATGTCTTTGAGCTCTTTCTTCTCCCCTACTTCGTCTAAATTGAAAACCGGCGTGTTTTTCAGCCCCGGCGATGACTGCCTGAACGCCATCATTTCCAACATTCTGGCAGCCAAGACTTCGCTTAAGATTTGCGTGTTCACCATTTCTGATGACCGCATTACCAGGGCCATTCTGCAGGCGTTCCAGCGGGGAATAAACATTGAGCTGCTCACTGACAATGAAAAGCTGTTTGACAAAGGATCAGACATACGGGAACTGGCCCAGGCCGGGCTGACCATTCGGGTAGACGAGACGCCCAACCACATGCACCACAAGTTTGCCGTGCTGGATAACACGCACGTGCTCACCGGCAGCTACAACTGGACCAGAAGCGCCGCACTCTACAATCATGAGAACGTACTGGTCTCCTCAGACCCAAAGGTGGTGCAGGCCTATCTGCAGCATTTTAATGAGCTGTGGGCCGAAATGGTGCCGCTGAAATTCTAATCAAGCTTTTTCAAAGGCTAGGAAGCGCGCCTGAACGGAGGCAGTCTTTTTTCTGGAGGAAGGGGCTTGGCGTCTTGCGCCGGCGGGAGCTGGCACATCTTGAGCTTCACCAGAAAATTGCCCAGGCAGTTGTCTCCGTAGCTCTGGCAGTCATCCAGCACAATGCCTTTTGCGCCTTCGGGGCCTTCTACGGCATACAGCACCACCCGCAGGTCTTTGTGCGCCCCCGTCCTGAAACGGTGGCAGGCCACCAGCAGGAACCTGTCTTGTGAAAACGCCTGCCGGGTTTCCAGAGAGACCAATTGCTGGCCGTGGCACCGGAAGGTGTGGGTGAACCCCAGTTCTTGTATATACGAGAGGGCGGCAGCCAACTCTGTAAACTTCTCTAAATCCATCATCATGTAATCTCTCCCTAGCCCACCAGATGCAAGGCAGGCTAAACGCCCAAATACGCCTGCTCCAGACTGGGAATACAAGTAAACAAACCATCCACCTTGCACACAGCCAAGGCTTGTTGCAGAACAGGGTCTGGCTGCACCAATACTATATGCGGGTTGGTGTTGCGAAGCACCAGGAGCTGGTTAATGAAATGGCACACCCCCAGCTGCCTGATGCATTCCACAGAACCACAGTCAATCCACACATGGCACTCTTTGCCCTGCCGCTGAACGCTTTGCAAGCGTCGGCTCAGTCTTTGGTCACAGGTGTCCACGTCTCCTTGCAAAAGAATGATCTTCTTGTCGTTTACCGTCTGTGAAATAATTCTTTGCATGGCCATTGGGATCTAAATGATACATCACACACTCTGCTTCAGCTATAGAAGTAGTCCTCTATAGAGGTATAGCTAGATATACGTTTTCAAGGCCGTTGAAAATGGAAAATAAACACGGCAAATGGTCTGGATAAACACTGAATTTGAGCCGCAGGTGAGTAATTACGGTCATTTCTTGCCAAAACGGTCCGTACAAATGCGGTGGCAGATACCACGTATTTTTTGATGCCTTCCCTAAGCAGCCTCCTTACAGAACCAAGTCTGCCCTAGAAAGACAATAAAGCAGAGGTAAACAGTAAAAGCGAATGGAAAAGGCCTGGTGCCTGTGCAGCCATGGTGCAGCCGACAAGTAAAGCATAGACGAGATCAGCAACTCTAATAAAGCAGCCTGTGAGCAGTAAGTTGGGAACACCCGCTTTGCCGGTCTGGGAAGTGCCCCCCTATGATTTAAAATAGAAGTTAAACCCGCGGCCTCCTCACTTCGCTTCACCAACTATTTTCTTCGCACTTGACTGCCTAGATGCCCGGGCAGACCATTTTTAAGGACCAGAGTGGTTTCGTTTTTAGGTTGTTTCCCGGAAAAGAGGCCAAAAACGGGATTCCTTCCTTAGCTGGGACAACTGGTCTGGCGCAAACCTTTATCTTGCAGGGCGAACGTGTAACCCAACTTAGGTCCATGAACCAGAAACCTATTGCTTCTTCTGCTGCTGTCACTGCTATAATTGTCCATGGGGGTTGCGGCAATGTGTATGATGCACCCATGCCTCCAGAGAAAAGAGCGGCCTATGAAAGCAAACTGCTGGAGGCGGTGCAGGCAGGTTATGCCGTGTTGCAGGCAGGCAAGAGCAGCCTAGACGCCATTCAGGCCAGCATCCTTCTACTGGAAGATTCTCCTCTGTTCAATTCGGCCAGGGGCGCGGTTTTCTCCAATGAAGAACGCGTGGAACTAGACGCTTCCATCATGGACGGCGCTGCGTTCAAGGCGGGCGCGGTGGCTGGGGTGCGCACCATCAAGAACCCCATTCTGGCCGCGCGCCAGGTAATGGAACATTCTGAGCACGTCATGATGGTGGGTACCGGCGCAGAGACGTTTGCCGCCGCCCGTGGCTTAGACCTGGTAGACCCATCTTACTTTGAACTGGAGGAACGGCGCGCGCAAATTAAAGCGGTAAAACTAGCCGAATCCCAGGGCCTGGCATCGGCAGAAACTAAACTAGGGACGGTGGGTGCCGTAGCGGTTGACCAGGCCGGTAGATTGGCGGCGGGCACCTCTACGGGCGGCATGCTCAACAAACGCTATGGACGGGTGGGCGACTCACCTATCATTGGGGCCGGCACGTACGCCAACCACGTGTGCGCTGTTTCGGGGACCGGGCACGGCGAGTTCTTCATCCGGCACACCGTGGCCCATGACATTGCCGCGCTCATGGAGTACAAGGGCCTTACCGTAGAAGAAGCCGTGCAGCACGTGATTCATGAGAAAGTGGGTTTGGCTGGCGGACAGGGCGGCGTCATTGCGGTAGATGCCCAAGGTAGCATAGGCATCACGTACAGCACCAAAGGCATGTTCTGGGCCTACATGAAAGACGGGCAGGCGCCGCAGGTAAACGTAGACAACATCATCATAGAATAGCAGAAGTCGTTTTTGGGCAGTTTCTCAGGAAACAGCCCAAAAACAGAAAACCCCGTCCTGGAGAAGGAGGGGCTTTGGCTCATAGTTTTAGATTGGGCAAGGAGGGTGGTTTATCTCAGTTCCTGGTAAGAGGCGGGCACGCGGTGAAAGATGCCAAGTTTCAATTTGCCGCCCTTCACCTCAGAAATGCCGGCGTTGGTAATGTAATAACTCACGTTTCTGTTGACACGGCAGCTGGTTAAGTACCCGTGGCACTCCAACACCTTGCAACACGCAACCACACGCTCCACGGGCACACCAGACAAGGCACTTACCGCGTCTGGGGATAAAGGTAAATGAACCGGCGAAGGGTCTCCCTTCACTAGTCTATGAATGGCTTTTAGCACAACATCTTCTTCTCTCATAGGGGGAAACTCCAAATTTTTATAGATTCCAAGTAAAACGTATTTCCCGGGCAGGGGTTGCTCTAAAAGCAGTATTTATACGGAGAATATAAATTGTCAAAAGGCTATTTATTAGCGCCTTACCTCTCTTCTGGCAACATACAGCCTTCCCTATCCTCGGGAAAAGCCAATTTCTACCCATGCTCGTTTTTGGTCTCTTTCCTGGAAAACCCGCCAAAAACGACCACCGGCGGCGGCTCTCTCCCTGGCCCTGCCTTTCTTATAAATTTTGTAGGTTTACAGGGCGTGCATCTTCCTTAAGTGAAAAGCCGTTAAAATATCTGCCTACCTCTTACTCCTGCCTATGTTTCATATCAACGTTAGAACCTTCAAAGCCTTTTTCAGTTCAGCTTCTGCCGGCGGCATTCTGCTCATGCTCTGTCTTTTCATTTCGCTTTTGGTGGCCAATTCGCCGCTGGGCGATGACCTGGAGAGATTGCTGGCGCATGAGGTGGGCTACGCGTCTGAGGGCGTGCGTCTGCGGTATTCTGTCCTGCTCTGGATCAATGACGGGCTCATGGCCGTCTTCTTCTTGCTGGTGGGCCTGGAGATCAAGCGTGAGTTGAAAGAGGGTGAGTTGTCATCGTTGAAAAAGGCTTCCTTCCCTGTGTTTGCCGCCATTGGGGGCATGCTGGTGCCGGCGGCTATTTACGGGCTCGTCAACCAGGGCACCGAGCTGGCCAGCGGCTGGGGTATTCCCATGGCCACCGACATTGCCTTTGCCATTGGCATTCTTTCTTTGCTGGGCAGCCGGGTGCCCGTCACGCTAAAGGTTTTCCTGACGGCGCTGGCCATTGTAGATGACCTGGGCGCTATTCTGGTCATTGCGCTGTTTTACTCCAAAGAAATGCACCTGAACTACCTGCTGTATGCGGCAGGCATCTTTGCCATGTTGATTGCCTTTAACAAGCTGGGGGTCAAGAGCCTGATTTTCTACCTGGTGCCGGGCGTATTCATGTGGTACTGCATTCATCATTCTGGGGTGCATGCCACCATTGCCGGGGTGCTCACCGCCTTCACGCTGCCCACCACCCCCGGCGCTGACGAATCTCCTCTGGAAAAGCTGGAGCACGCGCTCACCAAGCCCGTCAACTTTCTCATCATGCCTGTTTTTGCTTTGGCCAACACCAACATTGCCCTGGAACTGGGCATGGTAGACGGGCTGTACAGCGGGTTGGGCTTGGGCATTATCCTGGGTTTGTTTGTGGGCAAGCCCGTGGGCATCATGGCCTTCTCCTGGGCCGCGGTGAAACTGGGCATCAGTGACCTGCCCGAAGGCGTTACCTGGACCCAGATTCTCTCCCTGAGCTTTTTGGCGGGCATTGGGTTTACCATGTCCATTTTTGTGGCCCTGCTTTCCTTTGACAACCCAGACTACCAGACGGCGGCCAAGTTCTCTATTCTGGTGGCTTCCATTCTGGCGGGCTTGACCGGGTACTTGCTGCTGCGCCGTTTTGCCAGCAGGCAGGCTGAAGTTTGATTGGAAACTCCTTCTACCAGGGTTTGATACTCTCCATAATTTACCAAAGCAAAAGGTGGCTCTCTTTCCATACACGGCAGGAGCCACCTTTTGCTTTTGCAGGAGAGGCTTCGTTTTTGGCTTGTTTTACACGAAACAGGCCAAAAACGGCTAGGCGCGTTCTTCCTCCTGGTCGTCTTGTTTGTGGTTTTTGGAGTTGGCGTTGGCCAGCAGCACCTGCCGGATGCGGGAAATGTGCAGCTTAAGTTCATCTGCCCGCTCCTTTTGGCTTTCTGACCAATTGTTGTGGCCTTTACGCCGGTCCTGCTCGGCCATGGCGTGCAGCATGGTGCGGCGTTCCTCCAGCATGCGCATGGCAATCCAGAGGGTTTCTTCCAGGGACTCTACATTGGCATTAAGAAAGGACTCCTGGGTGTAGGCATGCCCCACGTGGCACCGGAAGTGTTTCACATGCCCGGTGTTTACCTCCCAGAGGGCGCCGCCGCAGTCTGGGCAGGAGAAGGCAGAGCGGGGACCCATCAACTCTGTGTCTTCTATGTCTCCTGAGTCCAGCATGAGGCGTTCGGCAATCTTGGCTTCATAGGTAATGTCTTCGGGCGGTTCTTTCATGGCAGACGCCGGCACATGGACCAGTTCCTTGATAAGCTCTCCCATCTCAGCCACCTTCACCACGTAGTCTACCTCCATCATGTCTAGCACGCTCTGGGGCATGTCTGGGTATTCTGCCTCTGCAGGACTCTGCACCATGGTAATGCCGCCGCTGCGCTTGATCATCTCCATGCCCACGGTGCCGTCCTGTAACATGCCGGTAAGCACAATGCCAATCACCCTTGAGTCATAGGCCGCGGCGGCAGACCTGAACAAAGGGTCAATGGCAGGCCTGAACAGGTTCTCCCGGGGGCCTTTGGTGACCAGCATTCTGCCCTTCTGCAACAGAAGGTGGTTGTCTTGCGGCACAAAGTACACATTGCCGTGCTCTATGGTCTGCTCATGTTGGGCTACCTGGCACTGCAGCTTGGTGAATTTGCTAAGGCGGTCTACCAGAATCTGGGCGTTGGAGTCCCTGGCCAGGTGCTGGACAATAAAAATGGACGCGGGTAGGTCTGCCGGTAACTGAGACAGCAGGTTGCACAATACGTTCATGCCCCCCGCCGAGGTCCCGATGACAATGACATCATGGTGCAGTAATTTCATCTTGTGTCTGGAATAGCTTGTACAGGTAGTACGAGCATAGCCCGGCAAGAGGTGTTGTACCTGCCACAATTACCGTATGTACCCTCATTTCTGGAACAAATTCCAAAGCCGCCCTCCGTATAAATGCGGTTTATCAGCGGCCCGCTCCTATTTTTGGCAGAGTCTGCCGGGTAATTTGTACCTTGTTGGATTAAGTAAAACAGGCTCTTGGGCATTTTAAGACAGGTTCTCCCCTGTTTTTCCTGACAGACCCAGCCGTGTCTACTACGTACACATACCAATGGAGAGAGAAGAGATAGAACAGCCTATCATTACGGAGGATTTGTCTAGAAAAGGTGCCTCTGCCAAAAGCCCCGAAGAAAGCAAACCGGTAGCCCAACACCACAACACGTTTAAGGTGGTAGGCCTGGGCGGCTCTGCGGGTTCTTTGGAGGGTTTTGAGCAGTTCTTCCACCATATGCCCCCCACCTCAGACATGGCCTTTGTGGTGGTGCCGCACCTAGACCCCACACAAAAGGGCTTGATGACCGAGATCATCCAGCGCTACACCACCATGCCCGTGGTAGAGATTACCGCGGGGCTGCAGATACAGCCCAACCACGTGTACGTGGTGCCTTCCAACCAGGAGACCTCTCTGGAGAAAAACGTCTTTCAACTGCACCACCCGGCCCAGCCCAACGGCCAGCGCATGCCCATTGACTTCTTCTTTGAGAGTCTGGCCATGAACCGGCGGGAGCACGCCGTAGGCATCATCTTCTCTGGCATGGGCTCAGACGGGGCATTGGGCGTGAAAATGATCATGGAGAACTTTGGGATGGTAATGGTGCAGGACCCCAACACCGCCCGCTTTGACAGCATGCCCCGCAACGCCATCAAAACCGAGTTTGTAGACCATGTTCTGCGGGTGGAAGACATGTCTGACAAGCTTATCTCCTACGCCCAGATGCCGCCCATCAAAGGCAAGCACGTGGAGGAGGCGCACAAGTCCACCCAGATGTTGCAGAAGATTTTTTCCCTCATCCGTAACAAGACCGGCCATGACTTCTCTCTGTACAAGCGCAATACCATCTTCAGGCGCATAGAGCGGCGCATGAACAGCCACCAGATTGTACAGCTCTCTGAATATGTGCAATACCTAAAGGAAAACCCCCAGGAGGTGGACCTGCTGTTCAAAGAGTTGCTCATTGGCGTGACCAAGTTTTTCAGAGACGCAGAGGCCTTCTCTCTTCTGCAGGAAAGATACCTGCCAGAACTGCTGCAAGCCAAGCAGGAGGGCGACACGGTGCGGGTGTGGGTGGCTGGTTGCTCTACCGGTGAAGAAGCCTACTCCATTGCCATGTTGTTGCAGGAAACCATAGACAAGCTCAACCTGCATTTAAAGATCCAGGTCTTTGCCACAGACATTGACCCAGCGGCCATTGAAAAGGCCCGTGAAGCCTGCTACCTGGAGAATATAACGGCAGACGTGAGCCCAGATCGTTTAAAGCGGTTCTTCAACAAGATGGACACCTACTACCATGTCAAGAAAGAGCTGCGGGAGATGGTGGTGTTTGCCGTGCACAACGTGAACCGTGATGCCCCCTTCACCAAGCTGGACATGCTCACCTGCCGCAATTTGCTCATTTACCTTTCAGCAGAATTGCAGAAGAAGCTGTTCCCTGTGTTCCATTATTCGTTAAAGCCCAACGGGCTGTTGTTTTTGGGTTCTTCAGAGACCTTGTCTGGTTTCCCAGACATGTTCACCACCCTAGACACCAAATGGAAAATCTCCCGCCGCACAGAGGGCAACATCCCCCTGGCCCGGCTGGTAGAGTTCCCCTTCACCTTCAGCTCCTTTGAAACCGTTAAACCCCACCCAGAACCGCCTGTCACCGTGAAAAAAGAATCTAATATGAACGGTGTCATCCAGCGCGTTCTCTTACAACAATTTGCCCCGCCCACCGTCATCATCAACCCCAAAGGTGATATTTTTTACGTGCACGGGCGCACCGGCAGGTTCTTAGAGCCCGCCCAGGGCCAAGCCACGCTCAACATTTTTGACATGGCCCGCGAAGGCCTCCATTTTGAGCTGGACAACCTGGTGACCAGGGCCTGCGTGCTCAATGAGTCCGTCCGAACAGAAGACGTTCAGGTAAAGACAGACGCCGGGCCTAAATACATCACCTTAACCGTGACCCCGCTCCAGGAGCCAGACGCGCTGCACGGCATGCTCATGGTGGTCATGGAAGATAAGCCCGCTCCCAAGCCCCGCAAAGGCCGCAAAGACAGTCCAGAAGAAGCCTCGGTCAAAGACGCGCGCATACAGGAACTGGAAAAGGATTTGCTCTACACCAAGCAGCGTCTGCAAACGGTCATTGAAGAAATGAACTCCTCGCTGGAAGAGCTCAAGTCTACCAACGAGGAACTGCAGAGCGCCAATGAGGAGCTGCAGAGCACCAATGAAGAGGCCATGACCAACAAAGAAGAGATGCAGTCTCTCAATGAGGAGCTCATGACCATCAACCTGCAGTTCCAGACCAAGGCCGAAGAGCTCACCAACTCCAACAATGACATGCGCAACCTGCTGGACAGCACAGAGGTGGCCACCATCTTCCTGGACAATAAGCTCAACATCAAAAACTTCACGCCGCAGGCTACCAAGATATTCAACCTGATACGGGCAGACATTGGCCGGTCCATCACCCACATTGTCTCCAACCTTAAGTACCAGCACATTACAGAAGACGTGCAGGAGGTGCTGGAGCGTCTGCGCAGCAAAGAAGTGCACCTGCAAACCGTAGATGAGAAGAACTGGTACTCTATGCGCATACTGCCCTACCGCACGCTAGACAATTTCATTGACGGCGCGGTGGTCACCTTCACCAACATCACCAGTTTTAAAACCCTGGAAGCCAGCGTGGCCGCCACCAGCCTGTACGCCGCCAACATCATAGACGTCATTCAGCAGCCGCTGCTGGTGCTGGAGGGAGATCTGCGCGTGGAATGCGCCAGCAACGCCTTCACAGACACGTTCCAGTTGATTCCAGAGCAACTCAAAGGACAGCTGCTGTACCATCTGGGCAATGGCCAATGGGACATTCCCGCGCTCAGACAAATGATGTCCAGGGTAGTGCAAGACCATGAGGACATCAAGAACGAGGTAATAGAACACGAGTTTCCGGTGCTGGGGTACCGAAGAATGATTTTAAACTCCCGCCGGGTAGAACAGACGGAAAGCAAACCGTTCAAGATTCTGCTGGCCATGGAGGTTTTTGAGAAATAAAGCGTGAAGGGGGCGGTTTCCCCTCTTATTAGGTTCTGAACGAAGGCAACATGAGTGAAGAGAGGAAAATACCTACCGGCAAGACGCATGACTACTCCCTGCTGCGGCATGAGGCAGACTACACTCTGCTGCGGCATGAGGCAGAAAAGCTGCAGAAACCCGTGAGCGAAGAGGATGTCCAGAACATGCCTGCGCATGAGATACGCCAGCTCATCCAGGAACTGCAGATACACCAGGTAGAGCTGGAAATGCAGAACCACCAGCTCCACCTGGCCACCCAGGAACTGGAAGCCGCCACTCTCAAATACCGGGACCTGTACCACCATGCGCCCTTCGGGTACGTGACCCTGGACGAGCACGGCATCATAGAAGAAGTGAATGCCAAGGGCAACCTCTTGCTGGAGGCCGGCAGAGAACAGCTCATAGACCGCCGGTTCAGTCAGTTCGTCCACCCAGACAGCCTGGATGTCTATTATGGTTTCTTCCGGAACGTGCTGCTCTCTGACAAGCCGCAGACCATTGAACTGCAACTGCTGGTGGGCAACGCCCGTGCCTTCTACGCCCAGGTGGAAGGTTTGCTGCTGCGGCGCCCCAATGACACAGACCAATGCCGCCTGGCGTTTGTAGACGTGACCGAGCGCAAAGAGGCGCACCTAGAGCTTTTCAACAAAGAAGCCCTGCTGTCTGCCATCATCAACAACTCGCTTAACTCCATACAGGTTCTCAAAGCCGTACGCAATGCCAGTGGCCGTCTCATAGACTTTGAATGGGTGCTGCTCAACAGAACGGCAGAAGTCTTTCTGGACTACACGCTGGAGCAGCTAGGCAAGAAGCGCCTCTCTGAGGTTCTGCCTAGTTTGCTGGAAGAACCCACCTTCTCAACGCTGGCAGAGGTAGTGGAAAGAGAGCAACCCGCCACCTTTTCCGCCCATCTGCCCTGGCAGAAGCAGGAGCGCTGGATTAACTGTGTGGCCGTGAAGCTTGGCGACGGCCTGGTGCTCACCTCTGAGGACGTGACCAAGCAGCGCATTGCCAATGAGAAACTGCAGGAAAGCCAGCTCCTGGTCAAGAAGATGGCAGAGGCCATGCCCGATTTCCTGTACGTAGAAGATTTACAACTGGGCCGCAATGTCTACAACAACCGGAACTTCCTGCATTTTCTGGGCTACACAGACCAGGACATCATCGGGCACCCGCGCGAGCTGCTGGACACCCTCTACCACCCCGAAGACGCCCACCTGCTGTTAGACAGGCGCAACCGTTTTAACAAGGTAGCAGACGGGCAGTTTCTGGAGTACCTGGTGCGCATTAAAGACAAGCAAGGCGACTGGCGCAACATCCAGTTCAGGGAGACGGTGTTCAAACGCGGTGCCGCTGGCATGCCGGTGCAATTGGTGGGCACCGCCCAGGACCTCACCCAAAAGCTGAAGGCAGACCAGAAACTGCGCCAGATGCACAGGACCATCAGTGCCATTCTGGACAGCCTTCCCATCATTATCTGGCGCATTGACGCTAAGGGCCGCATTCTGGAATCCATGGGTTCTGGCTTGCAGAGCCTGGGCTACCAGGACCATGAACTGGAAGGCAAGCTCATCACAGAGATCAACCCCAGCATTGTGCCTAACATTGAGACGGTACTGGCCGGTAACTCAGACATCTTCTTAGGCGAGTCTGAGATGAACGGCAAAAAAATATACAAGCAGAACTACTTTGTCTATGACCCAGAGAGCAAAGACGGGCTTGGCTTCTGCCTGGACGTAACAGACCAGAAGAACGCCGAAGCCGAGGCCCAGCACCGCACCATGGTGTTGGACCAGCTGCTGCATCACCTGCCTCTGGTACTGGCCGTCCTGGACCTTAAAGGAAACTACCAGGAAATTAAAGGAGCAGGACTACGCGCCGTGGGCGTGGAGGACAAAGTCTTAAAAGGAAAGAACATCTTTGAGGTTTTCCCGCATCTCAGAAAAAATATCCAGGAGGTGCTCAGCGGCCACGTGACCAGCTTCACTGCCTCTTTCACGCACCAAGGCAAAGAAGTGTATTTTCAGAACTTTGGGTTCCTGGACGAGCTACACCAAAGGGGCATTGCCTTTGGCATAGACATCACCAACCTACATGAGGCCCAGGAGAAGCTCATCTTAGAAAAAGAGTTTTCTGAGAACCTGCTAGAAACCCACGTGAACGGCATTCTGGCTTTGGACAGGGACTTCACCATGACCGCCTGGAACAAAGCTATGGAGCAACTCACAGGCATACCCAGGACTCAGGTATTAGGTAAATCTGCCCATGCATTTCTGTTGAAAGGAAAACAGACCACCCTCAAGCGCAAACTGGAGAAAGCCTTACAAGGCGTGCAGGTGACCATGCGGCACCTGCCTTTTCTACCCAAGGGCAAGGAGTTTGAGATTAACCTGACTCCCCTGTACGGGCCAGACAAGGAAGTGGTGGGCGTGCTGGGCATTGTCTGGGACGTGACCATTCAAAAGGCCTTGCAGAAGGCAGAAACTCAATATGAGCTATCGCAGCAGAAGGCCGTGATGGAAGCCGTGCTCACCACCCAGAACGAGGAGCGGAAACGCATTGCCGAAGCCCTGCACAACAGCCTGGCGCAGTTGCTGTACGCCGCCCGGCTCAACCTGGAGGAGGTACAGGCAGAACTCAGCTCTGGCGCTGACCTTACCCAACCCGTGGCCCGCATCTCTGGTTTCCTGGAAGAAGCCATCAAAGAAACGCGCACGCTGGCCCATGAACTCATTCCCAGGGTGCTGCAAGACCTGGGGCTCAAGTCTGCCCTCAAGGACCTCACCACGCGGCTCACCTCCAAATCTTTGACCATTCAGTGCATAGTGACCGGCTTTGACCAACCCACAGACTATGCCCTGGAGACCCACATCTTCCGGACGGTACAGGAATTGCTGAACAACGTCATGAAGCACGCCCAAGCCACTGAGACCCTGGTGCAGGTGGTAGACAAGGGTACTTCGGTACGCATACGGGTAGAGGACAACGGCAAAGGAATGGCAGAACAAGAACCGGCCACGTCTGCCACCAGAGGCATGGGCCTCAAAACAATCAAGAACCGGCTCAAGCTATTACAAGGAGAGATGGCCGTCACATCCTCAGAAAACGGGGGCACCATTATTACCATTGAGATTCCCAACACCTGAGCATGCGTTTTTGGCCTGTTTCCCGAGAAATAGCCCAAAAACGACCAGGTGCCGAGAGCGCCTTACCTTAGTTGCAGGACCGCCTCTTGCTTAGAAGGTACAATGGTCATAATCATGTGCAGGCCCAGCAGCTCAAATATGTTCCGCACATGGTCATTTAAGCCGTACAACACCAGTGGTATGTGCAGGCTTTCTAAGGTGCCCAGGTGCGAGATGAAGACCCCCAAACCGGCAGAGGAAATATAGGTAAGTCTCTGGCAGTCAATCCAGAGCTGTGAAATGGGAGAAAGCAAGGCTTCTTCTATAGCCTTGTCTACCTCCAGACAAGTTGAAGCATCCATCTCCCCCTCCAAGCGCAGAATGTAGGCCTGCGGCTCTTTTTCAATTTCAATCTTCATGGAATTGCTTCTTTAAATGAAGAAACAGCTATTCATCAAATGTTCACCGTGCAAGCCCTTTGTTTGTATTCTTAGGTTGTTGCGCGTACAGAATGGCGTCTTGTAAGGTAGGCGTAATCATGACCAGTGAGTCAAACCCAGAACTGCAGACGGTTTGCTTTATGTCTGTTCTGAGGTTAAACAAAACCAGTTCTTTTTTCTGGTCCTGCAATTGGGAGATAAGCGGCAGCAGATGCCTCAACCCGGCGGGGGTGACCTGGGTTACCTTGCCAAAATCTACCAGTATAAAAGAAGCCTGCCAGGGAGATGATTTGTCCAAAGAGTTGATCAGAAGGGTGGCGTAGGCCTCGTCCAGGCACCCCTGCAAGATGATGAGGGGCGTATGGCCCGCCAGCAGTGTTGCCTGCACGTTTTTATCACTTCTGCTCTCCATTTCTCTCCCTCGTTTACATTTTGCAGTCCCTGGTTTTCAAACATAAGTATAATCATTTTTTATCACATATGTGTAAATACTGTAAATACCCGTATTAATACTCTTTCTGCACATTCTGGCCGAATTTACGTATGCAGGTAGTATGTTAAGTAGACAGTTAGCTGTAATTTTAAATAATGAACTCGCGCGTCTTTAAGGCGCCGCTTCTTTTGTATAAAGCCTTACCGTAACACAGAGTAATATGATAAAAGTAATTTTAGCAGATGACCACACCCTGATCAGAGACGGGTTAAAGTCGCTTCTAAAGTCAGACCGGTCCATTCAAGTCATTGGCGAGGCGGAGAACGGGGTCCAACTGTTGGAACTCCTGGAAACGCTTACCCCAGACGTAGTCATGCTAGATTTGAACATGCCCGTCATGGACGGTTTCAAGACCCTGGAGCAGCTGAAGGTAAAGTACCCCCAGGTAAAGGTATTGGTGCTCACCATGCTGGACCAGGACAGCTATGTGACCAAGGTAAGAACGGCCGGGGCGCTGGGCTACGTGCTCAAAACCGCGGGCCGCACTGAGCTTATCCATGCCATTAAAACAGTGGCTGAGGACAACTCCTATATCTGCTCTGAGGTGGCCCTCAATTTACTGAACCGGGTGAACAACGGCCCTGGAGACCAGCCCGAAGCCAACAGCAAAGGACCTTCTGACTTGTCTAAACGGGAGATGGAGGTTTTGCGCCTCATTGCCGAAGGGTACACCAACGCCGAGATTGCCGACAAGCTATTTGCCAGCAAGCGCACCATTGAATCACATAGACAGCATTTGATTGAGAAAACCAAGGCCAAGAACACGGCTACTCTCATTAAGTACGCCATCCAGCAGGGCTTGATTGACTAATCATACCTCAGCGCCTATCAACAGAGAAGCCAGCACCGTACGGTGCTGGCTTCTCTGTTGATAGGCGCTGCCATGCCTACCGGCTTAGGGATAGTACAGGCAATTATTTCTTTTTGCGGGCAGGCAGGTGCAAGACATTCTCACCGGCCTCTGCATGGGCAATATACGCTTGTCTAAGCTCCTGCAGCCGGCAGACAGATTGTTTGATGGTATAGGCGTCTGTGGCCAGGAGCATGTTATTTTTTAACAGCTTCTCAATGGGCTGTGCAGCCGCTTTTTTCTTTACGGTAATACTCATAGGAGTCTGTTCAAGAGGATATTGGAAAGCACATACATGTACAAAGGGCGAAACTACGTCAACTATCCATGCCACACAATAGGTTTTGTATGATTATTTCAAGCTTTTTTGTTGCCGAAGCAAAAATTTTCCCTATCTTTACTCTGTACTTAAAAGTAATTGACATGCAGCCACTTCTGAGTTTTATCTTCTTTTTCCTAGGGCTGTTGGCGTCTCTGGTGAGCTGGCTTCTGGCTCTCATCTTCGGGTAACCGCCGGCCCAGGGTGGCGCTGCCACTTTTAGGTGATGGCAGGGGTGGTTCTTTTCTTTAGCGTGCCGGGTGTTGCAAAAAAACACAGTACTTTTGTACCCCCATTGCCCGGCATCCGTTTGATAGGCTGGAATGGCTTTCCCCGCTGCACCTATGCCTACCAAGCAACCTACGTCCCCCATCCGTTTAATGGTCTTCATGCTGGCCGTGGCCTTTGCGCTACTGGCCGTCAAGTTTGCCGCCTACTTCATTACCCATTCCAACGCCATCTTCACCGATGCCCTGGAATCCATCATCAATTTTGTGACGGGTGGGTTTGCCTTGTACAGCGTGTATTTGGCCGCCAAACCCAAAGACCAGGATCACCCCTACGGGCATGGCAAGATTGAATTCCTGTCCTCGGGCTTTGAAGGCACGCTCATTTTTCTGGCAGGCGTGGCCATCATCATCAAATCCATCTACAATTTAATCTACCCCCAGCCCATTGAACAGATGGGCGTTGGTATCCTTCTCACGGTGTTCACGGGAGCCGCCAATTACGTGGCGGGCCGTTACTTAGTGAAAACAGGCACCCATCAGCATTCGCTCACCATCATCGCCAATGGCAAGCACCTGCTTTCTGATGCCTACTCCAGTCTTGGCCTGGTCATTGGCCTGATCGCCATCTACTTCTTCGGGTACGTCTGGCTAGATTCCATTGTGGCCGTCATTTTTGGGTCTTTCATTACTTATACCGGCTATGGACTGGTGCGCAACTCCATCTCTGGGGTGATGGATGAGGCCGACCATGAGCTCATCACCCGCATTATTGCCGTGCTCAACCAACGCCGCAGCCAGAACTGGATAGACCTGCACAACATGCGCGTCATTAAATACGGCAGTCAGTTGCACATTGACTGTCATCTAACGCTGCCTTGGTACTTTAACCTGGTGGAGTCGCATGCTGAAGTGGATGCCCTCCAGGAGATCATTACAGAGGAGCTAGGCGATGTGGTGGAGCTCTTCGTACACCTGGACCCCTGCCTTCCGCCGGACAGCTGCCAGCTCTGCACCAAAACCGACTGCAAGGTACGCGAGCATGCCTTTGTAGGCCGTGTGGAATGGACGCTGGATAACGTGATTGAAAACCAGAAGCACGTGCTGGTGTAGTGGTCGTTTTTAGACTGTTTTAAGGGAAATTGCCTGAAAACGGCAGTTTGGTTATGGGTTGCTTATTGTCGATTGCTGTCTATAGGAATATGCAGAAGGCCACTTTGACCAGTGATTATAGATGGTCATTACTTCATTGCAAGGTTCAAGCTGCTTCATCCTTCTTGTTGACGTGGTTGTAATTTTTCCGAAGGCTTTCAGGAGACGTGGGATGAAACGTAACTCCAGACTCGCCGGAAGCCGTATTCAGTTATTTACCTTGGCGCAAGCGCCGTTTGTGTCCGCACGCATTTCTGGATTGCTCATCGCTCTCAAAGGATTAGTTTCCTTTTCGTTTTTGGCTTCTTTTCCAGAAAATAGGCTAAAAACGAGGATAATTGTTTTCATGGGAGGCCTCATATTTCTTTCTTCCCATTCCTCCGCCGTTGTTGGTGTTCTCACCAACGACCCAGCCGTGGTTGGTGCCCTCACCAACCACCTCAACTGCTTATTAAGTCTTCTTTCTTTCACACGCAGGGTGCATGCAGGTGGCTTTTCCTCCGTAGCCTCTTCCCTCCGGTGCTTACCACCTGCCTTTTTTCATTTCTTCCGGTAAGCGCTCACGGCCGCGGGGCCCCGTCCCGGCCCTTCGCACTGCTGTTGTTTGTGGGACTTTGTCCCTGCCGCCGCTGGCCGCGGCGCACAAACACCAGAGGCGCTCAGGACCAGGACTGGATTGGGTTCCAATCCTGCTTGGGTTTGATGCTTGGTTGGCTTGTTGCTGGCAAATGGCCTTGGCTGTCGATGCAGAGTCATACGTGCTGCGCACGGTTTGCTTTATCTGCTGGAGTAGATCTGAGGGTAGTAGCCGCAGAAAGATGGCTAAATGCATGCTTGCAGGTTGGCCTTTTGGAAAGGCAAAACTTTGGGTTTACACCTCCTCAATTTACCGCCAGAACCAGTGAGAGGCCGTGAAGCCTCTTTCTAATTTAATTAGATGGAAGCTATACCTGTGGAAATTAGCCCCGCTAATTGGCCAACCGTTTTTGCCGTCTTTTTCAAGAATTAATCCAAAACCGGCAAACTAGAAACAAAAGCTTTAGCGGGTCTTTTCTTTGGGGGTAAGCCACAGGTCTGCCACTATGGGATAATGGTCTGACAAGTTCTGCCGGATGGAACGGTAGCCGCTTCCCACCATGCGTTTGTCATGCAGGAGGTAATCAATGCGCAGAATAGAGAACAGGCCGTTGTAGGTATTTCCCATTCCCCAGCCGCTCTCCACGAAGGCGTCTTTCAGGCCTTTGCTAATTTTATTATACGTAAAGGAGGCTGGTGGATCATTGAAGTCGCCGCAGACAATGACGGGGTACGGTGACTCTTGGATGTGCCGGGCCACCACTTCTACTTGCCGGGCTCTCTTCACAGCTCCTACCTTCAGACGCATGATGATGTTCCGGGAGGCTTCCAGCTTCTCGTCATTGGTGGGGCGGGCGTTGGGGTTGCCCAAGAACTCATAGTCTTCCCGCTTGAAACGGTTAGACTGCAGGTGGACATTGTAGACCCGCACCGTATCTTCCTTCACCAATATGTCTGTGTAAATGCAGAGGTTGTTGGTCTCTTCATTAAACATAATATTCCCCCTTCTAACAATAGGGTACGTACTAAAAGTGGCTATCCCCCAGTGGTCGGTTTCGCGTTTAGTCTCTGTATAGGCTACGTGCTTTTGAGTAGTTTTTTGCAGGTGGAGGAGCGTGTCCAGGTTGTTGCGGCCGGCCTTGGTAGAGGTGTAGAATTCCTGAAAACACACCACGCCCGGCGCCTCGTCCTGCACCATTTTAAAGATTTTTTCGCGGGTAAGCGGGTTACCCGTCCAATTGTACAAATCAAATAGCCTGGCATTAAAGCTGAGCACCCGTACGCGCTCCGCCACTTCGGGTACCTTGGCCGGAAACAGATTGAGCTGCACTTGGGTGCGCAGGTTGTCAAACGCCAGGAGCAGGACAAACAAGGAGATGAACACGGCCCGGCTTTTCACCAGAAGCCAGAAGAGCACAAACAAAAAATTGACGAGCAGCACTCCCGAATAGGTGAGGGCAAACAGGCTGGCCGGCCATACAACCGCAGGGTTTATGTATGAGCAGGCATGTGCCACCAGCAGCCAGAGCGCAGCCCCCATATTGAGGAAGACGATCAGTTTAAAAAGAAAACTCCTTTTGGTTTTATAGGTAGCCACCGCGCCTGGTTTAGACAAAACTCTCAAGCTTAAAGATACAAAGACAGGTCTTGGGAAGGAAAATCTCTCCTGAGAATCTGCGAAGACAACCGCCTTCCCGGCTACCCTACTTCTTAACCTCCCTTACCTGCTATCGTATATTATATAAACGGCTAGCGCTTGAATTTATGTTCTCCCAGAACGAAGATCTTATTACTACTTAAACCATCACTTCCATAAGGCCAATTTATAAATTTGGTTTGTAGACTGATATAAGTATCACCATATGATTTCTCCCATTGCCGTGGAACATTTTCTGGGGGCTTTTAGGGGCAAATTATACCTTACTCCAGTAAAAGCAGCGTGCATTAATTAGGCAAACAGAGCCGTATAACAGGCCTTTAAGGTCTGAAAAAAGAGGAATTTGCTTTAAATCCCCTTTCCCCGATTCCAATCTCTGTTTTTACCGCCCACCAAACGCTCCAGCTAATCTAGCATCAGCATGACAGGGTGTCATACTGGGTTTATATACAAATTAGTTTTCAGGCACTAGCAGCATCTTACTTATAAATTCACTTTAAGTTACTTTTAACGTCCTACACCATCCCCTAATCTGACATATTTTAGAATAGGGTGAGTTGCTTGCCGATGCTGGGAGTGAATTTAGAGAAGTCATAGGGCGGCATGGCCCTCCCCGCGAAGCACTTTTTGCGATAAATCTGGAAGAGTGACTGAATGGTTTCCGCCCATTGCCCCTCTCCCTGCATGCGTCTTCCAAACGTACTGTCATTCAAATTACCGTCGTGGCAAGACTTAATTTGGGCCAGAACTTTGGCAGCTCTATCTGGGAAAACTTGGGTAACCCAGTCCTCAAAAATCTCTCCCACCGCCCCGTTCAACCGCACCACCGTGTAGGCGGCAGACAGCGCTCCGGCATTGGCGGCGGCTTGCAAAATGGCTGGAATCTCTTGGTCGTTCAACCCCGGAATCACCGGAGCCACCATCACATTTACGGGCACGCCGGCCTCTGCCAGAGTCTTCACTACGGCCAATCTTCTGATGCCGGTAGCCGTGCGCGGCTCCAGTTTTTGCCTGAGTTCTTCCTGCAACGTAGTAATGGACACGTTCACGTGTACCAGATTCAGTGCAGCCAATTCTTGTAATATATCAAGGTCGCGCAAGATGAGGGAGTTCTTGGTGATCACGCTCACCGGGTGCCTGTACTGCAGCAGAACCTGTAACAGTTCACGGGTGATTTTCTTCTTGGCTTCTATGGGTTGGTAGCAGTCTGTGTTGCCGGCCAGCATGATGGGCCGCACCTTCCATCTGGGGTTTTCCAGCTGCTGCTTCAAGACCTGCGGGGCATTCTCCTTGACAATGATTTTCTGCTCAAAGTCCAGGCCGGCACCCAGCCCCCAGTAAGTATGGGTGTTGCGCGCGTAGCAGTAAACACAGCCGTGTTCACAACCTTGGTACGGGTTCATGGAGTAGCTCAGTCCCAGGTCCGGGGAGGTCACTTCATTGACGATCTTCTTAGGGTACTCAGACAGGAACTGGGTCTTCTGCGGAGGCACCCACTCTTCATCTAACCCCTCGGTATGTGCCACCACGTACTCCTGTTTCAGGTAGGGATTGGTTGGATTGTATTGTGCCCCTCTACCCTTCTTGCCTTCTGCCCCTTTAAACGGAAAAGAAGAAACTTGTCTCCCTATCTCTATCATAGCTAAATTTATTAGCTTAAAAGAACAAAGACAAGCACTTTTCAACTAATTATTTTAGCCAATGAAGAAGTATACTTTAAATCAACCAGTTACAGGATTAGGGCTATTTGACGCCAAACTCCCTATCCTACTTTTTAGTATGAAAGAAGACTGGACCTTTTCTGGCAGAATCGCGTGAGCTGGTAGGTTAGTTTACATAAGGCCTCCTGCGGGGTAATCTTAATTTATAGAGAAAGTATTGGCTTGAACCTGCTCACTGCCGTAAGAGAAGAGGTATGATTTTATTTCACCAAAACCTTTCACTCCTATGAAAAATACCAAACTGAATTTATTGGCCGCCGGCGTTTTTACCTCCACCCTACTTCTTTCTTCCTGCGGAAGCAACAAGGAGGACCAGGCCAATGGCACCACCCCCAACAACCCAACCGTAGAAAACGGCGTTTTTGACGATGGCCCTAGCGGCACCACCAACATGGAAGGCACTACCACCACAGGCATGGATACCATGAACTCCACTACCACAGGCACCAGCACTACCACTACGGGAACTACTGCCGGCACTACCACAGGAACAACCATGGGAACAACTGGCACTACAGGTACTACCTCCAGCACCACCGGAACAACAGGTATGACCACTACTGGAACAGCCGGCACTACCGGAACCACCACCAGCTCTACCGGCACGTCTGGCACTACCACTTCCGGTACCACAGGCCCTAACTAGAAGTCTCTGAATTGAAAAGGGGCGCTCCTGTACCAGGAGCGCCCCTTTTCTTTTTAACCAAACTTACTTAATATATTTAATCGCATTACGGACAGTTCTGCAATTGACGTTTCACCTCGGCGAGTGATACGCGCGTGGCCGGCGATTTAAACTCTTGGTGCAGGTAGTTGAGAATGTTGGTAATGTCTGCCTCAGACAGGCTTCTGTTGCCGGGCATGGCCTGGTTGTATATTCTGCCGTTCACCTGAATGGGACCGTCTAGCCCGTTCCGGATGAGACAGGCCAGTTCCTCACGGTGCTTGTCCAGGTAATCTGAGTCTGCCAGGGGTGGGATGACGCCGCGAAGTCCTTCTCCGTTTTCAAGGTGACAACTGGAGCAATGACGGCCGTACAGCAACTTGCCCTCCTTTCCTCTTTCTGTGAAACACCCAGCCAGTACGGCACCCAATCCCAGCACGCAAACTACCTGCAACGTTCTGTACAAAAGCATGGCTATTTCTTTTTCTCAGCTAGCAACAGGTCCATGTCTTTCATGAGCCGGTCCACGTCTTCTGCCACGGTGCCGTCATAGTGCCCCCGTATGTGGCGGTTCTGATCTACCAGCAAAAAGGCACCGCTGTGGGCAAAACCGCCAGGCGCTTCTTTGTCTTCCAGCGCACTGGTCATGTAGTGGTTCTGGGCCATGCCCAGGATGGTGTCTTTGTCGCCGGTTAAGAAATGCCATTTGGCGCTTTTCACACCCAGGCGGCCTGCATATTCTCTTAGGACGGCCACGGTGTCATGGGTAGGATCAATGGAATGAGACAGCAGCACCACGCCCGGATTGTCTTTGTACTTCTCATACACGCGCAGCATCTGGCTTTTCATCTTGGGGCAGATGGAAGGACAACTGGTGAAGAAGAAATCGGCTACGTAAATCTTGCCAGCCACCGTCTGCTGGGTCACCATCTGGCTGTCCTGGTCCAGGAACCCGAAGTCTGGGATGGAATGATACAGCGTGTCTACCTTGGGCTGGCCGTTGGCCATGGTTACCTGCGGCTCGCGCGGCCCCAGGATAGGAAGCGTTTTTTCTTCTTCGGGGTTGCTCTGGCAGCTAGCCAGGGCCAGCGCTAGAACGCCGGCGCATAAGAGTGATCTGGTCATGGGATTACTTTTGAGTGGGCGGTAAAGCCTTGGCCTGGGTTAAGGCACTGGAGATTTGCTTTTGAATGAGGGTTATTTCCTGCATTTCCTGGCGCAGGTACTGCATGGCAGAATCTTGGGAGAGCGAGTCTGGCGCCTTGTAGGAGCGCATCCACTGCATCATGGCGTCATCTGCCTTTATCAGCTCCAGGATGGTCTTGCCGTACTGTTCTTTCAATGCTACGCTGGTATCTGGCAGGGAGTCTGCCTGCTGGGAGAGTCGCTTGCGTTGTACATACAAGTCGCCGTAGCGGGCCATGGCCGAGTCATGCTTCGCCATCACCTGGTCTTTCAGGAGGTCTACCCGCGTTTTATCGGGGACCTTCTCCACCTTCACGCCCCCGGAGTCGCAGCCCAAGCTTGTCATTAGCCCGAAAACCAGTAGCCATTTTGCCCTATTCATCTTCAATGCCGTCAAATGAGATAACATACGTGCGCAAAGGTAGAACCTTCTATCCTAGAACGCACGGCCTTTGAACAGATTATGTGTCTAGTGGTAGAGGCTGGAGCGTTTTTGGGTTTTTTCTTAGAAAACAGCCCAAAAACGACCATCCCTGGTTGTCCTGTTTTGCAGCAAGTGCCTAAAAAAAGAGCCTCTGTCTTTAGAGGCTCTTTTTCTTGCTTTTCTTTTACCAGGAGAAGTCTTCTCTGGAAGGCGGCTGGGATCCTTGGCCGCGCACATGCCCGGTCATGGGATCATAGCGGCGGTCTCTGCCGTCCTGCCTCCGGAAGTCCTCTGAGTAACCATAGCTAAGGGTTCCCGCCATGTTGCCGTAATTCTCGCTTCGGGCACCTTCTCCCTGCTGGTCCTGGTGCTCACGGCGCGGGGCGTTGTAGTCCATCATGCCGCTGTTCTCGCTTTGGGCGCGGCGGTCATAGCCACTGCTCATGTAAGAACCACCGCCAATCATGTTGCCGTACTCACCTCTATTGTAATGCGGCAAAGCGCTGTCATAGATTTCATACTGGCTGTCATCATTTCTTCTGGACACATCATTGGTGCCAATGTTTCTCACCGCACCATTGGAACCGGCATGCTCTGACGGCCGCCAGCCTCTGGTGTTATCTGCGCCTTGAGAGCCGTACCGGCTGGTGCCGTCATACTGCTCTCTTTCTCCTTGCGCGAAGCTGTTGTGATCACGATAGGCCCCATAGAACTGGCGCTGCCCCTGCTGCTGTTGCGACTGGCCACCGTGACCGCTGGTGGAGTTGAATCCCGTAGAGGAATTAGCATGCGACCCGTTTCTGGAGGATCCCCAGCCTTGCGCCCCGCCGTAGCTGCCCATGTTGCCATAGTTGCGACTGGCCCCCTCTAAGCTGCTGTTGCTTTCATTGGACAACTGCCGGGGGTGGTCATAGCGTTCTCCCTGGCGTTGTGGATTGCGGGCATAGTCTTGATGGCTGCCTTCCCAACGCATGGAATCTGATTGATCCTGGTAGTAGGTAGAATACCCATCACGTCCGGGCAGGCCAGCCCCACGGTCATCCTCTGACGGGTGGCGTCTGTTCTGGTCCTGGTAGCTATCTTGGGCGTTATAGCGGTTGGAACCGCGGTATTGGTCTTCGTCTGTACGGCGCTGGTTTCCCTGGCGGCCGTAGTTCTGCTGCTCATTTCTATTCATAGCTCAAACAGTTTAGTTTACATGAATAGTATAGTTAACGAGGTCAACGCGCTTCCGGTTTTTGGCTTATTTTCCAGAAAACAGGCTAAAAACGGTTCTCAGCCCAAGGTTGTCCATCCTGATTTATTTGGTTCTCAGGTTGTTGGCGTTGCTTCCGTCCAAGTGATGGGTGTCTTCTTCATTGCTGGCGGCTACGTTGCCTTCTGCCTTTTCTCCTTCTGGCTCTGTGTCCAGGATGTCGGTTTCCTTGGCTTGCAATGGGTTGCCGCCCAGGTCTGGTTTGGCTATGTTCTGGTCTTCAGACTGGTTGCCGGTGGTAGGAGATGGCGTGTCATCTGGCAGCTTCTTGCTTTCGTCTGAGTTGGTGATCATGTCTTGGTCAATGGGCATGGTTTCTACGGCTTTAAGTGAAAGTTTGTGAGGGTTTATACGGAGAACCCCTCAGGAAAGCCACTTTTATGCTGCACGCTTCTAACACTCAGACATGCATTAAAAGAAAGAACCCCGTTTTTGGGCTGTTTTCTGGAAAACAGCCCAAAAACGGGGTTCTTATGAGTAGCTGCTAAAAAGCAGTGTTAGTTGTCGCTGAACGGCTCCATCTTGATTTTCTCAATCATAAGGTACTTCTTGAACTCGTGGAGCATTTTGTTCATCTCCTGGTCCTGTTCTTCCATCTTGGCGCGCTCTGCGTCTGCTGATTCTATGGCGGTGCGCAATTGCTCCAGGCTTACGGCCATGTGGTCGCGGGCTCCCTGGGCGCGCTCCTTCAGGCCTTGGTCCATGGCTTCAGACTCCATGTTCTTGTCCAGTTCATGCAGGCATACTTCCAGGAAAGGAATCATGTCCCAGGGATTGTTGGGACGGTTCCAGGTGAATTCTACGTTGCAGCGGCGGCATTTGTAGCGGTTAGACTTCCAGCCCAGTTCATTGGTGGCCACACTTACTTTCTTGAGCATATCACCTTTGCTGCAGGTGGGGCACTGGGCCTGGTCCTGGATGATGTTGCGCAAAGTCTCGGTTTTTTCCTGCACCTGCTGCCTGAAATCTGCATGGGCGTAGATTTTCTCCGTGAGCCGCTCGCAGGCGGTATTGAGTTCCTCGTGCTCCTGGGTCAGGGCGCCCTCCTGCGCCAGGCGCTCCCCGCGCTTCTTAAAGAAAGTGATGAGTTTAATCACTTCGCGTTCGTTCTCTGTCAGGTTCTGCTTCATTGGGGCGTCATTGTTTTCTTCTCAAAGATAGCAAAAACAGGGGAAACTGCGGCGGATGTTCTGCACGGAAGGGAAGAATGGGCGGGACAAAAAAAGCCCTTCAGAGGGATATCTGAAGGGCTGTGAAAACAGGAGCCAGCGGAACAAATGTCATCAGTGTCTGTAGCATATCCCCCAATAAGCGCCAGAACCTTTGTCTCTTTTGCCGAGGCAAAAGTGCCCCGCTGCTCCTTTATATCTTGAACGCTACCTGTTGTATACGTTTTTTCTCTTTTAACTGTGTCAAAGGTAGCTACATGCTTTGAGTCTGCCTTTGAAATTCGGTGAGCTGGTCTGGTTTCTAGCCAAAAGAACTCTTTTACCTGTTAAACCAAAATAGCCACCCAAAGTTTCTTTCTCTTTTTCCGTGGCAACTCCTGAAAGTTATCATATTCCCTTGTTTTTTCCAATACCTGCTCCAACTTTTTTTCACAGGAAATCGCCACCAAAACCATACTGCAATTATCCTATTTCTATAGAATTAAAAAAATCTGGTTTTTTACGAATCTCCTTGAACTTTAGTTTCATTTTTACGCGTTAACTCGTTCAAATACCTTCACTTAGCATCACTTTTCTAATTTAAACAGACGCTAAGACCATTTTTCTGGGTGGTATTTCAAATGAAACAGTACAATTCAAGCTATCTATGAAAACAATCTTTACACCCAGCACCCTTCTCCTTCTACTACAAGCTGCTTCTTCTGAGCAGTTTTCCCTCCTTGTAAAGCTTGGCTTTGACTTACCATTTCTTGGAAAGTTGCCCGCTTGGGTGCGCACCAGCTAAAAGCAATTTTATACCAGATTATATATAGGCAGGGCTTGTCCGCTGCCACCCCAATTCAATATAGTTTTTACCGTGACCGATTTAGCTGGCACCATGGCGTCTAAAACAAAACAGTATAGCCTATTCTTATTTTTATTTCTCCTGTCTTTCGTTTCTTTTGGCCAAACCTGCCCAGATTTGCCAGACGCTGCCCTGGAGGATGTAAACAAGGAGAACTTCATTAAATGCAGCCCGGTCCTTGGGCCGTTTGAGTTTAACCTTTCTGTGAAGAACTCCTCCTCCACCAAGGCCACCAACCAATCTTATTTGGTGGAATGGGGTGATGGCACGCAGAATGTCTATGACAACACCTTCACGGCGGCTACGCACAAGTACAAAGACAGAGGAAAGTATGACCTGAAGGTGACCGTGACCAGCCAGAGTGGTTGCACGTCTTCCAAGACCTACGCAGTGTATAATGGCAGCAATCCCGGGTTTGGCTTACAGAACGGCGGAAACACGTCTTCCTGCGCCCCTGCCACCTACACGTTCAACATTACCGGTACCACCAACAACTCTCCCACCACCACGTACAAAATCTGGTTTGATGACGGCAGTGACACGCTGTATTTCAACCAGAACAACATTCCATCCAGCATTGACCACGTATTTGAGACCTCATCCTCTAAAAAGGAGAACGGTTTCACTATTTTTGGGGTGGCCATTGACTGTTACAACCGCAAGACGCCTGCTACTATCAGCGGGTTTGTGGTATCTGGCAACCCACTGGCAGATTTTGCCATCGTGTCGCCTTCGCGGTGCGTGAACAGTCCCATTAAGTTAAAAGACAAATCTACCGGCGGCTTCAACCCCTACAACCCCAACAACAGCGGCGGCTACAACCGCAAATGGAGCATAGAACCCTCTACCGGCTGGAGCTTTGTGAATGGTACAGATGAGTATTCTGAAGAGCCCGAAGTGGTTTTCCACGTCTCTGGCACCTACAACATTAACATTACCATCACACCGGTGGGGAACAGTGCGGTTTGTCCAGGAGATGAACACAGTGCACCCATTGTGATTGAAGACCCGGCCAAAGCCGCTTTTACCTTGCGTCCTGAGGATATTGGCAGCTGTGCGCCCAACACCATTGCGGCGCAGAACTTGAGCACCGGCACCAATGCAGCATACCGGTGGTCGGTTTCACCGGCGGCCGGCGTGCAATACGTTTCCGGCGACTCTACTTCTGATAACCCTACGTTCCTGTTCAACACGGCCGGCACCTACCGCATCACCTTGACGGCCAAGAACTCCTGCGGCACCACCACCGCTTTTGAAGATGTGACCATACTGGCCCGGCCCGGCGTTTCTCTACCCGCGGCGGCTCAATACTGCGGCCCGCAGACCATTGTCTTCGGTCCAGAAAATACCGCGCACAATCCCATATACGCAGCCAATGGCACTCCTATCAGCAGATACCAATGGAGCGTGACGGATGAGGCTGGCCAACAATTATTGGATGCTGATCAAGCTGCGCAGTCAAATCCTTCGGTACAACTTACTCAGCCGGGCACCTACCGGGTGCAAGTTCAAGCCTGGAATGGTTGTGGGGAATCTGTAGCGACTGTACAAATTATCACCATCCATCCTCTGCCTGTCGCCCCTGCGGTAACGCCGGTTCTGGTGTGCAAAGGTGCCACAGCTACTTTAGAAGCCGAAGGCAATGGAGCCACCTACAAATGGTACGCCTCGGCCACCGCCACTACGGCCTTGCATACGGGCATTACTTTCACAACTCCGGCGCTGCAGGAATCTGCCACTTATTATGTAGAAGCAGTTTCTGATAATGGCTGCGCCAGCTCTACGCGTACGGCGGTGTTGGTAACCGTTCAGGATCCTCCGGCGACCCCGGTGGTAGCCAACAATCCTGCCATCTGCGCTGGCACCACAGCTTCTTTGCAAACGGCGGTGGCCAATGCCAGAATTGAATGGTTTACTTCTGCCACTGAGGCAACTCCTTTCTTCACCGGAAACACCTTAGACACCCTTCTTACGGCTACCACCACCTTTTATGTGGGCAGCGTGACTGAGCTAGGTGATTGCCGGTCATTGACCCGAACCAAGGTAACCGTGACGGTTCACCCGGCCATCAGCAACAACACTATCACCACCCAGGACAAAGGCATCTGCCAGGGCGCTCAGACCGGCGTCATTTCTGCCAGCGCGCCCAAGGGAGGCTTTGGCGCACCGCAGTACCAGTGGCAGATGAGCACAGACGGTGAAAATTTTGAAGACCTGGTGTCTTCCACTACCCAGAACCTGCCTTCAAGAGCTCTGTCCACTACAACCTGGTTCAGAAGATCGGTGACCTTGGGCGCTTGTACAGAAATTACTCAAAGCATTAAGGTAACCGTGGTTCCGCCCATCACGCAGAACGTCCTGACCGCGCCCACTGAATTCATTTGCGCGGGCACCGTACCGCCGGCTCTTTCTGCAGAACCTTTGTTAGGCGGCGATGGCTCTGAGCCAACCTTCGTCTGGGAAAGCAGCACCACCAAAAATGGCACCTACGCTACGGCCAAGGGAACCGGAACGCTCATGTCTTTCCAGCCGGACGCCCTGCCTAATAGCCGTTGGTTCCGCCGCAAGGTCATCATAAACGGTTGCGAGGATATTTCTGCGCCAGTGGAGATCAAGGTAAATCCGCTTTCTTTGCCTCCAACGGTTTCAACCTCTAGAAGCACCATTTGCAGCGGCTCTACCACCGTTTTGACGGCCACCGCCCCTAGCGGCCCTTACACCTGGTATGACGCAGCCATTGATGGAAACCTGCTATACACTGGCAACAGCTTTACCACCCCGGTGCTTACCAACTATACAGAAAGCGCCATCACGGTGACGTATTATGTGCAGTCAGAAGCCACCGGTGGATGTACCGTGAGCCGCACGGCCGTAAAAATCACCGTTGAGCCAGAAATTGCAAACAATACGCTACTGCCTGTGGCCCGTGTGTGCGCCGGCGAGTCTCCGGTGATCAAAGGAACCGTTCCTACGGGCGGGTCAGGCTCACCGGTGTATACCTGGCAGTTCAGCGTGGACGAAGGCGAAGAAAAGACCTTCAAAGACGCATCAGGCACTACCAAAAACAGCGTTTCTTACACGGCCAGCAACCTTGCTCAAACCACTTGGTTTAGACGCAAGGTAAAATTGGGCGCCTGCGAGTCTTACTCTAACATCATGCGCGTTGAAGTGACGCCAGCTATGGCCAATAATACCCTGCCTGCCAGCCTTAAATTCTGCGAAGGCACCACACCACCGGTATTACAACAAAGTGCTGGAACTGTTATCAGCGGTGGTGACCCCGTGGAAGGCATTCAATACAGATGGGAAATGAAAACTTCCCTAGGCGATTCATTTGAGTCAGCCCCGGGAGACAATACCCAGGCCAGCTATCAACCATCCAACATCACCCAGTCCAACACCTGGTTCAGGAGAGTGGCTTTTTCAGGTAGCTGCGTGCTGGAAAGCAACACCCTGGTGCTGCAAATGTCACCTAAACCTGCCTTGCCGGTATTGGCCAAAACGTACCTGGAAGTGTGCGTAGGTGGTGGTGCGACCTTGCAAGCCGCCGCGAAAACTGGCGTCGTCTACCAGTGGTACAACCAAGAGGGAACCTTCCTGGCCTCTGGCAACAGTTTATCTATTTCCCCGGCAGACCTGACCGAAGCCAGAACCTACACCTATACCGTTGAAAGCAAATCTACGGATGCCTGTCTTTCTTCTGAGCGAGTGGCCATTACCTTAAAGGTTCTGCCTTTGCTGAGTGAGTCTATTGCCTACGGTGAGCAGTCTGTATGTACGGGTTCAGCGCCTGCCACCAAGCTTTCAGCCTCTGCCCCAGCGGGTGGCAATGGGTACTACCAGTACCAATGGCAGTTCACTACTGACTTGAGCAAACCGTTCAGGAACACTTCGTTTGAAGACACCATGGCCACTTACCAGCTCAACGAACTATATGTGAATACCTGGTTTAGGAGAGTATTAAAATCTGCTGACTGTGAGAAATACTCCAATGCAGTTAAGATCACGGTAGACGTACCGGTAAACAACAACATTGCCATCACCCAGGGCTCTCCTGAAGTATGCTTCGGCGTGGTCCCTGCCATCACACTTGGCGGGCAACCGACGGGCGGAGACGGCAAGAATTACCGGTACCAGTGGCAGTACAGAACAGATGCCACTCAACCGTTTGTGAACACTTCTGCCAAAGACACCCTCATCACTTACAGTCCAAGTGCCTTATCCAGCAATACCCAATTCAGAAGAGTAGTTACTTCTGGCGCTTGTGCCGCAGCGGTGTCTAATTTGGTGGAACTGTTTGTGAATCCTATTCCGGCAGCGCCCGTTGCGCAGAACGTAACCATCTGCACAGGCACCAAAGCCAAACTGACCGCCACCGGCGAAGGCACCCTCCAATGGCTAGATGCTAAAACTGGGGACATTCTGTTCACGGGTAGAGCAGGGTCTGTGTTTGAAACGCCAGTGCTTACGGCCACTACGGTGTACCATGTAAGAGCCATTGCCTCGCCGGCACTTTGCGTGGGCCCAATAGCCACGGTGACGGTGTTGGTAGAAGAGAAAATAAGCCAGAACACCCTTCAGGGAGTGGCAGACGTTTGCTATGCCACCACGCCCAACCTGCTGGTGGGCAGCACGCCTGCGGGCGGAAATGGTCAATATGAGTACCAGTGGTACATCAAAGCGAAAAACAAAACCACATTCCAGGAAATTCCGGGGGCTACTGGCAAAGACTACCAGCATGCGCAGGTCTTGTTGCTGGACACCAAATTCAAGCGCAGCGTGAAAGCCGGCGAGTGTGCCGAAGATTTCAGCCAGGAGATTGAAATCAAGGTGAACATGCCATTGCCAGAGGGTTCCAACTACATCTCGCCCATGGCGCAGTTCAAGGCGGCGGGCACCAAACCGTCCCTGTTGAAAGGCAGCACCATTCCGGCAGACTACCTTATCCAGTGGTGGTACAAAACGGCAGACATGCCCGACTTTGAGCCTATTACGGGTGCCACCAGCCGTGACTACCAGCCCAATGTCTTAACCGAGACCACGCTGTACCTGCGCCAGGCCAAGTCTAAATACGTGGATTGCTCTAGTTTCTCAGACACGGCCAAAGTGACTATTTTCAAGGCCTTCACGGAGAACACCATTGCGGGTGGCGGACAGGTATGCTACAAGCAGCCGTCCAACCTAGTCATCAAAGGCAATGCGCCAGATGGCAATTTGCCAGACGTGCAGTATTACTGGGAGAAGAGAACGCAGAATTCTGAGTATGTACTCATTAATAATGCCTCACCGGCCACGGCCAAAGATTTCCAGGTACCTGCGCTGGAAGCCACAACGTGGTACCGCAGAAAAGTAGTAGTAAATGGAGTTGCCACGCTCTCTAATGAGGTGAAGGTAGAAGTCTTTGACCGCGTAGCCAACAACTCCATTTCTTCTAGCCAAACAGTGTGCGTGGGCTCAGCGCCAACCAAACTAAACGGTTCATTGCCTACCGGCGGAAGCGGCACTTACACCTATGTATGGGAAAGCAGCACTACCAATGCCGCCACCGGGTTCAACACGGCCACAGGCATCACCTCTGGGCAGCACTATGAGCCAGGTGGACTGGTAAGAACCACCTGGTTTAGAAGAGTAGTCCTTTCGGGTGACTGTACCAGCGATGTAAGCAATGTGGTACAAGTAACAGCCACGCCTTTGCCAAAAGCTCCGGTAACGCAGGATGTGTTCTTGTGCGCCGGCAACACAGTGACCTTGACCGCCAGTTTACCTAGCAGCTCAACTAGCGGTACGGTGGTAGAATGGTACAACCAGGAGAAAGGCGGCAAGCTGGTACACACCGGCCTCACCTTCACCACGCCTGTTTTGCAAAGCGCCACTACCTATTATGTGCAAACTGTATCACAAAGCTGTGCCAGTGAGCGGGTACCTGTACGGGTGAACATTCCGGCGCCAACGGCCAACGCTGGCCCAGACGTGACCATTGCCTATGGCAAGTTTACCGAGTTGTCTGCTACGGGTGGCGTGAGTTACCAGTGGTCACCAAGCCTGGGCTTGAGCAATGACAAAGTAGCTGATCCGGTGGCCAAACCGAAAACCACCACTACTTATAAAGTGACGGTAACCACTGCAGATGGCTGTACCTCCACTGACGATGTGACCATCACCGTTCTGGCGGCCGTGGAAATCCCGAACGGTTTTACACCTAACAATGACGGCATCAACGACAACTGGGACATTCCCACCCTGCAAGGGTACCCAGACGTGCAGGTGGAGGTGTTCAACCGCTGGGGCAACAAGGTGTTTGAGTCTAAAGGCTACCAAACCCCGTGGAACGGAACCATGAAAGGGCAGCCGCTGCCGGCAGCCACCTATTACTACCTCATCCGGTTAGGCGGCAAAGAGGAACCTCTATCTGGAAACGTAACTATTATTAAGTAAGCCCACATGAAAAAGCTTGCACCTTTGTTTTTCCTGCTACTGGTGGCCGCGCCCGGCTTTGCCCAGCAGAAACCGCAGTACAGCCAATACCTGTTCAACAATTACCTGTTGAACCCCGCCCTTTCTGGCATTGAAAGCTACACAGACATTAGAATGGGTACGCGCCGCCAATGGGTGGGCATTGAAGGGGCTCCGGTTACCTATTATATAAGTGGGCACACCTCTTTGGGTACCAGTGACCGTCAGTCTTCAGTGGCAGCGCCCAAAGGCTTCATTCCCCGAATGGCGGCAGGTAATAATAGAACCACCAAGTACCACAAATCAAGACCGCACCACGGGTTTGGGGCCATGGCGCAATCAGACAAAACGGGTCCGTTGAGCACCAGCAACCTGACTGCCACTTACGCCTACCACCACCCCCTCACCAGACGGGTGAATATGTCAGTGGGGATTTCTGGGGGAGTGCAACAGACCAGGCTGGACGGAAACGCCCTTAGGCTCAACCACAGCAATGATCCTACCCTGCAGCCGGGGCAGATGGCCAGAACCAAGTTTGACCTGGGCCTGGGCACCTGGATTTACTCAGACTTCTTTTACGTGGGTGCCTCTGCCGCGCAGCTGGTGTCTAAGAAAGCGGCCAACTCAGAGGGTTTGCAAGGAGCCCAACAAGAACTACAGCCCCACTTCTTCCTGACCTCGGGGTACCGGCTAAAGATTCGCTATGACCTGTCTCTGGAGCCATCCATCATGGTAAAGTACGCACAGCCAAGTCCGGTTTCAGTGGATTTCAACTTGAAGACTACTTATATGAGTCGCATTTGGGCGGGAGTTTCTTACCGACATAACGATGCCGTGGCAGCCCTGGCAGGCATGAACGTAAATCACCTCCTGGACATTGGCTACTCCTATGACCTGACCACCTCTGAATTGAGCACTGCCACTGCCGGCAGCCATGAGCTCATTGTAGGGATAAAACTGCTGAACAAGAACAAGGTGATTTGTCCGCAGTGGCTATGGTAAAGTAATACGCACGCTCCTGACCAGGAATGAAGCGCCGTTTTTGGCTTGTTTTCTAGAAAACAAGCCAAAAACGGCGCTTCTGCTTTAAGGCTGTTTCCGTTAGAATCTGTAAAAGATATTAAAACAATCACTACAGGCAGATTCGGTCAAGTGCTGAGATGCTACTTCCAATATTCAAGTTCCGTAGTATTTGAAAAACTAAATACTAGGAAACTTGAATATTTACAAATCCCCGCCAGCAGGAATTCTTGAACATTATGAAGAAGATAATTATAAAAATCCCATAAATGCTATCTAAGAGCACAATGCCCACAACCATGGATTTAAATAACCGTTAAACACCATATATCAAAAGTGATAGATTCCAAGAATAATCAATCCCAACCCCCAACGCATACATCCTCATTGTTTACAAAGAATTATAAGAATATGAAAAACTTTACTCTCTCCGTATTTTTCTTTTTTGCCTTGGTAGTTTCTGCCGCCGCTCAAAAATCTCCTTCCAACCCAGCCTTAGACCAAGCTTCTAGCAACCTGACCAGGTCTATGATGCAGACCATGGGCTTGAACGAAGATGAGTACATCAAGCTGAAAACGTTAAATCAGGAACGTTTGGCCAAAGCCACCGAAGCAGATAAGCTTTACGCCGATGATACCGAACAACGGGACGTGCGTCTTCGTGAAATTGAGGACGAGTTTGAGGTAAAACTATTCAACATGCTCAACACCCGCCAGATTACTGCTTACGCTGAGTTCAAACAAAAGCCCGAAGCGAATTTTTTGGCCATTGTGCAGGAGCTAAAGTCGTCCCCCAAAAAATAAGCGCCAGCAAATTTTTAAAAGCCCTGCCTCCACAGACAGGGCTTTTTTTTGGGCCTTTTACAACTCTCCCAACATTTGGCCTTACTGCACCAGCGCTGCAACCTATTATTTATCAAGCGAATACATCAACATTCACCAACCGTTATATAGAATCTGCCGTATATAAAATCGCCTTACTTTCAATAGCTGGCGAACGGCTCAATCCTTTTTTCCGCTCCATGAAAACATCCGTCTTCTATTCATTTCTTCTAGTCATGTTTCTTTTCACCGGTGTTAGCTATAGCCAGCAAATGCCTACGACTGCCCACAAAGCCGCTGACAAACTGACCAAAGAAATGGCCAACGCCCTGCGCTTGAACGAAGCAGAAGTTGTGAAGCTTTCTAAGTTCAACAGAGAGCGATTCCAGAAACTAGCCGCCCTGCAACAGCAAGCCTCTCAATTATCCCAACGCCAGGAAGACCTGCAGAGAAGCCAACTAGAGCAACAGTACCATGAACGCATCTTCGGGATATTGAACGCGCAGCAGTACGTGCAGTACAAACGGTTTAGAGAGAATCGCCGCGAGTTTACCAATCCTGGCCAAGCCCTAGCCAGCGCCCGTTAACCAAGCACTTTCGCCTTTGAACGTCGTTTTTGGCTTGTTTTCCGGAAAACAAGCCAAAAACGACGTTTCCATTAAAAGCGCCTTCAAACTCAGAGGCCTTCTAAGTTTACCTACCTCAGGAATTGTCGCTATTTGTCTACCTTTGCAGCCCGGTAGCACCGCATCTCTCCACAAGGTAGAAACACGTATACAGAATCTTGCTACTTGCCTCACCTTCTCAAAAAGCAGCCTATGGAATGGTCTAAAATTTTCAATCCCAAAGCAATGAATTCCTTTCAATTCATTGCCCTTACGGGAATCATCATGTCTTTGCTGGCCCACGTGCTGCTTCATTTTCTGGGCAAAGAAATCTCCTCCTTCAATTACCTCTATCTGTGCTGGGCTGTGTTGTTCATTTTCGGCTCCATCCAAAACCTCAGACACAACCCCGAAGACGACCATCACCACCATCATTAATAATGAATAATGATGAGTGCCTAATGATGAATATAAGAGTGAGCAGTTGTGATTGAGTGTTGAGAAGCCAGTAAAAAGTATGTGAGGAAATGATAAATTTTAGAGCAGTGACCAAATAATTAGTATTTTCATTGTTCATTCCTCCCAGAATATTATTCACTGGCCATTCGTCATTATTCATTAAGAAGAAGGTATGCAAAGAGAAGAAGCGCTCCAGATTTTACATAGCTATACCAAAGGCGAGAGCCTGTTGCGTCATGCCCGCACCGTGGAACTGGTCATGCGTGCTTACGCTCAGAAACTAAACCAGGATCCTGAACTGTGGGGAAACACCGGTTTGCTGCATGACGCGGATTATGAGGCGCACCCTCACCAGCATCCAAACGTCATCGTTCAATTGTTAAGAGAACAGTCTGAAGAAGAAATGGCGCACGCCATCTCGGCGCATTACAGCCATTGGGGTGTGCCGTATAATACCCTGCTGGACAAGGCGCTGCTGGCCTGCGACGAGGTAACCGGCTTTGTGGTGGCCTGCGCCCAGGTTAGACCCCAGCGGCTGGAAGGGTTGGAAGCCAAATCGGTGCTCAAGAAATTGAAGCAGGCCAGCTTTGCCGCCTCAGTGGACCGCAACGAGGTACGCCTAGGAGCTGAGTTATTGAACGTAGATCTAACCGAGCACATCACCTTTATCATAGAGACCTTGCAGGCGCACGCCGAAGAACTCAACCTGGCGGCCTTGCCGCAGAACGCTTAATTTTCCTGTAGTACCGTTTGCATGACCACTTCCCCCGCCCCACAGGCCCACAACCTACTTGGTTCTCCTTCTGCCACAGAATTTGTGATTGACCACGTAGACCTGGGAGCCATCACGTTTGACTGGCTGGAGGCACATTGCGCAGAAAGGCTTCTGCCAGAGGCCCGGGGGTATGCAGACATCCATCCCTTGTCCATTCAGGTAGACTTCGGGTCTTTTGTGAATCCGTTTAGCAGCATTGTGTTTCAGCCAGTGGTGGTGCGGCAGTTGGGCGGCTCTTTGCGGCTAGACTGTGCCTGTGCCGCACCAAAAAACAAAATGTGTACTCACCAGGTGCAAGTATTGCAGTGCGTCTTGTACCGCGAGGAAGTGCGGGTGTTCTTTGACCCAACGTTGCGGAGACAGAAAATGCAGAAAGCCGCCGCGCCGTATGGGCTTGAACATGAACCCGATTTGGACACCTTCTTTGAGTTGGAGTACAGCAACAAAAACCTGCATATTGAACCGCGCCGCAAAGAACTGTTCCCCATTCATACGTTCACCAGTGCCTTCATTGCCGAAGAACTCTCCCCTTCCGGGCCTCGGTTGCCGGCCGCCCCACTGGCCGTAGATGGTGTCAAACCCATTGTGGTGATAGGCAAGCACCGGTTTTACAACAACCTGCACCTGGACCTGATGGAAGCCCCGCTCACCCGAGAAGGCAAGATCAAGAATCCGCTTAAGGCGCTGGCCCCGTTTGACTTTCTGTGGCAGACTCAGGACCCAGAGGAGCTTAAGTTCTACAGCGGCATTTCTAAGTTTCAGGGCAATTACAATACCACCAGAACCCCCGCCGACCTGGCCGCTCTGCAAGCGCTGCTCAAAAACCCGCTGCGACTGGAATTTTACTGGCACAATCCAGAGAAATCAGTGAATGTAACGGCCAGTGCGCTTTCTCCGGTACAGGTGAAGGCCCTGCCCGTAGACGTGCAGTTGACCGTTCATTTGCAGAATGACTTTTATGAGGTGAGCGGGCATTTGCAGCTAGAAGGCCAGGCCTACGCCTTTTCTGACCTGGACGTTCAATTTAACTACTTCCTGCACCTCAAAAACACCCTCTATCTGGTAGAGCGCGAAGAAATGCTGCGGGTCATTGAGTTTTTCAAAAAACACCACCACCAACTGGTTCTGCACAGCTCCAAGTTTGAAGAGTTCAGGACGCAGGTGCTGGCACCGCTGGAAGACCAGATTAATATCACGTATTCTTTTTTGCGGCCAGCCACTGCCCAACAGGTGAAAGAACAAGGCTTTGACCAGCCGGCACAGAAGCTCCTCTATCTCTCTGAGTCAACGCCTTACGTCCTCCTCACACCCGCCATGAAATACGGGGCCAATGAAGTGCCCGTTTTGTCCAGGAAACAGATATACGCTACAGACGCTCAGGGCAGAGCTTTTACCCTCAACCGAGAAGAAGCCGCAGAACTGGCGCTTACGCGTGCCATCCTGGAGGAGCACCCAGACCTGGAAAACCAGATTAGCCAGACCAGTTTCTATTTGCACAAAGACCAGTTTCTGGACCAGGATTGGTTTCTGGAAGCCTTTGACGCCTGGCGTGCGCAGGGCATTACCATTCTGGGGTTTGACCAACTTAAAAGCCAGAAGTTCAGCCCTTTCAAAGGGACGCTTTCTATTTCCATGGAGAGCGGCCTGGACTGGTTTGACACCCACATTGACCTGTTGTACGGCAAGCAGAAAGCCTCTTTAAAGCAAGTGGCCAAGGCCGTCAAGAACAAAACCAGATACGTGCAACTGGATGACGGCACCCTGGGTATTCTCCCCCAGGAATGGATGGACCGGCTGGCCCGCTATTTCAGGTGGGCAGATGTGGTGGAAGAGCAGCTGCGTACGCCTAAAATACACTTCGCGCACGTAGCCGAGCTGTATGAAGACGAAGTGCTGCCCAACGAGATTAAAAAGGAACTGGCCACGCTGCAGAAGAAAATGCAGCCCACGGCCAAATTGCCTCAGATACCGGCCCCCGCAACGCTGCAAGCCACCCTGCGTCCGTACCAGCAACAAGGCCTCAACTGGCTCCACCAGCTAGACGACCTCAATTTTGGCGGCTGCCTAGCCGATGACATGGGCCTGGGAAAGACCGTGCAGGTCATCGCCTTTCTGCTGGTGCTCAAAGAGAAGAGAGCGGCTGGCCCTCACCTGGTGGTGGTACCCACGTCACTGCTGTTCAACTGGCAACAGGAACTGGCGCGGTTTGCCCCAAGTCTCAAAGTACACACGTTCTACGGGGCTGTGCGCGGCCGCAAAGAATTTGATTTGGTAGACATAGTCCTCACCTCGTATGGCACGTTGCTGTCTGAAATCAAGGCGCTCAAAGAAATCACTTTCCATTATATCTTCCTGGACGAGTCGCAGGCCATCAAGAACCCAGAGTCCCAGCGGTACAAGGCAGCCCGCCTCCTGAAGGCCCGCAACCGCATCGTCCTCACGGGCACGCCCGTAGAAAACAACACCATAGATTTGTATGGGCAGCTGTCCTTCGCCTGTCCCGGCCTGCTGGGCGACAAGCGCTATTTCAGGGATCATTATGCCACGCCCATTGACAAGTTCAAGGAGACCAAGCGCGCCGCCGAACTGCAGAAGAAGATACAGCCGTTTCTGTTGCGCCGTACCAAAGAACAGGTAGCCGCCGAGCTGCCCGAGAAAACCGAGATGGTCATTTACTGTGAGATGGGCTTGGAGCAGCGGCAGATTTATGAAAGTCACGCCAAGGACGTCCGGGATTTTCTGCTGGCGCAGCAGGAAGACGACTTGCCCAAGAGCCGAATGCATGTGCTCAAGGGGCTGACCAAACTGCGCCAGATCTGCAACTCCCCCGCCCTGCTGCCAGACGAGGCTTCTTATGGAGAGTCTTCCGCCAAGATGGAAGCCCTGCTGGAGCAGATTGAGAACAAGGCGCCTTACCATAAAATACTGGTCTTCTCTCAGTTCGTGTCCATGCTGGACCTGATCAGGCCAGAGCTGGAAAAACGCGGCATAGCCTATGAATACCTCACGGGGCAGACTACCCAACGCGGCCAGAAAGTAGAAAGCTTCCAGACCAAGCCTGACGTACGCGTATTTCTGATCAGTTTGAAAGCGGGTGGCACCGGGCTTAATCTTACTTCCGCAGATTACGTGTACCTAGTAGATCCTTGGTGGAACCCTGCCGTGGAGAACCAGGCCATTGACCGAGCGCACCGCATTGGCCAGCACCAGAACGTGGTGGCCGTGCGCCTCATCTGCCCAGACACCATTGAGGAAAAAATCATGACTCTGCAGGCCTCTAAAAAAGAACTGGCCGGCAACCTGGTGAAAACGGATAGTTCGGTATTGAGCACCTTTTCCCGGCAAGACTTGCTGCACCTGGTTAGTTAGACTTGACCTGGAATCCCATAAGACGCCAACTCCTGAGCCTGAACGCAGAAGAAACCGATGCTTTCTCACTACCTTTATACCCTCCCTGGTGAGTTAATATTTTACAGGCCCAGCCCTTTTACGCGTTCAGAATTCCGTTAGCATGTTGGCAGAAGACAAAGAGATTTACTACCGCACCTATTTTGGGCAGAGCCACGACTATTACTATGACAAGCTGGAGCAATATCAGGCCGGTCATAAGTTCACGTTTAACTTCTACGCCTTCTTTCTGGGTTTGCCTTGGCTGCTCTACCGCAAGATGAACCGTTTTGCCCTGTTCCTGATTTTGGCCGTGCTTTCCCAGACTTTGCTGGAAGGCGTTTTAATCAAACAAGGGCTCATCCCAGAGAACTACATTGTCGCGGTAGAACGGGTAGCCATGATTTTCTGGGGACTGGTGACGGGCGGCCTGGCCAATTTCGCCTACATCCGGCAAGCCCACCGTGAGGTAGAAAAAGCCATCGCCACTTCTCCAGATGAAGAAACCGCCCTGGCCAAATTGAGCCAACGCGGCGGCGTTACCTTCATCCCGCACATCATCTTGGCGGTGATGGTTATTGTGATGATTTTAATGAATAGGTAGGTACTGAAGTTCCTTATGCAAGGAATCGTTTTTGGCCTGTTTTCTAGAAAACAGGCCAAAAACGACTGAAGTCAAGCAAAAGAAGCAATTTAAATCTGCGCGATTTTATAGGTCTTCACATCCACGGTTTCCCAAACCTTCTGGAGAATGTACGGCTCCTCGTCCATCCATTTTTGCAATTCTTCCTTGGTCTCAAACTGAAGCACCAATGAAGAGCCTCTCATCACGCCTTGCTCATCTAAGAAAGCACCGCCCATGATAAAGTTGCCGCTCGCCTTCAGCTTCTTGGCCATCTCTAAATGCTGAGGACGCACGGCCATACGGTTGTCTAACGCGCCTTCTGAGGTATAATCTGTGCCGGTTACCAGGTATTGTGTCATAAAGTTAGTGCTGTTTAGAAAATTAAAAGTAGGCAAAAAGAGGCGCTTGTTAAAAAGAAACTCTGAGCGTGAGTTCAAATCCATGCCAGGCAAGACGACGAAGCACCTTCACAAAATATACCTGGTTCACCTTTTAAACCTACGCCCCAATTAGGTGTCCAAAGGAAGCTTTTGCGGCCAGGTAAATCAAACAGAAATCGTTTAGATTGCCTGCCCGAAACAATAGTCCCCTAATCCGGTATTTTCATTCCTTCTGCGTGAAACACTTCTTCTTCTGGAGCTTGCTCAGTTGCTTTTATAGCCTTCTTTTGGCAAACACATCGGTGAAGGCTGAGGTTCTGGCGCGCCCTCATGGCTGGCAGCAGGCACAAGTGGTTCTACTTACGGGCACGGTGGTAGACAAGGGAACCCAGCAGCCGGTAGAGTTTGCCACCATCGCCTTGCAGACCCCCAGTGGCAAGGTGCTGTCCGGGACTTCCGCCGATGCCCGGGGCAAATTCACTTTTCCTAAGGTGGCGGCGGGCAGTTACCAGTTGGTGGTCACCTATCTTGGGTATGCGCCGCTTACTCATGCGTTCACCGTTTCAGCAGAAGCAACCGCACTGGACGTAGGCACTCTTTCACTTTCTGCGGCAGACCAGACCATGAAAGAAGTGGTGGTATCAGCGGAGAAGGACTTAATCCAGGACACGGATGACGGGCTGGTCTATAACGCCGAAAAAGATATCACCAACATTGGCGGTACCGCCGCAGACGTGCTCAAGAAAGTGCCCATGCTGTCCGTGGACATAGACGGGAATGTGGAGATGCGGGGCAGTAGCAAGATTAAAGTCCTCATCAACAACAAGCCCTCTTCCATGATGGCGGCCAACCTGGCCGAAGCCCTGCAGCAGATTCCGGCAGACATGATCAAGAGCGTGGAAGTGATCACCAACCCATCTGCCAAGCATGACGCCGAAGGCAGCGCCGGGGTCATCAACATCGTTACCAAAAGCACTCTTATGCAGGGCATGACGGGTGCGGTCAATGCCTCAGTAGGTAACAGAACCAGCAACCTCAACGCCAGCCTGAACGGCAGAAAAGGCAAAACCGGCATCCGCGCCAGCGCTGGCGGCAACCTGAACAACCGACACGGCGACTCTGAGACAGAGCAACTCTATCTTAGGGACAAGCTTTCTACCTCCGGTGATCTCTACACAGAAAACCGGGAGATTGAGCAGGCCAGCCGATTTGATAACCAGGACCAGAGCGGCTTCCTGCAACTGGGCGGCGACCATGATTTCAATGACAAGAACAACCTGAGCGCCAACCTGCGCCTGAACAAATCTTTTTCTGACAATGAGCGCGTGCTTACCTCAGAGGAGAACAACTATACCACCCAGTTTCAGCGCCAGTTTCAGCGTGACATTCTAACAGAGGGCCGGAATCAGAGCCTGGAGGCCAACCTGGACTATACCCGGCGGTTTCAGAAGAAGGGCCAGGAACTGGAAGTTCTGGGGCTGTACAGCACTAACCGCAATAACAGCCAAAACCACCTTACGCAGCTAGAAGAAGCCACTACCGTCAATTACCGCGAAGAAGCCGACAATCTGGTAGCCAACAAAGAAGCCACCGTGCAGGCCGACTACACCCATCCGTTTGAGAAATGGGGGAAGTTGGAAGTGGGCACCAAAGCCATTCTGCGCCAGTCTGAGAGCAACCACCAGTTGTTTTCTGCCAGCACCGCAGAAGGTCCTTTGGACCCCAATCCGCGCCGTTCCAACATCTTCCAGTATGACCAGAACGTGTATTCCACCTACTTTTCCTACACGCTCAGGGTCCAAAGCAAATACGTGATGCGGCTGGGGGCCCGGTATGAATACACCCACGTGGCCGGTGACTTCATCTCCACCCAGAACTCCATTGAGAAGACGTTCAAAAACCTGATGCCCAATGTCACCTTGTCCCGGACTTTTGAGCAGGGCAAACGGCTGCGCCTCAGCTATTCCACCCGCATCCATCGGCCCCAGATCCAGCTCCTGAACCCCTACATTGACTCCACCAACGTGTACAACATCCGGTACGGCAACCCAGACCTGGACGCAGAACTCACCCACAACACAGAGGTGAACTACACGCATCCCATCAAAACCACCACCGTGAACGCCTCTGTTTACTGGCGGCAGACCAACAATGACATAGGCGCTTTTCAGTTTGAGGAACTGGTGACCCGTAACGGCGAGCAAATCATCAGAAGGAACACCACGCAGCGCAACATTGGTAGAAATGCGGTCTACGGCCTGAGCCTGTCCACCACCACGCGGTTCAAGCAGAAGGGCCAGGTGGGCGTGAACGGCAATCTGTACTACACCAGCCTTCAGAGCAATGCCCTGCAAAAAACCTCTGCGGGCTGGATGTACTCGCTCAATTCAAACGCTTCTTACCGCTTCCTGGAGACGTACAGCGTGCAGGTGTCTGGCTCGTTCAACTCCAGAAAATTTGATTTGCAAAGCCGAAGCACCGCCTCCTACAGCTACAGCCTGGGCCTGCGCAAAGAGTTCTGGGACAAGAAGGCGGGCCTTAGCCTAAACATTGAAAACTTTATTGGCGGTAACCTCACTACGCGTAACTCTGTGTACACCGAGACCTATGTGCAAGACCTCCTGAACCGCTACCACAGCAACAGCTGGCAGAACAACTACAACCGCGTGGTGCGGCTGAGCTTTAATTATAAGTTCGGGAAGATGGAGTTCAAGCCCGGCCAGGAAAAGAAAGGCATAGTGAACGAAGACAAGGAAAAAGCCGGAGAAATCCAGGTCACCGATCCCAAAGCGCCGGCTACGGGGAAAACCCGCCGTTCAAACTCCAAAAAGAAACAGTAATTTAGGGTTTTGAATACCGTGCCGCCTCAACTTCGTAGAATAGGCACAGTCAAACCAAGCGTTTCCATGACCAACAACGATATCCTCAAAAAACTGCGCGTGGCCTTGCAACTGCGCGACGACCAGATCATTGACATTCTTAAGCTGGTAGACTTCAACGTGTCTAAAAGCGAACTGGGCGCCATCTTCAGAAAAGAAGACCACCCTAACTACCAACCCTGCGGCGACCAACTCCTGCGCAACTTCCTGAACGGGTTGGTCATTCACATGCGCGGCCCCATGGAACCAAAGAAAGGCCTGTCATCAGAAAAGGCTCAGCGGCCAAGTACTTCTACCTCCAGAGACCGGGATGGCGGCCGGGACCGGGAAGATTCAAGGGACCGAGAGCAGTCCAGAGACAGAAACCAACCTGATGACCGAAGGCCTTTCAAAGACAAAAGATAACCGTGAATCCACAGCCCCAGCGCTGTGGTTTTCCGTTTTTAGCCTCTTTTCCAGAAAATAAGCCAAAAACGACCATTCTTGCAGATTGCCCGTTCAAGGCCAAAGCAGAAATGCACACCGGCCTCATGCTCAGGCCATTGCCGGTTCAGGAGATTTCCGCATCTTTGCCCTTCCCTCCTTTTCTCCAATTGACAGGTCTACGGTTTCATGAAAAATCTCCTTCTGGCGTTCAGCCTGGTGCTGTTGCTAGCGCCCGACCGGTTCAAGCAACAGCAAATGCAGTATGAGCGGGTGCGCACCGCTTATGCCCAGAAGTACGCAGATTTAGACAAGTTTCTAAAGAACAAGGGGCTGGCCATGACCAATCTGGAGCTCTACCTAAGGGTGTTCAAGCAGGAGCAAACGCTGGAGATTTGGGCGAAGAAAAAGGAAGACACGCCATTCCAGTTGCTGCTTACGTATCCGTTCTGCGCCATGTCTGGCACGGTGGGTCCCAAGCGCAGGGAGGGAGACGGCCAGATACCCGAAGGCTTCTATTTCATTGACCGCTTTAACCCCAAGAGTAATTTCTACCTGTCTTTGGGTGTCAACTACCCCAACGCTGCAGACAAGGCCCGCAATCCCACCGGTAAACTGGGCGGCGACATCTTCCTGCACGGCGACTGCCAGACGGTGGGCTGCGTGTCCATCACTGATGATAAAATCAAGGTGCTGTATGTGCTGGCAGTAGAAGCCTTTGAACAAGGCCAGACTCAGATTCCCGTGCATTTCTTTCCGGTGAGGTTTAACACGCCAGCGTATACCCAGTTAAAATCAGCCTACACCCAGGCGCCTCAACTCCTGGCCTTCTGGAAAAATCTGGAGGCGGGGTACCAGGCGTTTGAACAGTCCAAAACGGTTCCTTCTTTGCTGGCAACCCCAGAAGGCAGGTACGTCATGGAATAAAAGAAGAGAAAGCCGCGCATCTCCATCTCTAGTTTTTTCAGGGAAGAACACAATATGCAAGGGCTGAATATAGTTTAAGTCTATATTTCTCTCCTTCGCCTAACTTCCTTGAAACTATGCGGTTACCTTTTCAAAGAAATAAACAGCAGCGCTCTGCGCCAGCCGTTAAGAAATCTGCCCTCCGCGAGTGGGGAGATGCGCTCAAGTTTGCCATTCTCTGCGCCATGGTCATCAGGTGGCTCACCTTTGAAGCCTTCGCCGTGCCCACCTCCTCCATGGAAAGCTCCCTCATGACCGGCGATTACCTGTTTGTAAGCAAGCTCCACTACGGTTCCCGTACGCCCATTACCCCGTTGCAGGTTCCTTTGACTCACCAGACCATCTGGGGCACCAAACTTTCCTCCTACTCAGACTTGGTGCAGCTTCCTTCTTGGCGGTTACCCGGCCTCTCCCAGGTGAAGCGCAATGACGCCGTCGTTTTCAACCACCCAGAGGAAGTTGAACGTCCCCTGGATCTGAAGACCTTTTTGGTGAAGCGCTGCGTGGCCGTGGCCGGTGATTCTTTCCAGATAAAAGACGGGCAGGTGTACATCAATGGCAAACAGGCAGAGAATCCGGCGGGCCTCCAGTTCAGCTACTTTGTGCAGACCAAGGAGTATGTGCAGGAAAAATTCTTCCAGAAGCAGGGCATCACCGACTTGTACCAGACGGAGGGCGGATATCTCATGTTTACCTCGGCAGAAAAAGCCCGGCTATTACAGGAATTTGACTTCGTTGCCACCGTGACGCCAGTAAAGATGCCGGCCGGACAGGCCGAGGAGCGGGTATTTCCATTTGCCCCGGCCACCTATGCCTGGAACCAGGACCATTATGGGCCGCTGTACATTCCCAAAAAAGGAACCACGGTGGCGCTTACCGCAGAAACGGTGCCGCTGTATGAGAAGATCATACGCGTGTACGAACGTAATGAAAACGTGGCCTTGAACAACGGTCTGCTGTACCAGAACGGGAAACTAATGACCCACTACACCTTTCAGCAGGACTATTATTTCATGATGGGAGACAATCGGCATAACTCGCATGACTCCAGGTACTGGGGGTTTGTGCCCGAAGAATACGTGGTGGGCAAGCCCGTGTTGATAGGAATGTCTACTGACTCTACGGCCAGTTTCACAGATAGAATCAGGTGGAACCGGGTCTTGTGTTTCGTCAATTAATTCAGTCAACCCAAAGCCTTCAGAAATTCAGCAGACGTCTGTTTGCGGAATTTCCGTTTTTGGCCTATTTTCCAGAAAACAAGCCAAAAACGCCTATCTTTCTTTTATGTGGACCTGCCCCACCTGCGCCCAAGAGTTCCTGAGAACCAACCAAACCCACTCCTGCCTGGACAAAACCGAAGAGGATTTCCTGCGGGGCAAGTCTGAAGTGACCGTGGGTTTGTATCGCCATTTTCTGGAGCAGTACCGCACCATTGGTGAGTTCAGGGTACATCCGGCCAAGACCATGATTTCCCTGGCCAAAAACACACGCTTCTGTTCTGTGCACCAGCTGGGCAGAAACTTTATAGATGTTTGCCTGCCTCTTAACAAAGTATATGACAACACGCTCTGCTTCCATAAGATTGGCCACGTGGGCGACCAGGACATCAACCACTACGTGCGCATCTATGACAAGGAAGACCTCAATGAAGAAGTGCTGCATTACATGAAAATGGCCTATGACGCCGATGCCCTGAAAGGCAAATCTCGCAGCTAAAAACTTCTCCTCGGAGATGCTCCCTTGAAAACGGAAGGTGCCGGCAGAATCTCTTCTGCCGGCACCTTCCGTTTTTGGCTTATTTTCTGGGAAACTGCCCAAAAACGATGCCTCAATCTTTTTAGCTGATTACCGCATTTTGCTCAGTGGCTTCTGCGTTTGAAACGGTCTGGTTGCAGTGGCGGCAACTGGCTGAACAAGCGGTTCTTCTGGCTTGGTACAGGTTGAGCAGCGGCGTGTGCAGATGGCAAGGGTTGGTCTTCTTAAATTCGCCGGAGAAATACTCTTGCAGCAAATGCGTGTCTTGGGTGGCCAGCACAAATAAATCTGGCGTCATGCTGCCAGCCAGGCTATTCAAGCCTTCTACCAAATCATCTTCTTCCTGGCAGATGATGGCTTTGTTAGAATACTCCAGCTGGCTTTGAAGAGCGGTGGCAGCTTTCTGCACCTGGCAGAAGCTTACGCCGTCCAACTGGCTGTGTAAGTGCAACAAGGTAAGGTGTGCGTTGAACGTACGGGACAGTTTCTGCACTCTCTCTAGTACCAATGGGTCTGTGTCTGTCACGTCCAGGGTGAAGACAATCTCCCGCAGCGGCGTAAATTGGGCTTTGGGCGGTATGAGCAAGATGGGGCGCGCTACCAGGTCTGGCAAGGCCACCACTTCTTCCTGCGCCAGGCCCGCCAAAAGATAACCCGCCGGCGACACCAGCATGTCTATCTGGAACTCTTCCACCGCTTGGGCCAACTGTTCTCTGAGATGACCGCTTTTAATCACGCAATCAATGAATGGTTCTGTGCCAAGTCCCTTGCTGAAGGCGCTGGCGTGACGTTGAGAAAAACTTCTGAGGCGCAACAGCAACCGGCTTTCAAAGGTAGGCGTTAGTTGCAGGTCGCCGGTGCAGTGCAACAAGGTGATGTCTGCGTTTAGGTGTGCGGCAAACTGGTAGGCGTACCGCAGGGCGGTCACGCAGGCATCTGTGAAGTTAAACGGAAGCAGGATTCTGGGAGTACTCATAGTCTGTTAGTTGGATAGGTCTGGTTGGTCTATGTATTTTTATGGGACATGGCACACGGCCGCCTCTTGCGTAGTACTTGGCAGCTGAGGGCTCACATACGGCACGCCCAAATTCAGGCCTCTTAAAATGAACAGCACGGCCAGGCAACCGGCCACGTAAGGCACGGCGTTGCGCATGTAGTACCGCACCTTGGGTTGTAACAATTTACCAGACAGGGACACCAGCCACATCAAAGGCAGGGTACCCAGACCAAACATGGCCATGTACAACATGGCCCCTCCTACGCCGGGCGCACTCACGGCCCCGGCCAGGGCAAAATACACCATGCCGCACGGCAATAGCCCGTTCAAAACACCAATCTGGTACAAGGCCCTTGGTGAACCGTTCCCGAAGTGTTTGGCCATGGCCTTCCTTAGCGCTTGCCACCATTTCTCAGTGCCCAGCCAACGGCTCAGTTTACCAGATACAGTAGCCGGCAAGGCCACCAGCAACAGCATCATGACGCCAGAGGCAATGGAGAGCGACTGCTGCCAGCCGGCCAGGTTCAACGTCTGGCCAATGGCACCCGCCACGCCACCCAATAATATGTAAGTGGTCATTCGGCCTACGTTGTACAGGAGCCGGCCTCCCAGAAAGGAAGCGCCGGATCCCCTGCCAACTGGTAGCGCCATCGCGATAGGACCGCACATCCCCACGCAATGAAAGCTACTGATAAAGCCTATGACTAACCCTGCCCACCACATGGTACTAGAGCGTTATGTCTTGTTGCTGAAAATATTCTTTGTCGCCTACTTTACCCAGCACCTGCACGCGCCAGAGGCCTTTCTGCAGAGAGTCTGTTGAGAAATGCTGCAAGCCGTCGGCGTTCAGTTTCAGAGGCACTTCAAAATCAAGCTGCACGTTAGACGGCCTGAAAAACAGCACAGAGCCCGTGGCCTTCTGCAATTCTGCCGGAAACTGCACCACCAACTGTCCAGCGGCCTGCGCGGCTATGATTTGAATGGGCTGGTCCAGGTTCTGGGCGTGGCTCAACTGCTGCATGCGCTGGTTATAGGCCAGTTCTTTGGCGTAGTAATCTTTGCTTACCAGGTCTACATCAGACTGCATGGTGCCATACACCAACATGCCAATGTACCCGATGAATAGTAAAAACGCCGCAATGATGATGTAAGGCAAAAAAGACTTCTTACTGGCTGGGGCGGTATTTATATGAGTTGACATTTTTATAAGACGTTAGATGTTTTAGAAGACGCAAGATGTCAGACACAAGACATAAGACATCTTTTAAGTACTTCTATTTCTGATTTGCTTCTCTACTTTGACGAATGACCCAGAGACATTTTCACATCTCCACATCTCCAAATTTTCGCATCAAGAAATAAGCACATTACTTACCGGGTCCCAGAAACTTGGTAGTCTCGGTGGTGATGAGTTGCTCACCGCTGTACACGCCAATCTTAATTTCTGAACTCGCCGATTCTAGGCTGTTTTTTGGGATTTCAGCGAAAAACACGCCTTCCACCAAACCTTGGCGCGGCAGCACCAGCTCTGTCTGCACCACCTTGATCGTTCCTTTAGGCGAGATCAGCTTTAAGGTGATGGGAAGTTGGGAATCTGTCTTATTGATGAGCGTGATGTTGTAGAGGTTGGTTACGGTGCCTTTGTCGGTTTGCTGGTACAGCATGCCCGGCGTGCGCAGGATGGTGGCGTCTACATTGCTTCTGGTAGCCAACAGCGTCCCGAAGGCGGTCATCAACAGCACCAGCACCGTGGTGTACAGCTTCACGCGGGGCGTAACCTTCCAGGGCTTCTTCTGCTCAATGCTTTCCTCAGACGTCATCCTGATGAGGCCGTGGGGCTTGTTGATCAGGTCCATGATGTTGTTGCAGACATCAATACAGGCGGTGCAGTTAATGCATTCCATCTGCTGGGCACCGTTCCGGATGTCAATGCCCGTCGGGCACACTTGCACGCACTGGTGGCAGTCAATGCAGTCGCCTTCGGTGCGCTCCTGGTTCTTACGCAGTTTGCCTCTGGGCTCGCCGCGCTGGTAGTCATAGGCCACCGTGATGGTCTGCTTGTCTTGCATGACGCCTTGCAGCCTGCCGTACGGACAAACGATGGTACACACCTGCTCTCTGAACCTGGCAAAGATGAAGTAAAACACCCCGGTAAACATAACAAGTGAAACAAGGTCACCTATATGGTTGGCCGGCGAGTCTGTGACAATCTGCCAAAGGTCTTCCACCCCAATAATGTAGGCCAAGAACGTATGGGCAATTACAAACGATACTCCTATAAAAAGGGTATGCTTGGCAGTCTTCTTCCAGAGTTTCTCAAAGGATAACGGTGCCCGGTCCAGTGCTTTCTGTTGAGGAGCGTCTCCTTCAATCCAGTACTCAATGCGCCGAAACACCATCTCCATAAAGATGGTCTGCGGACAAATCCAGCCGCAGAAAACGCGCCCGTACACCACCGTGAACAGGATGATGAAGACCACCAGGGCCATGAACCCCAGCAGCAGAATGAAGAAATCCTGCGGCCAGAAAATCTGCCCGAACAAGATGAACTTGCGCGCCGGGAAATTGAGCATGAGCACCGGCAACCCGTTCACTTTCCAGAAGGGTCCGGTGAAAAGCATGGTCAAGAGCATGTAGCTCACATATTTGCGGTACTGGTAAAGTTTTCCGCTGGGCTTTTTGGGGTACACCCATACCCGTTTTCCGTCTTTGTCTACCGTAGAAATGGTATCCCGGAAGGCTTCAGGATCTTTTAGAATAGTACTCATTGGTCTCATACCGGTTGTGCGCCCGGCAGCGAGCTTTTCAGAATCAGAAGCAAGAGTGTTTCCCCCGCTTTGAAACTGATGTAAAATTACCAGAACCCTCTCCCCTGGCCCATTGCAATGGTCACTGCAGATAATGACTTTGCTCATCTTTTGAGGAAGCCGGTATTAAAGAGTGCATTTCTGTGGCAGAGAAGGACTTTGGCAAATTGAACCGGCCATCGCTGCGAAGGGCCACCTCGTATGGGTGCCGCGACGCTACTGCATGGGTTGGGGCTTCCTGCTACTAACTAATAGAGGCAGGAAGGATTAGGTGATGTCGTTTTTGGCCTGTTTTCTGGAAAAGAAGCTAAAAACGGGCAACAATTATCTCTACAAAGAAAAAGCCCTTTCTATTGGCAGAAAGGGCTTTTTGGGGAAAAACAAACTAACAAAAACCTTATTTCTTAGGCTCGTACTTATCACCTTGCGGGGCTTTGCCGTTGGCGGGTTTAGAACCCTGGATGCTCAAGATGTAGCTGGCCACTTCCAGGATTTGGTCATCAGACAGCTTTTTCTGCCAGGCCACCATGCCTTTGCTGGTTACCCCGTATTTGATGGTTTTGTAGATGTCGTTTACGTCACCGCCGTGCAACCAGAACTCATCTGTTAGGTTAGGACCAACGGTTCCCTGCCCTTCTGGCCCGTGGCAGGCGGCGCAGTTCTGGATGAAAGCGGCTTTACCGGCCTCCAACTTAGGCGCCTCCTTCAAGGCGGTGAAGTGGGTTACTTCGTTGGCATTGCCTTCGCTGCTCTTAGGGTTCAGGAGAGAGGCCTGCTGGATCTCTGCCTGGTATTCTGCGTCCTGCAGCTGACCGCTGTTGAACACGTGGTAGTGCAACAGGTAGCCTACGCCAAAGACAATAGTGGCATAGAACATGTACTTCCACCAAGGCGGCAGGTCATTGTCAAACTCAAAGATGCCGTCATAGGTGTGGTCTGCCATGAGCACGTCTTTGTGCTGACCAGTGAGCGTAGAAGTGTCCCCGCGCAGGAGCGCAATGATGCGGGCCATGCTGGTATTGCGCATGCCTGGTCTGTCATATAACTGGCTCAGGATGGGCAGGGCCTGGAAGAAAGTGACAATCAAAACGGCCATCACAATAAAGAGCAGGAAGCCCACCAGAGAAAGCAACACAATGGTAGTGGCGGGCATGTCTTTCAAGCTGAAGCTGGCCGGCGTGGCAGTAGTTTCTTTGGCAGGGTCTCCGCCGGTAGTGATCTCTGTCTTGGGTGTCTCAGCTACAGCCGGGGCTTCGCTCTCTGCTTTTACAAAGGCAATCACGTCTTTGATGTCACCGTCAGAAAGAGTGCCTTCAAAGGTAGTCATGGGCACTTTCCCGAACTTCTCAAACACTTCCACCGCCTGCTTGTCTCCAGAGGCAACCATTTTGGTGGAGTTCTTGACAAAGCTGGTGATCCATTTCTCATCGCGGCGTTTGTGCACGTCTTTGAGAGCGGGGCCTACCACTTGTTCGGTCACGCTGTGGCACACGGCGCAGTTGGTGTCAAAGACGGCTTTCCCTTTTACGGCGTCCTGCGCCTGGGCAGGCTGCCACAAGGTATGGGCGCTTACTAAAGCGGCCAGCCAGAAGCTTTTGGTGAGGCGTTTCATGACCGTAGTTCTGTTTCTAATGTGTTGAATCCGTTTTCATTCTGCAGGGGCATGGCCTTCATGGCGCGTATGTGCTCTCTGCTCACCACCAGCACGTATCCCAGCAACCCTATGAAAAAGGCGAAGAAGATAACGAAGGAAATGATGGGGTAAATCTCTATGCCGGCTATGGATTGAAGTATGTTCTTATACATGGCTCTGTTTTTTGGGATGCTAGAGGCTAGATACTAGATGTTAGACTATTCTTTTTAAAAGAATCCTTAGTGTACATCTACTATCTAGCGTCTAACATCTAGTATCTATTTTTGCTCTTGTACTTTAATGTCAGTACCCAGGCGTTGCAGGTAGGCAATGAGGGCAATGATCTCTTTCTCTGGTTTCACCTCAATGTTCTCCTTTTTCAAACCAGCACTAATGGCGCGGGCTTGTTTCATGAGGTCCTCGTTGGCCTTGTCGGCGTAGCCAGGCTCATAAGGCACGCCCATTTTCTGCATGGCCTCAATCTTGGCTTTGGTGGTAGAGATATCCAGGTCTTTTTCAATCAACCAAGGATAGACTGGCATGATAGAACCCGGCGACATAGAGGTAGGGTCCATCATGTGGTGGTAGTGCCAGGAGTCTGGGTACTTACCGCCCACTCTGTGCAAGTCTGGACCGGTACGCTTAGAGCCCCACAGGAATGGACGGTCATAGACAAACTCACCAGCCTTAGAGTACTCTCCGTAGCGCTCAGTCTCTGAGCGGAACGGCCGTACCATTTGCGTATGGCAGTTCACACAGCCTTCTTTGATGTACACGTCACGTCCTTGCAATTCAAGCGAGGTGTAAGGCTTGACGGTGTCAATGGTAGGCACGTTAGACTCTACCAGGAAGGTTGGCACCATTTCCACAATACCACCAATCAAGATGGCTACGGTAGCCCACACTGCCATTTGCACCGGACGACGCTCAATCACTCTGTGCCAGTGGCCTTTGTGCTCACCTGGCGTGGAGATCACGGCGGCAGGCATTAAAGGAGCAGCTTGCGCTTCTTCGTTGGCCAGCAGGTTACCGCTTTTCACAGTTTTCACCACATTGTAGATCATGATGAATACACCGCTCAGGTACAGCAATCCGCCAACACCGCGCAGGTAGTACATAGGTACAATCTGCAACACGGTTTCTAAGAAGTTAGGGTACTGCAGAAGACCGTCCTGGCTAAACTGTTTCCACATTAAGCCTTGGGTGAAACCTGCCCAGTACATAGGGATGGCGTAGAACAAGATACCCAGCGTGCCTAACCAGAAGTGCCAGTTGGCCAGTTTCTTAGAATACAGCTCGGTTCTGAAGATGCGCGGCATCAACCAGTAGATGATCCCGAAGGTCAGGAAGCCGTTCCAGCCCAGAGCGCCTACGTGCACGTGGGCAACTATCCAGTCTGTAAAGTGGGCAATGGCGTTCACGTTTTTCAGAGACAACAGCGGTCCTTCAAAGGTGGCCATACCGTAGGCAGTGATGGCCACTACCATGAACTTCAACACTGGTTCTTCGCGTACTTTGTCCCAGGCGCCTCTTAGCGTCAAGAGACCGTTGATCATACCTCCCCAGCTTGGGGCAATCAGCATCACAGAGAACACAACTCCCAGAGACTGAGCCCAGTCTGGCAAGGCGGTGTACAACAAGTGGTGAGGACCGGCCCAGATGTAGATGAAAATCAAGGACCAGAAGTGGATGATAGATAATCTATAAGAGTATACCGGACGGTTAGCGGCCTTAGGAAGGAAGTAGTACATCATCCCCAAATAAGGCGTGGTCAGGAAGAACGCAACTGCGTTGTGGCCATACCACCACTGCACCAGCGCATCTTGCACCCCGGCGTAGCCAGAATACGACTTCATGAACGTTACCGGTATCTCATAGGAGTTGACAATGTGCAGCACCGCAACGGTTAAGAAGGTGGCAATGTAGAACCAGATCCCCACGTACATGTGGCGCTCGCGGCGTTTGATGATGGTCCCGAACATGTTCCAACCAAATACCACCCAGATGAGGGTAATGGCAATGTCAATCGGCCATTCCAACTCGGCGTACTCTTTAGAAGTAGTGTAACCCAATGGAAGCGTGATTACGGCAGAGACAATGATGAGCTGCCAGGCCCAGAAGTGGATTTTACTCAACACATCTGAGTACATGCGGGCCTTACAAAGGCGCTGCAACGAGTAGTAGACGCCCATGAAGATACCGTTGCCCACAAACGCGAAAATCACGGCGTTGGTGTGCAAAGGCCGTACCCGCCCGAAGGTGGTGTACTCGGTGCCCATGTTCATTTCGGGGCGCGCCAGCTGGAACGCAATGATCACCCCAATGAGCATGCCCGCCACACCCCAGAAAATGGTGGCGTAGGCAAAGTCTCTGACAATCTTGTTGTCATAGTAGAATGTTTCCACGGTTTTGACGCTGTTCTTGAGCGCCTGCCCGGGTGTTTTTAGAACCTCAGCTAACATGTGCGGTGTCCTCCATCGGTTTAGTAGAAATAGTAAGTGGTTTAGTGTTGTTTTGTGCAGGGGTATGCGTCAGTTCATTGTCAAACAGAATTCTGACAGAGGGCGTGTAGTCGTCCTCAAACTGGCCGCTTCTGACTGCCTTCAAGAAGGCACTCAGGAAGATGATGGCCATTACCAAGCTGATGCAGATAAGTAAGTAGATAATGTTCATGACGCTGCCTGTGTTGTTTTCTCTCTGGAGGCAGGCTTTGCACTGAGCAATAAAAAAGTAGCAATGGCGCTAACCTTTCCTTTTTGAGATGTTACAAAGTTCTCCAGAAGGCGGCGCCAAAAAGATGACGGAGGTCAGTTTAGGGGGTGATTGATGTCAAAGGGAGGCAGAAAGGCAGTTTTGGAAAGGTGCTGAAGTAAATTTGTGGACTAATACTATTCATAAAAAAAAGAGCCAGACTTTCATAAATCTGGCTCTTGAACTAAAAATTTAATTGACAGAAATTGTCTTTATGTCATAACTCAAAGCTGTATTGATTAACTGATCTGAGTGGGCGTAGATATCATCTAGATTTTGTAACTCGTGCCTAGACTCCTTTTTAGCTTCATCAAACAGCGTTATGGTCTTTTTGGCACCTTCTAAATTTAGGCGGCAGATAGGCCTTCTGTTATTGTCATCTAATAGCACGCCAAAATAACTTTGGGTGTCTCTATGGCAGACTCGGTTTGCGTCTAATTTGGCTCTTAGAATAGATCGGATAATGTAAAAAGCTTCTTTCTCTGCTTCGGTGGTAGTTACTTTACTTACCGCTTCTGTAGTTACAGGGTGTACGGTAGTATCTTCTGCCACTCTAGTCTGCACAAAACTTCTGTCTTCTTCAGAAGCCAAAGCAGATTTTAACCTATCACTAATCATTTCACTAATCAAACCATTCAGAGATTTCTTTACTAATCCAGTGAACTGCTCTAACACTTTTGCAGTCATAGGCCCAGACACAATCTGTTTGCCGAAGTGCTTTACAAACGGATCTGTTGGATTTGCCATTTCCTCTAACATGATGCGCTTAATCTCTTTAGCATATTTCAATTCAGTGGCTGAGCTCAGAATGTTCTCTACACTAAAATGCGATTTGTGGTATTTCTTGAGCTCAAACGTTGCCTGTTCATTTAAATCTGTGATATTAAATTCCCAGAAGGGTTTATCATCCATCTTATTTGACTCTACCAAATCAGTGTAGAACCTATAGGTGATGCCGTTGGTCAGAATCCCAAACCTGGCCGCCGTAACATGAAAATACCTATGCAGTTGCGAGTTGTGAACGTCTAGCTTCTCCTTCTAATGCTTACTCTCTATAATGATAGATGCTGCGCCATCCTTGAAGATGCAATAGTCAACCTTCTCTCCTTTTTTAATACCCAAATCAGCAATAAACTCAGGCACTACTTCCATTGGATTAAAAACATCATACCCCAGGGCAGAGATGAAGGGCATCACAAATGCCATCTTGGTTGCTTCCTCGGTTTGAATTGAATCTTGCATGCGAGAAACCTTCTCACCAAGTGCTTTAATTACATCTTGAAAATCCATTATTAAATTAATTAAGTGACTGATAACTATCTACATTATAAAAGGTATATATTTTTAAATTAATATCTGCTATTAGATTATAAATATTTATGTTCTGTAGATGAAAATCAGTATTAATGCGGAGCGAGTTAGCTCGCTTGTTAGATCAGCCTTAATGCGGTGATAAGGAATTGCTTTATTGACCATATAAGGAGAACCGCCGTTTTCGCCTATTTTCCAGAAAACAAGCCAAAAACGAGGCTGCTACTTTCTCTCACTGCAAAGCTGCACGTACGCGGTCCAGTTCCTGTTCATTTTCTACCATGAGCATGAGCTTGTCCTCGGGTTGCAGCACGGTAGCGCCGTTGGGCGTGACGAAGGAGCCGCTTCTGTCAATGAGTACGATGAGCGCTGTTTTAGGCAGGTCCAGTTCTACAATGGGTTTGCCTACGGAGCGCCAGTTTCGGTCCATCTCCAGCTCTACCAGTGAGTTCTTGGAGGCGTACCCTCTTTCGGCGCCAAGGGCCAGCATCTTCAGCGAATGGTCCTCCTCGCTCAGGTGCAACCAGTCTGCCACCACTTTAAGCGTAGTACCCTGCAGCATGACAGAGGTGAGGACAATGAAGAACACCATGTTAAAGATCATCTCAGAATTCTCAACGCCGGCCAGCAGCGGGTACATGGCAAACACAATGGGCACCGCGCCACGCAGACCTACCCAGGACACATACACCTTGTCCCGGAAAGAGGCTTTGAAAAACGCCATCCCCAGAAACACGCTGATGGGCCGCGCCACGAAAATAAGGAACAGCGAGATTAAAAGCCCCGACGCCAGCACCGGCACAATGTGCGACGGAAACACCAGCAGCCCCAGCGTTAAGAACATGACAATCTGCATGAGCCAGGCCAGGCCGTCATAAAACCGCGTAAGGCTTCCCTTGTGCAGAAAATTGCTGTTACCCAGCAGCACCGCCGAAATGTACACTGCCAGAAAGCCGTTGCCCTGAATGAGGTTGGTGAAGGAAAACGTAAACAATAGCATGGCCAGCGTGAGGGCCGGGTACAAACCCTCCTGTTGCAGCTTAATTTTATTGATGACCCAGCCCATGGTCCGGCCCATGACAACGCCCGCCACGCCACCAATGCTCATCTGCAGGAAAAACATGGGCACCAACTGCCAGATGCTGGCGCCCTGGCTGGTGATCAGAAAGGTAAAGCTCACCGTCAGGAAATAGGCCATGGGGTCATTGCTGCCAGATTCCAGTTCCAGCGTGGGGCCCAGGTTGTTCTTAAGGCCTATTTTACTGGACCTGAGAATGGAGAACACCGCCGCCGCATCTGTAGAAGACACAATGGCCCCAAGTAGCAGCCCCTCCAGAAGGGTGAAGTCCATGACGTACGTCGCAAAGAGACCCACCAGCATGGCCGTGATGAACACGCCCAGCGTAGACAGGGCAATGCCCCGCCAGAGCACGGGTTTGGTGGCTGCCCAGCGCGTGTCCAACCCACCCGAAAACAAGATGATGGTCAAGGCGATAGTACCCAGAGACTGCGCCGTGCCAAAATCATCAAAGTAGATGCCGCCAATGCCCTCAGAGCCCGCCAGAATGCCCACACCCAGAAACAGAAGCAAGGCAGGAATCCCGAAACGGCCCAGACTTTTGCTCAGCAAGATGCTCAGGAACAGAAGCACTGAGGCTCCCAGCAATAATTCTTCAATGGTAAACGTCATACAGGGCGCATGTTTTATACTCTTCTCTTCCGGCGCAGAAAGTAGCCGGATCTGGTGGGTTTCTGGTGCCGCAATAAGGGAACGTATCGCAGCAATCTTTTACTCTTTCATTGAGCATTCCCTTTCAGTTACGTACATACACAGATTAAGTAAATTAAATGAACACCATGAAGAGAATAGCCATTACCGGAGCCACCGGCCACCTGGGCAGATTGGTCATCCAGCAACTAAAAGAAAAAGGAACCACAGACGACATCATTGGCCTGGTGCGCTCGCCCCAGAAGGCCGCAGACCTGGGCATTGAGACCCGCGAGGCTGACTATGAAAAACCAGACACCTTAGACAGAGCCCTGCAAGGCATTGACACGCTGCTGCTGATCTCGGGGAGTGAAGTGGGCAAACGGGCCGTTCAGCACCAGAACGTGATTACGGCCGCCAAGAAAGCCGGCGTAAAATGGATTGTCTACACCAGCCTGTTGCACGCAGACACGTCTACCTTGAGCCTGGCCGGCGAGCACCGTGCCACCGAGCAGCTTTTAAAAGATTCAGGCATTGACTACACGCTGCTGCGCAATGGTTGGTACACTGAGAACTACACCAACTCCCTGGGCGGCGCTCTGGCGGGCGGCGCGTTCATAGGCAGCGCCGGCGAAGGCAAGATTTCTTCAGCGGCCCGCGCCGATTATGCCGCCGCCGCCGTAGCCGTCCTCACCGGCAATGGCCACCAGGGAAAAGTCTATGAACTGGCCGGCGACTCCGCCTATACTTTACGTGACCTAGCCGCCGAGATTTCCCGCCAGACCGGCAAGGACATACCTTACACGAACCTGCCCCAAGAAGACTACGCCGCCGCACTGGGCAGCTTTGGCCTACCCGAAGACCTTGCCCAAGCCATTGCCGGTTGGGATGTGTCGGCGTCACAGGGAGACTTATATGATGACAGCCACCAGCTTTCCAAACTGATTGGCCGCCCCACCACTCCCCTTTCCGTCACCGTAGCTGATACTCTGAAGACCCTTTAAAGCGGTAGAACGAGAAAACGTCTTGGCATGGGAGTATAAATCCGAAGGAATACAAATCCACAAGAAGGGTCAAGGTGAAGGTTTTTTAGAAGCCGAAGCCTGAGGTTGCAAAAGGCAGAGCCTCCGTTTTTGGGTTGTTTTCTGGAAAATAGCCCAAAACGACAGTTCTATAGCTCCATGCCTTTGCCTTGGGAAAAGTCTTTGGCCACCAGGTGCACCAGTTCCAGCACGTTCTTGAGCACGGGGCTGTTGTCGTCTTTGCGCCAGGTCATGTACAGGTTCACGTGCTGCGGCAGGTGAATGAAGCGCACGTTGGGCGGCGCCCCGATGGCGTAGGAACTGGGCATCACAGAAATGCCTAAGCCCCGCGCCACCAAACCCAGAATCATCGCCCCGAAATCAGATTCAATGTACACGTTGGGCGTAAGACCGTACTCCCTGAACATGTGGTTGAGGGTGTTCACGTAATGCGTCTTCTGGTGCAAGGCAGAGAGAATGAACTTCTCCTGGTGCAGGTCTTGCAGGCTCTTAAAGTTCTCCTGGGTGACCCAATGATGCTCCGGCACAATCAAGGAAAACGGTTCTGAGTACAGGCACAAGGACTGCAGCGAAGGGTTTTCGGCGGGGTCTCTCCTAAAGGCCAAGTCTATCTGAAAATTAAGGAGCAGCTCCTCAAAACTTGCATCCACGGGTTCTACCAGCGCCACTTTGAGTTCGGGCAGCTGTTGAGAAATTCTGGAGACTACTTCGGGTAGAAAGCCATAGGCCACCGAGCCCGGGTACCCGATGGAGATGGAACCAAACGCGCCTTCGTGGATCTTTCTGGCTTGCCGGTGCGTGCGGGCAATCTCCTCCAGCAGCGGCAGCCAGCGGTCGCGCAGGAAAACGCCGGCCTCGGTGAGCTTTACGTTGCGCTTACTGCGCTCAAACAAACGCACACCCAACTCCTCTTCCAGGGCTTTGATCTGACGGCTTAGAGCCGACTGTGTGATGAACATCTTTTCTGCGGTATTCCAGAAATGAAGCTCCTGCGCCAGCGCCAGAAAGTATTTTATCTGCTGTAGTTCCACCCTCGGTGATTTGGTTTGTGCATTAGTCAATCCAAGATTAGCATTTTTTGCCAAGTCTGCGTCCTCTTCCTTTGTAAAATGGAAAGAAGCTTATCTCTACCCCGCAAACACCTGAAGGAAGCCATCGGGTGGGCCGGCGCGTTGTGCTCGCTGCTGGCCTTTGGCATGAACAGCCTCAACGTGATTGGCAGCCAGTCTAAGGAGTACCTGCTTTTAAACGTGTTCGGCTGTTTTTTCCTGATCATTTACGCCGTCAATAAGAAAGCGCACGCCAGTTGGGTGCTCAACTCCATCTGGCTGCTCATCACCGCCATTGCCCTGGTGAAAGGGTTTCTGTCATAGCCAAAGCTCTTCCCTAGCCATTAGGCGCTAGTCCTTTAAGCGGCTGCCTTTCTCTGATCTCTGGGTACATAGGGCGTTTTTGGGGTATTTTCCGGAAATTAGGGCAAAAACGCATTTCTTCCATCGCCCGCCATGAACCGCTTATTCCACAGAGACGCCTCTCTCCAGATTCTGCAGAACATTCAAAAGATAGCCGTGCAGTCTGTGTATGAGCAGGAGAAGCACCGCATGGTTTTGTTAGACGCCCACCAAAACGAACTGGCATTTTTCCGGCTACCCATCACCCTGCCGCCTCCCGGCCAGGAGTTGGAAGAAGAAACGTGCGGAGTGCATTACGTGATTCTGTTGGTGCAGAGCGGAAGTTGTGCCATGGGTTATTTTGAGGACGGCCTCCATCTGAACCACAAGGTGTTCAGGGCCTACATGGTGCGCAAGAAACAAGGCAAGAGCCAGATCAAGCACCTCAAGACCAAGGGCAAGTCACGCGCCGGTTCACGCGTGCGACTGGGAGAGACCCTGGAATTCTTTGAGAACATCAACGGGCGTTTGCAGGAGTATTTTAAAGACCACCAGGTGCACCGCATCTGCCTAAGCGTCTCCAAGATTCTGGTGCCCTACCTCTATGACTCGCAGGTGCCTACGCCTTTTGACAAGCGCGACGCCCGTATCTTCAAAATACCTAAGCACGTGCACACGCCCATCTACGAGGTCCTGCTCAACATCAACCGCTTCCTACAGAAAGGCGAACTTATCTATGAACCTGCGCAGGAAGACCTGATGAAGGAGCTGTTGCGGGGTGTGAACGGAACAGAGGAAGAAGAGGACGAGGAGTTTGACGAATAGACGGATGCCTTATCAGAGGAAGAGGAAATAGACTAGAAGCCATTGTTTATAAAAGCCCTTCCGTTATATTAGGTTTAAGTTATATAAAATATTCAATGAAGAAATTTATACCATTCCTGTTTTTCATAGCCCTTTGCGCACTGGCATCGCCGGCTTATTCTCAAGTCTGGGAGGCTCCCATCCCCTTGCTTCCTAACTCAGCCCTTAAAGACATTGTCAAGGCCAACTACAATGACAGCCTGCAATCGTATGTAATTGAGTACAATCCTGTGATGGCCTTAGAGGTGGGTCCTTTTGTCACGGCGTTTTTCCAGGCCCATGAGTACGGCCACATTTACAGGGCCCATGTCAATAAAAAGCGTTTGAATAAAGCGTCTAAGGGCATGCTGCAACTTACCCGCGAATTTGAAATTGCCGCAGATGCCTTTGCCTGCGAGACCTTCTTCTCTGTGGACAGGTCCTACCTATTCGCCACGTTACACTACCTTGAATCTGAAGGAGAACATGGAAAGCTCACGTCTGTTCCCACCCCAGAAAGGATTCACCTTATTAATTTGATCATGCAGCGGCTCAGCATTCCGCCGCAGGTTGCCCAGAAGAAAGACTGTGTACATAAAATGCATGAGCAAGACATCATCCCATGTGATCATAGTCCTTACCACGCAGGCGGCCACACCACTACGTGTATGCACAAAGCTCACTTAGACGGCTGTAACTAAGGCTGGGATTGTGTAAAGCAAGGCTAAACCTACAACCACTTCTTCCGCCTGAAGTACCACAGAAAGCCCATGGAGGCCAGCACCATCAAGACCAGGGCAAACGGATACCCGCCTACCCAATCCAGTTCAGGCATGAATTTGAAGTTCATGCCATAGATGCTGGCAATGAGCGTGGGCGGCATGAACACCACCGTCACTACCGTGAATATCTTGATGACCTTGTTCTGCTCTATGTTCACCAAACCCAGAAAGGTATTCTGCAGATATTCCAGACGCTCAAAGCTGAACTGCGTGTGCTGCAAGAGCGAGTTAATGTCTTTGATGACAATGCGCAACCGCTCCTTCTCTGGCTCATCAATGGAGAAAGACCGCAGCAGCGAAGACACCAGCCGCTGTTTATCCACGATGCTTTCTCTAATAAGAATGGTGTTTTCCTGAAGTTCGGTGATTCTGATCAGGACCTCTTCTTCAATGGACTGCTCTTTGACCAGGCGCTTACTGATGACGTTGGTGGTACGGGTGAGGTGCTCGATGAAGTCGGCGTCGTTGTCAATCTGGGTCTCTAAGAGCAACAGCCACACCTGAATGGCCCGGATGGTAGTGCCCTTAAAGGTCTTCATTTTGCGCACCGTTTCGCCAAACGATTTCAGCTCTGTGCGGCGCATGGTGAAAAGGATATTTCTCTGCAAGATAAAGGACACCTGGCGCGTGATGTAGCTTCCTTCCTGGTGCATGACAAAGGCCGTGTTGGCTTCAAAGAAACCGCCCTCGTCTTCAAAATAGCGCGAAGAACTTTCAATCTCGGCGGCTTCCTGCTGGGTGAACAACTCTATCCCGAAGGCTTCTTCTACCCGCCGCTGCTCATGGTCTGAGGGAGCCTGCAAATCTACCCAGATAATGCGGCCCTTCTCCTCTTCCTGCTGAAACGACTCCGGGTTTTTCTCCCAGGTCAGCTCCCCTCCTTTTAAATAGAAACATCTAATCATACGCCTGTCTATTGCGTGCCCGACCACCCGTTGTTGCCTTGCGCCTGTCTACCTGCAAACCTACAGATTTTATCTGGGAGCATGGAAAAATGCTGCCGCCAAAGTTTGTTTTTTGTGGATGGGTTGTAAGGAGTTTTTTGGAGAAGTGGTCCTTTCGTGAACCGTTGTTTTATCGTTTTTGGAGTGTTTTTCTGGGAATTTAGCGAAAAACGAGGGGAGTCAGTTGCTGATGGTTGGTTTGTAATTGCTGGTTGTTGATGGCTAATTGCTGAGGGTTGGTTGTAGGAAGCAGGCGGTCTCACCACTCTCACTGGTGTGAGTTTCTGGACATGCGGCTCTTTCTCCTCTCTTTTTTCCCGCCACTGTCCACAAAATGCTTTACCAAACGCAGATTCTCCCCTTGAAGAGAGCGAAGGGAACTGTTGACATAAACAGATTAAGCTACCTACCTTTTATAGAAGGAGCTGAGTGGTGAAAATATACAAAAAGGTAATGCTTGCTTGGACAGTTAAAAGTCGCGCCCTAGATTCACAACTCCTCCCTATACCCCGTTTTTCGGCTATTTTCCAAGAAAGCGGCCAAAAACGCGGTGGTGCACTTTGCCGGGCAGATGCTTGGCCGTTCCAGCGTCTTTTCCGAACTTGGCTCCCGTTGACTTCGCCCGCGTCTATGCTGTCATTGCCCCAACTGCTGTTCTATTTGTTCGCTGCCTTGTCGGTGACTGGAGGGGTATGGTTGCTGCTGAGTAAAAACCTATTGCACATGGCCTTTGCCTTGCTTCTAACACTGTTGGGGTTGGCGGCCATTTACGTGCTGTTATACGCCGATTTTGTAGCAGTGGCGCAGATTATGGTGTATGTGGGCGGGGTGTTGGTCTTGATTCTCTTCGGGCTGCTGCTGAGCTCCAATAGTACTGGTAATTTCTTGGTGCAGGAACCCGTGAACCGATGGCTGGGACTGCTGCTGGCAGCAGCTTTGTTAGGCGGCGGCGGTTGGATACTAGTCCATTCCTTTTCCGAAGCTTTTTCGAAGTACCCGGCTGTACCAGCGTTGGCAGAGCAAGCGGCGTTGGGAAAATATACGTCGTTGCATAGTTTGGGGCGGCAATTGATTTCTACCTATGTGCTGCCTTTTGAGGTTGCCTCCGTGCTGCTGTTGGTGGCCCTGGTGGGCGCGGCGGCCATCACCAAACAAACCTCGCGCAAATGATGACAGCCGTACCATTATTGCATCTGCTAGTGCTGGGCGCTGTTTTGTTCTGCCTGGGACTGGCCATTGTGTTAACCAAGCGGCACGCCATTGCGGTGTTAATGGGCATTGAATTGCTGTTCAACGCGGCAAATCTTAATCTGGTAGCCTTCGCGCAATATGACCCAGAGCGCTTGCAGGGCCAGGTGTACAGTTTGTTTGTGATGCTTATTGCGGCCGCTGAAACCGCCGTGGCCTTGGCCATTGTGTTGCAGGTATTCAAGTGGTTTAAAACCGCGCATGTACAAGACATAGACCAACTGAATGGCTAGTCTGCAGACCTTGCTTCTGGCGGCTCCAGTGTTGGGGCAGTCCCTTTCTTTGCTGGAGAGGGTCACGGTAGCGGGTTTGCTGGTAATGCCTCTGCTTTCGTTTCTTACGCTGTTCTTGCTAGGCAAACGCCTTCCCCGGCACGGTGACTGGCTGGCCATTGGGTTCATGTTCTTATCCTTGACCGGGGCGCTGTTTTTGTTCGGGCAGGTCTGGGGGCAGGAACCTTTGCACTCCCAATTCACGTGGTTCACGCTGCCCGGCTCTCAGGGCACCATTTTGGCTTTTGACGCTGGCGTGTACCTGGATAACCTGACAGTGGTGATGCTGGTGGTGGTCACGTTCATCTCCTTCCTGGTGATGGTGTTCTCCCTTGGCTATATGAAGGGAGATGCGCTGTATGCCCGGTATTATGCCTATCTGAGTTTGTTCACGGCCTGTATGCTGGGGCTTTTGCTGGCCGACAACTTGCTGGTGTTGTTCATTTGCTGGGAACTGGTAGGGTTCCTGTCCTATCTTTTGATTGGGTTTTGGTACCAGCGGCAGGCGGCGGCGAAGGCTAGCACCAAGGCCTTTCTGGTGAATAGAATAGGAGACGTGGGCTTTTTGTGGGCCTTGTTCGCCTTTTATGGGTTGTTTCACTCCTTTAGTTTGCAAGACGCCCAAGGCATGTTAGCCACCTTGCCAGAGGGTGCAGAAAACGGCCTGTTGCTTTTGCTGGGGTTTGGCTTGTTGGTGGGCGCCATGGGAAAATCAGCGCAGTTTCCCTTGCAGGTCTGGTTACCCGATGCCATGCAAGGACCTACGCCAGTCTCGGCTTTAATTCATGCGGCCACCATGGTAGCGGCGGGGGTGTATTTGTTGGCACGCTGTTTTCCGTTTTTCGTGGCCGAGGTATTGTTGACCATGGCTTTAGTGGGGGCTTTCACCGCCTTGTTGGGTGCGTTGGCGGCCAGTCAGCAGCAGGACATCAAAAAAGTGCTGGCTTTTTCTACGGTCTCCCAATTGGGCTACATGGTCATGGGCGTGGGCATTGGGGCGCCTGAAGCTTCTTTGTTCCATCTGCTCACGCACGCGTTTTTCAAGGCTGCCCTCTTTTTATTGGCCGGAATATTAATTCATGCGGTGCAGCACGCCTGGCAGCATCACTCCAACAGAATCTTGTTTGAAGCTCCCATAGATGTGCAGGACATGCGCAACATGGGCGGTTTGCGGCTGGTGCTGCCCATCACCTTTATCTGCTACCTGATCACGGCTGGGGCGTTGGTGGGCCTACCGTTCTTTTCGGGTTTTCTGTCTAAAGAGGCCTTGTTGCAGGCAAGCGTGCAATGGGCTCAGGCGGGAAGCAGTGGAAGGTGGTTTATTCCGGCGGTGGGTTTTCTAACGGTCATGATCACGGCGTATTACATGGGCCGGCAGGTGTTGCTGGTGTTCTTCGGGAGACCCAGGTTGCAGCTGCCCATTCGGTCTTACCAATACAGCCCGCGCCAGGAAGTAGCCTGGAGCATGCTGGGCCCGGTGCTGGTCTTGACGCTTCTGAGCTTTTGGTTAGCATTCTCCTGGTCGCCGGTGTCAGTGGAGCAGAGCTGGCTGATGCAGGACCTTCCAGCGGCGCTTTCTGCCAATACCTTTGTTCCCTCAGGAGAGCAGAAGGTGCATTTCCCTTGGCTGGCATTCCTCTCTGTTGGCATGGTTCTACTAGGCGGGGCGCTGGCCTATTTTACCCGGCATCCGGTGCTGTCCAAAGAAAAGACGCTCCCTGTGTATGGCTGGCGCTACTGGCTAAAAAACCAGTTTTTCATGAATGAGGCCTATTCTCGTTTTTTAGTGAAACCCACGCTGTTTCTGGGAAAAATGACCGAGCGCATAGATCAGGGTCTGGATTACCTACTGCACGCCTTCAGCAAAGGGTTTGTGGCGCTGTCAAAACTAACCGCGTGGGCAGACCGCTGGGTGGTAGATGGTGTGGTACAGGCCGTGGGTTGGCTATCCCGGCAACTAGGGCACTTGGGCCGAAGTCTCCAGAATGGCAACATTCAATCTTATTATCTATTTTCGCTGCTGGGGCTGGTGGTATTGCTCTTCTGGCTTTTTTATTAGTAGTCTCTTTCTCAGCGCATGACATACCTGCTCAGTAGTCTCCTCTTTGTTCCCCTGGTAGCCGCGCTGGTGCTCCTTTTTCTGCCTTCCAGAAAGACCATCCTCCTGAAGAGTGTTTCCCTAGGTGCTACGTTGGTAGAATTGCTCTTGTCAGTGCTGCTTTTTACCCAGTTTCAGGGAAAGGTATCAGGTGTAGCAGGACAGGCGTTTCAATGGCAGGAGAAGCATGACTGGATAGCCCTGCAACTGGGTGGCTTGGGGCAGTTGAAAATCTATTATTGGTTGGGCGTAGACGGATTGAACGTTTCCCTGGTTTTGCTCACTGGCCTCATCTCCGTGATCGGCATCTTGTCCTCGTGGCGGGTCACCAAAAATCTGAAAGGCTATCTAAGTTTGTATCTGCTTTTGTTGGGCAGTGTGATGGGCTGTTTTCTGGCCTTGGATTTGTTCCTGTTCTACCTCTTCTTTGAGTTCATGCTGCTGCCCATGTATTTTCTGATAGGCATTTGGGGCGGACCAAGAAGAGAATACGCGGCCATCAAATTCTTCCTCTACACCTTGGTGGGCTCAGTGCTGATTCTGCTAGCATTTATTGGCCTGTATGCATCGGTGATGGACCCAGCGGCTACGGCGGCCCAATTGCGTTTGCCTGCCGGCGAAGCAAGCGTGCGCCAGGTACAAGCCCTGTTGCAAAGCGGCCAATTGACGTCAGGGCAGGTGGTGCATGCCTTCAACATACCCAACATCCTGGAGGCGCGTAACTTTATTCCGGGCAGTATCTTGCATGCGGCGGCTGGCTTTTCCTTGTTTGGCCTTTCGGCGCGGATGGTGGCGTTTTTGGCCATATTTCTGGGATTTGTGATAAAACTACCCATGGTGCCCGTACACACTTGGCTGCCCGATGCGCACGTAGAAGCACCTACGCCCATCTCTGTGCTACTGGCCAGTATTTTATTGAAGGTGGGAGGGTACGGCCTGTTCCGGATTGCCTTCCCGTTTTTCCCCGCCGAGGCCGCTGAGATGAGTTGGTGGATTGGATTGCTGGGCGTGGTTTCCATTCTGTATGGCGGAGCCTGTGCCTTGGCCATGTCTGACCTTAAAAAGTTGATTGCCTACTCCTCGGTCTCGCATATGGGCTTTGTGTTGCTGGGTCTGGCCGCGCTCACCCCCGAAGGCTGGAACGGGGCACTCTTCCAACTGTTCAGCCACGGGCTCATTTCAGGAATGCTCTTTTTGATTGCCGGCGTCATCTATGACCGTATGCATAACCGAGACATCCATCGGTTTAGAGGCTTGGCCATGGTAGCTCCTAAATTCACCACCTTTGTAGTGATTGCTTTCTTCGCCTCCCTGGGATTGCCGGGCTTCTCTGGTTTCATTGCCGAGTTGCTGGTGCTGCTGGGGGCATTTGGGTCTAAGGCGGGCGGAGGAAATCTGCCCAGATGGATGGCCCTGGCGGCGGCCATAGGGTTGGTGCTTTCAGCGGCGTATTACCTCTGGACCCTGCAACGCATGTTCTTCGGACGGTTCTGGCTGAGTCCCGATCTGCCTAAGTCCTTTGTAGACCTCACGCGCCGCGAAATGCTTCTCTTGTTGCCGCTGGCTCTGCTCATTTTGCTGTTTGGACTGTTCCCGGCCTTGCTCCTAGATAAGTCTGGCGCAACCGTGGCCCAGTACCTGCAACTGATTCTGCCAACGCAACCCACCTCAGCTCTACTTCCCTAATGCAGATGCCAGCCCCCATCGCTCCGCAGGACACCATAAGGCTCACCGCCGAAGGGCTGAGTAGCCTGGGCCCTGAGTGTCTGCTGTTGTTAGGCTTTTTATTGGTGCTGGGCCTGGACTTGCTGCCTTCTCCCAAGCTTAGATCTGCGTTGCCAAGGTTTGCCTTTCTGGTGCTATTGGCGGTGGCGGTATGGCAGGGTTTACAGGTTTTCGGGGGAGTGCCGTTTGTGACGGGAAGTCTCCTCATGGGCATGCTCTACCAAGACGGATTGGCCTTGTGGGGAAGTTGGCTGTTCAGTAGTGCTGCAGTGTTGTCTTTGCTGATCATGGGTTTCGGGTGGAAACACGAGACCGGGTCTAGTACCAAGAATGAGTTTTTTGCGGTGCTGCTGGCCGTGGTGCTGGGGCTCAACTTATTGGTGCGGTCCAGTAATCTGCTCATGCTTTTTCTGTCGTTGGAACTGGTCTCCATCGGGTCTTATTTGCTGGTGTTGTTGGCCTCTATTACGCCGGCACGGGTAGAGGCGGGCGTCAAGTACATTCTGTATGGCATGTTTGCGTCTGGGGTCATGTTGTACGGCATCTCTTTTTTGTATGGCCTAAGCGGGATGCTTCAATTCTTGGAGCCGGCCTTCTGGACTTCTTTGACAAAGGTGCCATTGGTGTTCTTGACCTTAGTCTGGGGATTGGTACTGGCGGGGATCCTGTTTAAACTGGCCGGTTTTCCTTTTCATTTCTGGGCGCCAGATGTGTACCAGACGGCGCCCACTGGGGTAGTGGCCTTCTTCTCCACGGCTCCAAAAACAGCGGCGGTGCTAGTGTTGCTGCGGTTCTGTGCGGGTGGTGCAGAAACCTTGAATAATTTGCAAGTGAGCAACCCCTCTTTGTTTTTGTTGTTGCAGGTGGCGGCGGTGGGCACGCTGGTGCTGGGGAATTTCACGGCCTTGCTGCAGCAGGACGCCAAACGCCTCATGGCGTATTCTTCTATTGCTCACGCAGGCTTTTTGCTATTGACCTTGCTGCTGGGCGCAGACTCTTCCAGAAGCGCGGTTTTGTTCTACGTGACGGTGCTTCTCTTTTCTAACATGGGCTTTTTCCTGGTCATCCAGTTGCTGCAGAACGCCACCGGTTCTACTGCCATAGAGGCATGGGCTGGCATGGGGAAGAAAGCGCCGTATGTGGGAGCCTTGGCCGTGGTGTTTCTGCTTAGCTTGATCGGGTTGCCGCCCACGGGTGGGTTTGTGGCCAAACTGCTGGTGTTCTCGCAGCTCTGGGAGGGATACCAGGCCACGGGGCAAATGGTATTTTTTCTTTTACTGGCAGGGGCACTCTTTCTTACCGCCGTGGCGTTGTATTACTATCTCAAGATACCGTACTCCCTTTTCATGCGCAGAAAGGAATGCGGTGATAAAATAAAGTTTCCGCTGGGGGCTTACCTATTTTTAGCCTTACTTTGCATTCCGGTTCTGCTCTTCTTCTTTAAGGCAGACTGGTTGGTGAAGGTGCTGCAACAGGTGCTTTCCCTTTAATTGATTCAGTCTTATGAGTGACGCAATAAAACACGAGTGCGGCATTGCTTTGATTCGTCTTCGCAAGCCCCTGGCCTACTACACCCAGAAGTACGGCACCCCCATGTACGGCATCCACAAGATGTACCTGCTCATGGAAAAACAGCACAACCGGGGGCAGGACGGGGCAGGTTTGGCCAGCATCAAGATTGACACCCAGCCCGGCACCGAGTACATAGCCCGCTACCGCTCCGTCAAGACCAAGGCCATAGACGCCATCTTCGGGAAGATCAGTGAGAAGTACGCCAAGCTGCTCCGCAAGAACCCAGAAGCGGCCAAAAACATAGACTGGCTGCGCGATAATCTTCCCTTTCTAGGGGATGTGTATTTGGGCCACTTGCGCTACGGCACCCACGGCGAAAACTCAGTAGACAACTGCCACCCCATGCTGCGGGAAAACAACTGGCGCAATAGGAGCCTGGCCGTGGCCGGTAACTTCAACATGACCAACGTAGACGAGCTCTTCGGCGTCCTCACCGACCTGGGTCAGCATCCCAAGCAGAAGATTGACACCGTTACGGTGCTGGAGAAGATAGGCCACTTCTTGGACGAGGAAAACCAACGCCTCTTTGACTATTACCGCCCAGACCACAACAACCAGGAAATCACCGCCCTCATTGAAGAAAACCTGGACCTGCAGCGCGTCTTGCGGCGGGCATGCAAAGACTTTGACGGCGGCTACGCCATGGCGGGTATGACGGGTTACGGAGCCGCCTTTGTGGTGCGCGACCCTGCGGGCATCAGGCCAGCCTACTATTACGCCGACGATGAGATAGTGGTAGTGGCATCTGAAAAGCCCGCCATTAAAACCGCCTTTGGCGTAGACTACAGCCAGATTAAAGAGATTACCCCGGGCCACGCCCTCATCATTGATAAAAGCGGCATTCCTTCTGAGAGGGAGGTTCTGCCGGCCCTGGAAAAGAAATCCTGCAGCTTTGAGCGCATTTATTTCTCTAGAGGGAATGACCCAGAAATCTATCAGGAGCGCAAATCCTTAGGCAAACTGCTCTGCCCTCAGATTCTGGAAGCCATCAACCATGACCTGGAGAACACCGTTTTCTCCTACATCCCCAACACCGCCGAGACTTCTTACTACGGCATGATGGACGGCATTGAGGACTACCTCCGTAGTTACCGTAAGAAGGCCATCGCCGAGGCCGGCAATGACCCTGAGAAACTGGACAACATCTTGTCGTTCAAACCGCGGGTAGAGAAGCTGGTCATCAAGGACGCCAAACTCAGAACTTTCATCACCGACAATGACCACCGCGATGACCTGGTGGCCCACGTTTATGACACTACCTATGAGGTGGTGAAAAAAGGCGTAGACACGGTGGTGGTGATTGATGACTCCATTGTGCGCGGGACCACGCTAGAGAAAAGCATCATCAAAATGCTGGACCGCCTGGGTCCCAAGAAAATCATCATTGTCTCCTGCGCTCCCCAGATTAGATACCCAGATTGCTATGGCATTGACATGTCTAAGATGAAGGAGTTTGTGGCTTTCAGGGCCCTGATGGGCTTGCTCAAAGACAATAACCAGGAAAGCCTGGCCGAAGACGTGTACGAGCAATGCCGCCAAGCCGTGGACACCGATGCTTTCAAACAGCAGAACTTTGTACAGGCCTTGTATGAAGCCTTCACCTATGAGCAGGTAAGCGCCAAAGTAGCAGAAATTGTCACCGCCAAAGGCATTCAGGCCGAAGTACAAGTGATTTTCCAAACGGTAGATTCCTTGCATGAAGCCTGCCCTAATCACCTGGGAGACTGGTACTTCACTGGTAACTACCCAACACCAGGCGGTACTAAAGTTGTGAATCGTGCGTTCATGAATTACATGGAGAAAAACGACGGTAGAGCGTATTAATGTGCTAATTTTTGAATGTACTGATGTGCTATTTTCTGTAGCGCCGAGGCCATTGATTTTCAAACGAAGAGAGCCGCCCCAAATGGAGCGGCTCTCTTCGTTTTTGGGCTGTTTTCTGGGAAACAGACCAAAAACGGATTACTGTTTCACAAAACGTAGACGGTGCGTGATTCCTTCTTGTTGGAGGTGGAGAGAATAGGTCCCACTTGGTAAATGGTCTACTTTCAGCTTGGGTACTCTGCTGTCTGCTTCAAAATGGAATACTTGTACCTTTTGGCCTGTGGCATTGTAGATTTCAACTTTGGCATTGGTAGCTAATGTAAGTCCATGCACAAACAATTCTTCATGCGTAGGATTTGGGTATAAAGACAATTGGACCAGCTGGGTAGTTTTAGAGCCATTCACAGAAATTACTTTACTAAGCTCAAACGCGCCGTCAGTGTCAATCTGTTTGATTCGGTAATAAGTTATCTGGTCAGCAGATAAGGTATGAAAAAGTCTGTATTTCTGAATGGTATTACTATTGCCGGCGGCTTTCACGGTGCCCGCATTGGTAAAGGTTTTTCCATCTAAGGAGTATTGCACTTCAAAACGGTCATTGTTTTTTTCTGTGGCTGTTGCCCACTCAATAACGGTTTCATGTTGGGTTCGCTTGCCGGTAACATACAGCCAGGAAACGGGTAAGGTGCCAGCGGTGGCGTTGGCAATGCCTAGTTGTCCGAACTGGGTCATAAATGCGCGTTTGGCATACCCGCTGCTGACTGTTCTTCCGTCTTTATTGGGTCCTTCCAGCATTCCACCGCCCGTTCTCCAGTCTTTGCCAGAAACAGAAGTTTTGGGGCGCACTAATAGCGCGAACTGGTTGTCTGTGAGGTTGGAGAATCCTTGCAAAGAGGCTACAGCCGTGTAAGAACCGCTGGCTGGAAGCGCATTGGGCTCTAGGGTCCATACTCCATCGGGCTGCATGCTGGTATAATAGTAGCCGTTTTCCTCTAAGAGCATATCGCTGTCTTGGTGGCTGATTAGTGGATTGAAACCCACCAGAATGTTTTGAAATCCATTTCCGGTTAATTCATTGGAAGTAAGTTCCAGCATTCGTTTACCTGTGGCGGTTCCTATTGGAAACTGATAGGTACCGGTAGTAGCAATGGCTCGTCTTAAATTGCCCTGTATGTAAAAGGTAGGGTCTGCAACCACTACCGCAGACGTGCTTGAATTAACCATGTATAACTCCTTAGAGTCTGTCTTGAAGGTACCGCTTTTCAGGGTGAACGTGCCAGTGACGGCTACTGAATTGGTCAGCGTCACGCCGCTTCCCGTTTTGGATACCAGCAGATTAACGACCGTGGCAGGAAGTCCGTTTCCAGAGACCATCTCAGAAGCGCCAATGAAACCATAATTCGCCTCTGACGAGAAAGTGCGGGTGCCGCTTACGCGTATGTTGCCATCCAGCGTGCCGGTCCCAGAAGTTTTGATGCCTTGCGGAGAACCGTACAACAGGGTGGCGCCAGGGAGCACCATGAAATTACCCGTCCCGGCAATGGTTCTGTTGGAGGCCACCTGAAAGACGGCGGGCGCATTGAGGGTGAGCGTGCCGGCTACGTCAAAATTGGCGCTGGACTGGATGTTGCTGCCTCCGTCTGTGGTATTGGCCTGCGCCGCATTCAACTGCAGATGATGGTAGGTGATTTTCTTGGAAGCCCCATACGTGCCTCTAATGCTTTGGTACTGACCATTGAGAGAACCGTAAAATTCTATGGTGCCTCCCGTCAGGGAATAAGGGTTGTTGTTGCCGGTTAATTCTGGCAAGGTGGCGGTGGTTCTTGCCAGGCGCAAGGTGCCACCGGTCATGGTGAGGCCGCCATCGCCTTTCAGTGATTTAGTGCTGGCATCTAAGATGGCATTGGGCAGGATGGTCAGGTTCTGGGTAATGGTCGTCGTGCTGGAGATGGTCTTGGCGCTAGTGCCCAAGGTATTATTGCCACTGATGATGACCGCCGGATAGGTACCGCCTTTCAGGGTCTGCGTTCCGTTGCCGGCCAGTTCCACGGTTCCCGCGGTGATGTCATGCGTGCCCGTCAGCTGCGGCACTTGTACGTTTACTACTTGTACCTGGTATACGCCGCCGCGCATGACCAGTTTTCCAGTTCCCGTCACGTCTGCGGTGGCAGTGCCTATGAATTTGCCTTGCCGGATTTCCAGCCTTCCGCCGTCTGCCGCCAGGGTGGTGTTGCTAGTGATGTTGATACTATTGGTAAGGGTGACCGACGTGGGATTATCTATCACTACAATTTTTCCGCTTCCGGTAGTAGTAAAGACATTGCCGGTTTGCTGTGGCACCAGCCCGCTGTAAACAAAAGTGGCCAGCTGGTTGAACGTACGCCGGGTATCGGTTACCTGTACGTTGCCCATGGTGCCGGTGGCATTGATTCCTTGCGCGCTGGTAATGTACAGCGTGCTTCCTAAATCAGCTTTAAAATATCCTTGCCCTGTAACGGCATATCCATTTCCGGCGGCATCAGCCCCGAAGTCCAGGCTGGCTCCGTTCTCAACGGTAACCGTGCCGGCGTACACTGAGTTGGACGAATTGAGCGATAGATTATTGGCTAAACGAGCCTTGCTACCAGTTTTCACCGTCAAGGAAACGTGGTTTATGGGGCCGGCCGTGTTGAGCGTTTGCCAGTCTGTTCCACTCAGTTTTATCCCGCTGGAGCTAGTGTTCACGGCGGCGCTGTTAATGATGGAGGAAGTGTTGTCCAGAAGGAGGTTGCCTTTTAAATCAAACAAAGTTATGGCCGTAGAACTGGCCGTTTGGTTTAACTGCAGAACAGCGTTGCTAGTGAGTTGTAAGTCCTGCCCCACAGCTATGGAAACCGTTCCGTTTACTTGGTTCTGCCCATAGAAAGTGCCGCCTGCAAGCGCTAATCCTTGCCCAAAAGAAATCTGACTGTTGGCGGGCGCGAGCGTTAAGGAAGAAGAGGACGGAATCATGAAACTTACAGCAGAGGAGGCCAGGGTCGCAGAGCCATCTACTAATTGCCACTGAGTATTGCCGCTGCTGAAAGCAATGGTAAGTTTGCCTAGCAGAAAGCCATTCGTTTGAGTTGTTAAGGCAGCCGGAGAGAAAAGCACTGCCTTGGGAGCCACCTCTTCCAACCGAACTTCAGAAGCTGGATCTAGTTGCTCTATGCCCGCCCAAAGCGTAGACAGCCCTTGATACGATGCAGATTTTATGACGAGTTTGGCGTTTGCCTCTACTTTGAGAGTGCCTTTGACATGGATGTCGCCTTGCATGAGCAAGGTGGCACCGGCACTTACAGACAAAGTAGAGTTAGCGATGAGCGCAGCAGAAGAAGTGATGGTGGTTTGTTGAGTAGAGACAATGAGCTTGTCTACCTCTAAGGTGTTTTCAATTTGCACGGCGTGCCGTACGTACACGGTGGCATTAGCCGGAATTGGGTAGGCCACCGAGGCCCAGGTATTGTCTGCAGTCAGTTGCTCCAGTAACGCAGTGCCTCCCGCTTGGCCAAGCATACCCGATGTGGCAGTGCGATAATCTCCGGGGACATAGGTAGGAGTTGTTGTTTGCGCCAGCACAGAGCCACACCTGAAAATAGAGAAAGCCCATACCAACATCCAGACGTGAAAGGCGGCAGAGCTTCTGTTACGGGTAACTTGAATCTTCATACAATACCAGTTGAGAATTTTAGATTTAATTTGTCGCTTAACTTAACTCATTGGCAGCTAGTTCAATGTGGTGGTATTTTTTGGATAAAATCAGTATTTCACGGGATGGATGCAGAGGAATCCCCGACGAAAAGTAGAGGCAAATAATAGAAGAAGATGTGGAGACAGACTACTGCGCATTGCTAGTTTTACCTTCCCCGGCTCCTTCTAAAACAGAAGAGAAGAATTTACTCAGAGCCCTACCATATTGTAAATCCCAGACAGCGGATTCAGCTAGGTATCGCTCAAAGTAGGAGGCAGCGGAAGAAAGACGCAGCCACTCCCCCTACCCCATTTAAAGAGGAATGGTAAATGCAGATAATGTAGAGACAAAGGCACCGCCTTGCCTCTGACACGTTGCCTTCTTGTACTGGGGTTATCTTCAAATGTAAACACCCCCTTCGCCCCCCTCAAGGAAGGAATCCCCACTTGGCGAAGGATGATGCACAGGTTCCCCACCGGAAGAGGTTGGAGGCTGATGCCCCAGGGCAGTCTCAGACTGCCCGCCACGGTGGGTCCAAGTCATAAACTTGAACCAGACGCGGGAAAGCAGATAAAAAAGCCGTGCCTTGGCACGCTTGTCTCTGCATCGACAGGAACCGCCATTACCTGAAACCAGGTAATCAACCATCAAACGAAAGCAGAATTGGGACCGAAACCAGTCCTGGTCTTGAGCGCCTCTGGTGTTTGTGCGCCGCGGCCAGCGGCGGCAGGGACAAAGTCCCACAAACAACAGCAGTGCGAAGGGCCGGGACGGGGCCCCGCGGCCGTGAGCGCTTACCGGAAGAAATGAAACAAAGCAGTGTGTTCGAACCGGAGGGAAAGAAACTACTCTAGGAACAGCCAACGGAAGTGCACAAAGGCAGAAGCAATAGCAGAAAGTCACAGATGTAAATCCAGATCATTGTTGATGAGAACACCAAAACGGCGGAAGCACTAAAACCAGAGGACGATTACCGTTTTTAGGCAGTTTCTCAGGAAACAATCCAAAAACGAAAAATCCTGCCGGCGGCACACTACCTTTGCGGGATGAATCAGCAGTTGAAAGTACATGGCTCATTGTTTTTGGTAGCTCTTATCTACGGAGCCAATTACAGCATAGCCAAGGAAGTGATGCCCGCGTATGTGCAGCCGTACGGCCTGATTCTTCTGCGGGTGAGTGGGGCGGTGCTGTTTTTCTGGGCCGTGTCATTGCTCAGGACCAAAGAACAGATCCAAGGCTGGGCCGACTGGCGACGAGTGATTCTGTGCGGATTCTTCGGGATTGCGCTCAACCAGCTCACGTTTTTTGGTGGCCTCAACCTGACCTCTCCCATCAATGCCTCGCTCATCATGACCATCACGCCCATTGTGGTGCTGATCATGTCGGCGGTGTTGCTGAGGGAGAAGGTGCAGAAGCAGCGCATTGGGGGCATTTTGCTGGCCTGCGTGGGTGCTTTTCTGCTCATCTACGGAAAAACCGATGCAAAATCACAAGGCAATACCCTCGGCGATATTCTCATTCTCATCAATGCCACCTCGTATGGTATTTACCTGGTGCTGGTAAAACCGCTCATGCAACGCTACAAGGCCATTACGGTGGTGAGCCGGGTGTTTCTGGTAGGCTTCTTGGGTGTGCTGCCCTTTGGTCTGCCCCAGTTAGGAACGCCAGACTATGCAGCATTTCCCGTGCACGTGTGGGCGGCCATCGCCTTCATGATCATCGGGGTGACCATTATGGCGTACCTGCTCAATGCCTGGGCGCTCACGTATGCCAGTCCATCTCTGTTGGGGGTGTACATTTACCTGCAGCCGGTGCTGGCTATTCTTATTGCCGTGGGGCTGGGCAAAGACGTGTTCACCTGGCAGAAGGCGGTGTTCGCGCTCATGATCTTTGGGGGAGTGTACCTGGTGAGCAGGCCGGCCAGAAAACGAGCGGTGCCCGCATAATTTTCCAGGTCATTTTGCACTAAGCGCGCGGTCCCGTTGTTAGGCGGTCATTACCTGTAGAGCCATGACCACAGAAGCACAACCCTTTGACGAACATGAACTGTACCACCTGTTTTTGCAGGTAGAGGCAGCAGATTCCACTTGTATGCTCAACCTGGCCGGGCACCCGCTCAGAATCAGGGAGGTGGTGTTTCAGATGGTGGAGAACGGTTGCCGTGTCTGCAAAGTGTCTACAGACCAATACAATACCTTTTTGTATGACAAGGAGGTCACCGAGATTTACGACTACCTCACCACCATCATAAAGGTCAAATTCGCCTAAGGCTTAAGACTTTCTGAGATCTACTTAAAATTCAAATTAAAGCTAATAGAAACGCCTGCTTCCCGCCAATGGAAGCAGGCGTTTCTCATTTATATTTACAGCAATACCATTCTTCCTTCTACCCCCAACAGAAAAGTGTTGAAAAACTTTCATTAGTCGCGCTTCGTTTAATACAATTACAAGCACAAACCTAAGACTATGAAAAATCTAAAAATAGCGACCATCATGCTCTGCTCCGTCTTCTTTCTGGGCGGCAGCATAACGGAGACCCACGCACAAGACACCAAGAAAAAAGAAAAGAAGGGCTGGAGTAGAAAAGCCAAAGGCGCTGTGATTGGCGGAGCCGGCGGCGCGGCGGCCGGGGCTGTGATTGGCGGCGGCAAAGGAGCAGTCATTGGCGGCGTGGCCGGTACCGTGGCTGGTGGCGCCATTGGGAAGAAAAAAGACAAGAAGAAAGACCCCAAACGTCACAGGAAATACACCAAGAAAGACAACGACTAACCCCTTTCCCCTGCGTCCTACGCCAGAAGAGCCCGGCAAACTACCGGGCTCTTCTAGTTTCTGCCTAGTTGGCGAACAGTTCCGTTTTTGGCTTATTTTCTGGAAAACAGGCTAAAACGAAGGCTTTTCAAATCAAGCATATGTTTAGTTCTGAATCCCCTCCCCCATCTGCTGGTCTGGGTTTTCTTCCTGCCGCTCTTCGCGGTCTTTTTTCTGGTTGCCGTTGTTGCCAAACCGGTAGCTGAAGCCCACATACACCAGCCTGCTCTGCGGTTTATAGGTGCTGGTCTCCTCAAACCCACCTAAGAACCTATCGCCGCTGGCACTGGTAGAGTTGAACTCCATGGTGTTGAGCACGTCCTGCACTCGCAGAATGATGTTGCCTTTGCCTTTTAACACTTCCTTGCGCAAGCTTAGGCTGGTCATAAAAAAGGAAGACCGTTCTCCCTGGGCCGTGGCCGTAGGCGAGCGATAGTTGGCCGACAGCTGCACCTCGGTTTTAAAGGGCAGCGTGAAGTTAGAATTGACACGGCTGGTCCAGCTGAACCTACTATTGGACGCAATGCCCTGCTCTTCAGACCCGTTGATTTTATACTGAAACCCAGACGCATTGGCGTTCAGGCGCCACCAGTTGGTGAGCGTAGTGGTTCCGGTCAATTCCAGGCCATAAGACTCTCCGGTAGAAAAATTCTGGTACGTGGTGAAGGTGGTCTGATTGTCTGGTTGCAGTTGGCGCACCTGTTGCACCAGATCCGTCATTTTGCGGTAGAACACAGAAGCCGTGAGAGTGGTCTGTTTCCAGAAGTGCAGGTAGTTGATTTCATACGAGTCGATGAACTCGGGGTTCAGGTTGGGATTGCCCTGGCGCAGGTTCAAAGAGTCTGAAATGTCCAGAAACGGGTTGAGCTGCCGGGTGCCGGGTCTGTCAATGCGGCGGCTGTAACTGGTCTGCACTTTCTGCTCCTCAGAGAAATCATAGGTCACAAACACGCTGGGGAACAGGTTCAGGTAATTGCGCTTGTTTCTGTTCTTCTGCGTGATCTGGTTGATGACCAGGTTGGTCTGCTCCAGGCGGGCGCCTACCTGGTAGCTGAATTTCTTGAACGCGTCTCCGTAGTTGCCATACACGGCGTGCACCCATTCGTCATAAACAAAGTGGTTGGTGCGGCCCACGCTGTTCTCAAACTGACTGGTGGCGCGGTTGAAGTTCTGGGCCTGCACATCGGCGTCGTTGCGTTCAAAGGTACTGCGGTAGCCGGCCTCCCATTTGCCTTTCTCACGGAAGGGGTGCACGTAGTCGGCCTGCAGGGAGAACTCGCGCTCTTTCTCCAGCACATCATTCTGTTGCAGGCTGGCTCTGGTGGGCAAAACCGCGCCGGCGGCGTCAAAATACTGCTGGTTGAAGGCATCAAACCCGTCTTCCTGCTCTACATTGAAGACGGCATCGGCGGTGAGCTCCCGGCCCGGCTGGGCGAAGGTCTTGCGGTACCCCAGCGTGTATTCCCAGAGTTTGCTGGTTTCTTCCCCGGTGCTGTTTCTCAAGGAGGAACTGTTCAGGCCCAGGTCTTCCTCCAGAAAACGGTAGTGCAAGGTGCCTTCATTCTCGCGGTAGCCGTAGCGGTACAACAGGGCGGCCGTGATGCTTTGGTCCTCCGTGAGGTCATAATCTGCCCCGAAACGCACGTTATGATTGCCCCGCTGCATCTCATTAGTAGAGTTCTGCTCCTGGAAAGTGGTGGTGTCCCGGCCTTCTTCAGTCTGGAAATAATTGGTCCTGAACTGGTGCCCTTCGCCCCTGCGGACGTCTTGCCGAAAGTCATGGTTGGCGAACAGGTTGAACTTGCCCACCCTATAGTTGAGGTTGAGCGAGGTATTATAGCGGTTGTTAGGCCCGGCGGTGACGGAGGCCATGCCATTCAAGCCCTTCTGTTGCTCTTTCTTAAGGATGATGTTGAGCACGCCACCCGTGCCGCTGGGATCATATTTACTAGACGGATTGGTGATCACCTCTACCCGCTCAATGGTACTGGCCGGAATCTGGTCCAGGCCCAGGCCGCTGAGCGCAGACGGTTTTCCGTTGATGAGGATGGTAATGTTAGACGTGCCGCGCATGCTCACCGTTCCTTCCTGGTCTACCGTCACCGAAGGCACGTTCTGCATCACATCCACGGCCGTTCCGCCCACCGTTGACAGGTCCTGGCCTACGTTGTACACCCGCCGGTCCAGCCCATATTCCACGGCTTCGCGCTGGCCCATGACCTCCACCGCCTGCAAATTGGTAGAGGCGGCAGCCAGTTTAAGCACGCCAATGTTCACTTCTGGCTTGGCGGCGGTCACGCTTATATTAGGCACCACCCGCGTCTGGTAGCCAATAAACGACACCTTGACGTGGTACCTGCCCACAGGCGCGGGCGCCAGTACAAACGTGCCCTCGGCACCCACCAAGGCACTGGCCACAATAGCGGAGTCCTGGGCAGAAAGCAGCACGGCCGTAGCAAACCCCACCGGCTGACCTGAGGCGGCATCTTGTAAAGTACCAGACACGCGGCCTTGCGCCTGGGCAGAAAAACTGTTGAAAAGGAGAAAAAGGAAAGCAGGTAAAAGGGCAATCAATTGTTTCATGCAGGGGAAATTTGGGTACGCGAAAGTCTAAGTCAATTTATTAGTAACGAGGAAACCACTAGGAAAGACATGTATATCCTCCCCTTTCCTGAGTGGCGGAGTGCTAGCAAGCCAATTTTCATTTAACATAATTTTTAAGATAAATACTAAATTCTATCCTTTTACTAGCCTCACCGGTAGATTGGCCTGCTTCTAGAGATTATGCAAAGCTGAGAAGAAGAAGCTGGTAAGGCTTTCTAATCTTAAGCAACCATTACCCAGTAGAAGGTATCTTGCTCTTATAGAACTGTAACCAATCAGAGGCCTTTCTGTTTTTAGGCTGTTTTGGTGAAAACAGCCTAAAAACAGAAAGGCCCGAAGTTTCCTTCGGGCCTTTGTTATCTAAAAGAAGTATGAACTATAAGTGAATCACTTCACCGTAAGCGGCCGCGGCGGCTTCCATGATGGCTTCTGACATGGTAGGGTGCGGGTGAACGGCTTTGATGATCTCATGACCGGTGGTCTCCAACTTACGGGCCACTACAATCTCGGCAATCATCTCGGTTACGTTGGCACCAATCATGTGGGCTCCTAAGAACTCCCCGTACTTGGCGTCAAAGATTACCTTCACAAAACCATCTTTCACGCCACCGGCGCTAGCTTTACCTGAGGCAGAGAACGGGAACTTGCCTACTTTGATTTCGCGGCCCATCTCTTTGCACTCTTTCTCTGTGTAGCCCACAGACGCAATCTCTGGCGAGCAGTAGGTACAGCCCGGGATGTTTTTGTAATCCAATGGCTCTGGGTGATGACCGGCAATGGCTTCCACGCAGATAATGCCCTCGGCCGAGGCAACGTGCGCCAAGGCCGGGCCTTTCACGATGTCGCCAATAGCGTACACGCCTTCCACGTTGGTCTTGTAGAAGTCATCTGTAATCACGCGGCCACGCTCAACGGCAATGCCTAACTCCTCCAGACCAATGTTCTCCAGGTTGGTTTGGATACCTACGGCAGAAAGTACTACATCTGCCTCTATGGTTTCTTCGCCTTTGGCGGTTTTAATCTTCACAACGCAACCCGCGCCAAACGTGTCTACTGACAATACCTCTGAACTGGTCATAACTTTGATACCAGATTTCTTGAACGACTTCTCTAATTGCTTAGAAACTTCTTCGTCCTCAACTGGCACAATGTTAGGCAGGTACTCTACCACGGTCACCTCGGTGCCCATGGCGTTGTAGAAATACGCGAACTCCACGCCAATGGCGCCAGAGCCTACCACTACCATTTTCTTAGGCATGTTCTCCAAGACCATAGCCTGGCGGTAGCCGATGATTTTCTGGCCGTCAATAGGCAGGTTCGGCAACTCGCGCGAACGGGCACCGGTGGCCAGGATGATGTGCTTGGCTTCGTAGATTTCAGATTTGCCGTCCTCAGACGTTACTTCTAACTGGCCTTTGCCTTTTAACTTGCCGTAACCGGCTATGTGGTCAATCTTGTTTTTTCTGAACAGGAACTGGATGCCTTTGCTCATGCCCTGGGCCACGCCGCGGCTCCGGTTTACCACCGCGCCAAAGTCAGCCGAGGCCTCGCCTACGTTGATGCCGTAGTCAGCCGCGTGCTTGATGTATTCAAAAACCTGAGCGCTCTTTAATAAGGCTTTGGTAGGGATACAGCCCCAGTTTAAGCAGATGCCGCCCAACTCGGCTTTCTCTACCACGCCTACTTTCATACCCAATTGCGAAGCGCGGATGGCAGCCACGTACCCACCCGGGCCGCTTCCTACCACTATCAAATCATATGTTGATGCCATGTGTCTGGATGTAAGGTTTTACTTGAGACAAAGCTACATCATAAACCCGCTTTTGCCAAGTTTCTTAGTAAGATGCCGTTTTTGGGGTGTTTTGGGGAAAAGAGGCCAAAAACGAAGGTTCTCTTTTGGTCTGGAGCGTGTACCCACCTTTGGCTAACAGAAAACCCAGACAGGCAAAGCAGGTAAGCCCTACCCTAGCTCCATCTTATCCATGTACGGCTGCCAGTTGACTATAAGCACCTTTTCCTCTGGCAAAAGCAGGTAGCCATAGTCATAGCACAGGTGATAGGCATTTCCTTTTTGGGTAGTATACAACTGGGTGAGGTACCGGAAGTCAAAACCTGCCAGCGCCAGGTACTGCCGGGGAATGGTGGTCTTGCCCTGCGGGCTTAGCTGCTTTAAGATGCTGCGGTTTTTACGCAGGGCGGCATTGATCTGATTGATCCTACTATCATTTTGCTTTTGTTGCTTAACAGCGTTGTTGGCCTGGTGCCGGCAAGGGTCTGAGCAGTAGCGCTTGTCGCTTCTGCCCACAATAGCAGCACCGCATTGCATACAAGTCCTGGACTGGCTCATCTGTTAACCGCGTTATTACCCGCGTATACACGTGTATACGCGGGTAATAACGCGGATACGGGAATTAAGGATTTTATTTTTACCAACAGCAACTTCCCTATCTGCCATGTCCTACCCGCATACGCTCCCTGTCCTGTACCTTAATCCGCTAGAGCACGGCGGCAAAAAGTATATCCGGATCTGGCACAAAGCCAATCCCCTGCTTTCTAAACGCTTAAAGGAAGCTCCCTGGATACGGTATAGCAAGACCTACAAGTGCTTTGTGATGCATCTTGCCAGCACCGCCATTGAAAAGTTGCACCAGCATGTGCAAGGACTGGCCAAGGTAGATACCAAGTATTTACATAAGGCGCAGCGCCTAAGGCCGGCCCACGGAGCGATCATTCTGCAGCAGGGCAAGGCCCAGATAGAGCCTTTAAAAAAGGGCCCTGCGCTACCGGTAGTGCGCCTGCAGCCGCTAAAGCACCAGGACAACGCGCTGGTGCAGCTAAGCTTCCAGTACCACAAAGACATTTACGCCCGGCTCAGGCACAGCAAAGTGGCCAGGTGGCTACCAGAAGCGCAATGCTTTGTCACTTCGGCAGACAGCGGCAGCCTGGGCACTTTATTAACAGAAATGGCCCCGGTGGCCCAGTTGTGGCTTGCGCAGACCATGCAGGTAAAGGACATGGCCTTGCAGGCCCGCCTCTGGGAGCAAACTCATCTAAAAGAAGCCGGCTACATACCCTGCCCGCTTGTCTACCTAGAGAAGCTTTTTCTCTTAAACTACAGCCTTAACACCATCAGGACCTATCATAGCCTTTTGCACAGGTTTATAAACGCTCATAAAGACAGCGGGCTAGCCAGTATCAACGCTTTCTCAGAAGAAGCCATTAACCTGTACCACCGGTACATGGTACAGGCAGGCACGTATTCAACGTCTTTTGTAAACCAAAGCATTAATGCCGTTAAATTTTATTACCAGCGGGTTTTACAGCGGCATGAGATGCAGTTAAACCAGGTGGAACGCCCAGAAAAGCCCGAGCGCCTGCCGCAAGTGCTGAGCAAGCAGGAGGTGGCCAAGATTCTGGCTGCCACAGAAAACCTCAAGCACCGTTGCCTGCTGCAGCTGCTCTACGCCGGGGGACTACGCATTGGAGAGGTCATCAACCTTAAAATCACAGATGTACAATCTGCCAGAAACCTGCTTCTGATTAGGGGTGGCAAGGGAAAGAAAGACCGCACTACTCTGCTTTCACAGCGGCTGTTGGAAAGCCTTAGAGCGTATTATAAGGCGTATAAGCCTAAGGAGTGGCTGTTTGAAGGGCAGTTTGGCGGACAGTACTCAGTGGAGAGCATTAGAAATGTGTTCAAACTGACGATGGAGAAGGCAGGAATCAAAACCAAGGCCACACCGCACACGCTTCGGCACTCCTTCGCGACCCATCTGCTGGAGCAGGGCACCGACTTGCGTTACATCCAAACTCTGCTTGGGCACAAGTCCAGTAAGACTACTGAAATTTACACCCACATCACTACCTATGCCATGGATAAAATAAAAAGCCCGTTGGATACCTTATAAAAATTCCCCTATCTTACCTGAAAAACCACTATGGTAGCAACCAATGACCTATATACGTGCAGAGAAAGCTCTTTAAAACGGTGTAAAACACTTACGCACATAGGTCAGATAACCGTAGGTGGTACGTATATCCAATAGTTAGCGTTAATAATAAATCATTAGATGAATCAAATTTTTGCCAAAGCAAATTCAAGGATTGAAGAAGTGCTTCATGAGAAAGTTCGCTGGAGGTGGATAATATGGATTTTCACTATCCAAGGTGTATTTTCATACTTCACCTTAAAACAAGATGCTATCCTTGCCTTAAAAATGGATTTACCACCACTCATCATATGGCTCATAATTATGGGCTTTTTGTATGGTTGTGTATCTAATCTTATAATATGCTACCTAATAAAACTAACTGGTAAGTTGTTCAACGCGGAAGGCTCCTATAAAAATATCTTAAAATCTATTAGCCTAGCTTACCGACCACATCTCTATACTATTGTTCTTATAATTATACACCTGTCAATTGCACATTATTTTGAAAGCAGTATTATTCAAAATAACATGATAGCTCTTGTTGTATTAATGCTTGTGTTAAAAACTTCTATTGGAGCCCTAGCGATTTGGACACTTGTACTTTTAGTAAGAAATTTAATGGTTGTTCAAAATCTGACAATTGGTAAGACAATCCTAAACTATATAGTTGCCTTAATACTGAATATACCAACCCATTATCTTTTGATATCTGAGTTGTAGAAAATTACAAACGCTAACAAGACCTAAACGTCAGCCTCGGCCGACGGCCTTCTGCCGCCGTTTAGCCTAACCGTTAGCCAAAATTTGAAACTTAAAAGACTTATCCAACTCTTAACTAAAGCTTATTAAAAGAAAAAATATGGAACCAGAACACGCTGTTATCGTCCGATTCGATTATGGAATTAAAGGATTGGACGCCTTACATGGATTAGAGAAAAAACTTGAAAAAGTTATTAAAGAAAAAAATGTAGGAGAATATGATGGACATGAAATCGCAGTTGATTACAGCGACGGACTTCTCTATATGTACGGACCAAACGCAGAAAGTCTCTTCAAAGCTGTAGAGCCAACTCTTGCAACAACCGACTTTATGAAAGGCGCAAAGGCAAAATTGAGATTCGGACCACCCGAGGACGGGGTAAAAGAAGTTGAGGTAGTGTTATAAGAAAAACATTGGCTAACAATGTATAAACGTCAGCATCGGCCGACGGCCTCTGCCGCCGTTTATACTAGCCGTTAGTGGCAATTAGAATAACAATCGAAAAAAGATATCAGCAAATGGACATAAAAAATCTATTAATAGGCATTTGCTCCACTTTCTTGTTGATTAGTTGCCGCGAAATTCCAGAAAAATTATTAAGTGATACAGAAATGTGGACAGTTGATGGCTGGAAAGGTGATTTATTCTCCAACGGTAGTTTTGAAGTAAATAAACAAGACATTGAAAATAATCAGATTCTAAACAGCCTACTTGGTTTAGACTCCGAAGAAACAACCATAATAAATTTAGGATTGGAGAAAAATGGTCGCTTTTTCATCGACCATAATAACATAAAAGTGCTGGATGGAAACTGGATTAACGGCGACAGCACCATTACTTTACTGGACGGAAATACTAAAGAAACCTTTGGGCTTTTAAAAATTAACGCAGATTCAATCTTGCTAACTCACAAAGGTGAGGGTAGCCTAAGAAAAATCAAGATAACTTTAAAAAATAACAGCCACTAACATTGTGTAAAAGTCATCTCGGCCGACGGCCTTCGCCGTCTTTTACACGAGGCCGTTGCCAGTAAGAGAAAAAATGAAAATAAACCATTTCAACTCGTTCCTTAGTTTGTGTGCAATTACAGCCATGCTATTGCTACAGTCTTGCGACCCTACATATTCGATAAGAATTGAGAATCAGTCTAGTAGTAAAATAACTGTCACCGCAACTACGACAAATAAATTTCAAGCATACGGACATAAAATTATAGAACTTGGAGCCGACAAAGTACGATTTGAAATACCATCAGGAGAATACTTAGAATGTGGGATGGCAATAGCTGGATTGGAAAATGATTTGCCTTTCACAAGCCTAATAGTACAAACTTTGAATAAGAGAATAGTAGCTGATACTCCAAATAAAGTTATCAGTTTATTTGAGAAAGAATCGGACGGTAATTTAAAAACTCCATACAGTTTGGTGATAAAATAAAAAAACTCCTTCTGGCAACATTGTGTAAAAGTCATGTTTCGGCCGACGGCCTTACACGTCTTTTACACGAGGCCGTTGGCGTGCATGCAAAAAATGAAAGACTTCGAGCTTAAAAATACTGCCCCAGAAGACATTGAAGACTTGCTTGTAAAAGTGGAGAAGTCGTTTGGCATAAAATTCATTTCAAACGAGCTTACTCACGTGCAAACATTCGGAGAAATGTGCGACCTTATCAAAAGTAAAATTCGACTAGAAAATGCTGACAACTGTACGACACAGCAAGCCTTTTACAAATTACGGAATTCAATAATTAACAATTTACAGGTTGACAAAGAGCAATTAACTCCCGACACTTCACTCGCGGACTTCTTGCCAAGAAGAACTAGAAAAACAGCGATAAAGAGAATTGAACAGGATTTGGAATTTAAGTTGTCAATTTTGAGACCACCTCATTTCATAACAGGCTTCCTTACACTTCTCTTATTAGCAGCTTTTGTTGGACTGTTTTTCAATTGGCAGTTTGGGCTAAGTGGACTTGTTCTTGCAATTGGCGGACTATGGGTTGCAAATAAAAAAGGAAATGAACTTGACTTAAAAACTATCGGACAACTTGCTGTAAAAATGACAAGAGAAAATTACTTGAATTCTCGACGCAATCCAAACAGTTACAACGACCTTGAAATTGAAAAAATCCTGACTGGTTGGTTTAGCGATGACTTAGCAATAGACAAGTCCAACCTAAACAGAGAAGCTCGGCTAAATTAAAAAAAAGCACGACACGCCAACATTGTGTAAACACCATCCTTCGGCCGACGGCCTCGCACGCTGTTTACACGAGACCGTTGGTAGTAATGGAAAATACAAAAATGAATAGATTATAATGAAATGGAAGTTTATTGTCATTGGATTACTTTCAACTCTATTCCTCATTTTAGGGTTCCGCCAACTATTCATAGCAATCAACCCCAAGATTCTCGAGGCCTATTACCTTTATGGCACCGATATGGAAAAGGTTGACAAACATCTTGGACTTGCACATGATGAATCATTTGCAGATGTATTTCTCTACTATTTTTTAGGTCTATTCGCAGCAGGAATGATAGCTTGGTTGGTCTCAATGGCAATCTCATGGACTTTGGCTAAAAAAAGCGGGATTCCTAAAATAAATATTATTCTCCTTGCAGTAGCGACTATTCCATTAACTCCATTAATAAGTAAATTTCATCTCGACTTTCACCAACTCTATTTCTCATTCAAGGAGTTAGCGACAGTGGTAGGTGTAAGTGGTACAATGTTAATTAATGGCGCAATACTTACTAGCATTGGGCTTTTCTTGGTTCTAAGCAAAAAAATGAAAAACCACTACTACCAACAAGGTGCATAAGTCATGCTACGGCCGACGGCCTCGCACGCCTCATGCACTAGACCGTTGTGGGGCATTTATAAAATGAAAATTAAATCAATAATATTATCCCTTGGGCTTTTAATTCTGTCTTGGAACGCCCTAGCGCAAAAGCGTGAGGCAATGCCTATCAATGAAATAAAAGAAATAATACGACTAGCTGTTGATTTGCCAGAACTGCAACAATACTTTCACAGAGGGGCAGATACGACAAGAACAATCTTGACCTTGCAAGAATTTGGACTTATAACAGCAGATAGTTTTGAAGGATTTGAAAAGTTCGGACATAAGATTAGAATAGTAAACGAAGAAACTATAGAAAAAGAGAAAATTAAAGATTATTTGGCCATTGGTGATTGGACTTATGGAGGCAAGAATCTTAGGCTTCAGATAGAATATCCGAAAGAAGAGCTAATGATTAACTTCAGATTTCAGAAGGATAATGGCAAATGGAAGATTATCAACTCAATGATAATGGAAAATTAAAAAAACGTCCCACAACAACAGCTAAACGTCAGCCTTCGGCCGACGGCCTCGCCCGTCGTTTAGCCTAACCGTTGTATGGCATTGAAATTAAAATAAAAGGTTAAATGACAGCTAAAGAAGTAAATGAAATAATATTCAACTATTCAATATTGATAGCTTTATTTACATCAATTAGTTGGTACGGCATAAACTACTTGATACAGGATTTGAAAAATAAGAAAACTTTTTTCATCGTTAATGCTGTAATACTTCTTCTTTATTCAATCTACTTTATCAACGGCAGAATCTATCATTCTGAATTTGGAGGAGCTTTGGTTTGGGAGTTTTATTTGGCTCTAATATTCTTGGTTCATAATGCAGTGCTCCTAATAACTGCAATAATTATCAGCACTAAGCTAAAGAAGAAAGGAAATGTCGCCCGATTTTGACCAACAGAAGAAGCAAAAGAGGAATTGACGTTGCGTTTGAGCAAGGATTGACGCAAAATGCGTGTAGGCGGACGATTGGGTTTTCGGCCTGTTTTCCCGAAATAAGGGCAAAAACAGATTTATAAAGAATTCGCCCAACTCTCCGTTTTCCTGTTTCCGGCCTGTTTTCCCAAAAGGAGGCCAAAAACAGAAAAGAGAAATGCGGTTGGCAAACGGTAAAGAACAACGCCATACAACAACGCATAAACGTCACCGACGGCCTTCGGCGTCGTTTATACAAGTACGTTAGGTGCAAACAATAAATGAAAAAATCAGAGTTTGAGTATTTGAATAAACTACTTGCTATTCTAGATGCTAGTAAAGTAGATATGATTGTTAATCTCTCTTCTACTTGGGGCGAAGAGGAATACGATATAACCAAAAATATTAAAGCACTAAAAATAAAGCCCTATCTGGATTCCGATAGAAACTTAGTAATAAGTAAAAACCAGAAAGAAGAAATTCTTAGAATACTAGCCGATTACTTTGACGACTCAGACTATTACCATTATAAAATACTCTACGGGACTATAATTATTGGATTAGGATACGACAGTTGTTGTATCAATTTTCTTCATCCTGCATATTTCGACTTGACTAAAGAACACTTGGAAATTTTAGAAGATGATGAAATAGTTTTCCAAGAAGATATAAAAGAATAAAAATGCCAGCACCTAACATTGCATAAAAGTCAGCGTCGGCCGACGGCCTCCGCCGTCTTTTATACTAACCGTTATCTGAAATTAAAAATAATGAAGAGGTATCAATATCTTATTTTAATTGCATTACTAGCTGGTTGCAAACAAAAAAAGAATGATGCGAACAGTTTAGAGGAGTTTCAATTTCCTCAAAGGAGAGAAATCAATTTAGACTATGGACACTTAACTGCGTTCACAGAGTTGGACAGCTTGAAAGTTGGGGATTACTATAGAGCAAAAGTATTCCTTGCCCATCGACATCTTGTATATGACAGCGACAGCATTGAACCAATTATACGCTACCAATATAAGGATTCTATACCTTGGGACAGTCTTTACAATCACGGGACTTTAGCCGAAGTACTCAATGACACAGCCTACATAAAATTCCCTGTTAGTGATGGTGGCTTTAGGAGAGGAAGCACCGACAGGCAGGACTGGTGGGCGACGATTCAAATTCCTAGGCCATCTGGAGATACTATATTTTATCTAAAACATGGAATAATAATTAAAAAATAACTTCAGATAACACTGTATAAAATTCACCTCGGCCGACGGCCTTCGCCGTCTTTTATACGAGGCCGTTGGCGTGCATGCAAAAAATGAAAGACTTCGAGCTTAAAAATACTGCCCCAGAAGACATTGAAGACTTGCTTGTAAAAGTGGAGAAGTCGTTTGGCATAAAATTCATTTCAAACGAGCTTACTCACGTGCAAACATTCGGAGAAATGTGCGACCTTATCAAAAGTAAAATTCGACTAGAAAATGCTGACAACTGTACGACACAGCAAGCCTTTTACAAATTACGGAATTCAATAATTAACAATTTACAGGTTGACAAAGAGCAATTAACTCCCGACACTTCACTCGCGGACTTCTTGCCAAGAAGAACTAGAAAAACAGCGATAAAGAGAATTGAACAGGATTTGGAATTTAAGTTGTCAATTTTGAGACCACCTCATTTCATAACAGGCTTCCTTACACTTCTCTTATTAGCAGCTTTTGTTGGACTGTTTTTCAATTGGCAGTTTGGGCTAAGTGGACTTGTTCTTGCAATTGGCGGACTATGGGTTGCAAATAAAAAAGGAAATGAACTTGACTTAAAAACTATCGGACAACTTGCTGTAAAAATGACAAGAGAAAATTACTTGAATTCTCGACGCAATCCAAACAGTTACAACGACCTTGAAATTGAAAAAATCCTGACTGGTTGGTTTAGCGATGACTTAGCAATAGACAAGTCCAACCTAAACAGAGAAGCTCGGCTAAATTAAAAAAAAGCACGACACGCCAACATTGTGTAAACACCATCCTTCGGCCGACGGCCTCGCACGCTGTTTACACGAGACCGTTAGCACATATAAGTAATGAATTATAAAGAGCTAATAAAGGATTGGGAGTCTGAAGAACTATACAGGTTTAATATGTATGACCTTTCTGGTAAAGGTTTATATGAAGGAACAATAAACTTTTTGTCAACTGTCGGACTACCAACTTCTGCTGCACCATTCTTATCATTTGCTGGTGACTCAGAAAGGGAGTTAAGTAGCATCTCCGACACCTTTGAGACGGGGGAAGAAAAGCATAAATACTTTTTAAGTATAGGTTCTGACGGTGCTGGTGACCCTGTTTGCATAGACCTTGGGAATGAATGCCAAGTGCTGATTTTTAACCATGAAGAAGACTTCGAGCCAACATTCATGAACTCTTCAGTTAGAGAGTTATTTCAATTTCTAACTCTATACAAAAGATTTGTCGAAGAAGTCATTAGAGTAAATGGCGAAGACGCTTTTCTTGACGCAGACTTCACAGATAGCCAGTACGATGAACTGAAGAAGGCACTGGAAGCAGCAGACAAGAATGCGCTCAGAGCTAATACCTTTTGGGCGCAGGAGCTTGCTCAATTGTTAGGAAATAGAGAATACTACCAGAATCACAAATAAGAATTACAGGTGCTAACACGGCACAGGCTCCATACTCGGCTGCGCCTCGTTCACAGCCTGTACTAACCGTTAGCAACAATTGAATCCACGAATGAAAGTTTCAATCCGATTAATATCTCTTTTTTGTCTCGTTTTAGTTTATCAAATATGTGATGGACAAGTAATCCCACGAGGCAAGTATGTAGGATATGAAAGCATTTGGGTATCAAAAGGAGCAGTAAGCTATTTCTTCCCAGGGATATACACCAAGAAGCAAACCGATACTACTGCTAGTTTCGGGCATTCAAATAAATGGTTTCATGAAGTTACAATCGATTTTACAGCAGATTCTTGTATTAAAATCACAAAAGTCCCGATTTACTTCATGGGTGGTATCAAGCACTATTCCGATAGCTTAGGTGGGTTCCTCACCTACGGTTGCTCAAAAACAATGTACTATAGCCGACAAGCACCAGAAAACAAACGAGGAAAGAAATTTATTTTTGGCTCTTTAACAACAGGCAAGTATTTGAAAGGTGCTGGTTCAGGTGTGCCAAGATACAAGTATGTTAAATATGATGTAGAATCTGTTTCTGATGGTGAAATCAGACTCAGAACAGAGTTCGGGGTTTTGGAATATAAAAGGAAGGAAGATTAGTTCTTCAAACCCAACTCGTAGTTGAGTTGTAGAATATAAAAAGCAGAAAAACAACTATTGCTAACCACGTGTAAACGTCAGCTACGGCCGACGGCCTTGCCGTCGTTTACACAAGTACGTTAGGCTGCATTTAAAAAAACTTCATGTCGGATAATAAGGAATAGAAACAATTGATTACTTTTAGCGTTACTACCGTAAAGCAATAGTATGATTCTATCTTTTGGCTCAAAAGAGACAGAGAAGATTTGGACCGGGGAACGGGTCGCTAAACTTCCCATGGAAATTCAGACAATTGGAAGGCGCAAACTAAGAATGCTGCACAACTCCCAGAACATCGCGGACTTGCGGATCCCCCCTTCTAACAGATTGGAAAAACTATCAGGGAATCTTAAAGAGTTCTATAGCATCCGGATTAACGACCAATGGAGAATCATTTTCCAATGGAATAACGGACAGGCCTCAGAAGTAGAAATTGTTGACTATCATTAAAAAATATGGAGAAGCTACCCAATATTCATCCAGGAGAAGTACTACAAGAAGAATTTCTTATTCCTCTCAAAATTACCGCTTACCGACTCGCCAAAGACATCAGTATCCCCCAAACCAGAGTGTCGGAGATTATAAAGGGCAACAGAAGAATCACGGCAGACACCGCGCTCCGGCTAAGTTATTACTTCGGGAACTCTCCAAAGTTTTGGCTAGGGCTACAGGACGATTATGACCTGGAAGAAGAGAAAGTAAACAAGCAGCATGAATTGGAGAGTATAAGGAGATTTGAGAAAAACGCAGCCTAACAATGTATAAACATCATGCTATGGCCGACGGCCTTGGACGTTGGTAATACGAGTCTGTTGTACAAAACTTTAACCATGAAATTGATAGCTCTTCCTTTATTGCTCATGTTGTGGAGTTGCAGTAATACAGCAGAGAATCAACAGGAAAAGAAATTATCCACGACTGTAGCAATAAAAAATACAGCCGAATCTTCAGAAACTACTGCCGACAAAAGCGACGAAGAATTTGATACCTTCCTTCAACGCTTCTCAATAGATTCAAGCTTTCAACTAACCAGAATAGCGTTTCCTGTCAAAGTCACCTCAACGGACGGAGAAAAGGAAGAGGTAAAGCTGATAAACAAGCAAGCCTGGGAATATACTAACTATTCAAACTTGAAATCGGGACAAATCCGCAGTGAAAAAGTAAAAAATGGATTGATTAATCTTATTTACACAGTAGATGATACAGGGGTTCTTGTTTACCACTATTTTCAAAAAAGAAACAAAGAATGGGTGCTTGTGTCCATTGAAGACCATTCAACGTGATAAATAGCCACCATAATAATAATTAAATCTACCCAAAAAAAGCTTTGTACAACAAGGTATATACGTCAACTCGGCCGACGGCCTTCGCCGTCGTTTATACTAACCGTTAGCACGAGCTAACAACTTAAGAGACAAAAAACGATCAATGAAAATAATAGTGGCCATAGGGTTGGGGAGTTTCATAGGGGGTGTTGGGCGTTATTTGCTTTCCCAGCTCATTCAGGTAAAAGGGGCGGTGGCTTTTCCCATCGGGACCTTGGGCGTTAACCTTCTGGGTTGTTTCTTGATTGGCGTTGTGTTTGGGCTGGCAGAAAAAGGAAACCTCTCTCAAGAATGGCGGCTTTTTCTGGCCACAGGCGTACTAGGGGGCTTTACTACCTTTTCTGCCTTCTCGTATGAGACGGTTAGCCTGCTTCGTGCCGGTCAGTTTGGGTATGCCGTCACGTATGTGGCCGCCAGCATCTTATTGGGGCTACTGCTCACGTTGGCGGGCATGACCTTCCCTAAGCTCTTCTAAATAGCAGGCCAGTGCAAAGGGTTTTACTGGAAAGTACTTTGCAGCACCTATTGGCCTAATCCTGTTCAGATGCACCTTGCTTTTGATGAATAAATCTATTTAAACGTGGCGGTTCGGTACCTTTCAAGTAATTTGTACCTACCAGGAATATATGCCCAAGCCCTATGAAAACTTCAACCACGCAAAACATCTTCAGGATACTTTTAGGCGTGCTGATGGTCTTGCCAGGGATTGGTCACCTGACGTTTCAGCGGAAGGAGTTTTTAGCCCAGGTACCTAGCTGGCTGCCAGACAACCCAGCCTTTTTAGATTTCGTGGTAGTGGCGTCTGGCGTGATGGAGATTCTGCTGGGCCTGGCCATGATTTTCTGGACCAGGCAAAAAGTAAAAGTAGGCCTGGCACTGGCGCTGTTTTACATTCTGGTGTTTCCGGGCAACCTCTCACAATATACCAACGGCATCAGCGCTTTTGGCCTGGACACCGACACCAAACGGCTGGTCCGGCTTTTCTTTCAACCCGTATTGATTCTTTGGGCACTGTGGTCTACCGGCGCGTTGTCCTACCTCAGGCATAGACGGAGGCAGCGGCAAGGAGTCTAGCTAGAGGGAGGGCAATGCCCTAGCGCTGGCGTATCTTTTGGAAGATTCTTTCCTTTTTGCTAAAAGCCCCCCTTGGCCGAAACCGTACCGGCCATGCATGGCTAAAAGAGAAGGCGCTGGCCTACTCAGGTGCCACTTGCCCTATTTGGGCAGCCCGTGCGTATACTAGCAGGTTGAAAAAATCCTGCAGGCTTTGTACAGGCCAGGGTTTGCCCAACAGCGTACATTTTCATCATCTGTTTTTCCCTGCATGCCAAGCTCCCAGACTCCTGCCCCACCAGCGCTTTCTAAACTCAACTTGTGGGTTATGACCATTGCCACTGGCATGGTGGTGGCCAACCTATACTACAACCAACCCTTGCTGGGCAGCATTGCCGCCACGTTTCATGTACCCGAAGGCAAAACGGGCACCATCTCCATGCTCACCCAGATTGGGTACGCGGTGGGCATGCTCTTTATCATTCCGCTGGGAGACATGCTGCGCCGCAAGCGGCTGATCATGGTAGACTTTGCCGCTATCATTGGGGCCTTGTTGTTTGCAGCCTTTGCACCTACCGTGGAGATGCTCATGCTGGCCAGCTTCCTGATTGGGGCTACCTCCATCATACCGCAGTTGTTGTTACCCATGGCAGCGCATCTGGCTAAACCCGAAGAGCGAGGCAAGACCGTGGGCTTTGTAATGAGCGGCCTTTTAATTGGCATTCTCCTCTCCAGAACCGTGAGCGGCTATGTGGGTGCGCAACTGGGTTGGCGGGCCATGTTCTTGATTGCCGCCGGCATGATGGCCGTCCTCTGGGGAATCCTGTTTTTCCTGCTACCAGAGGTGCAGCCTCAATTTAAAGGCAGCTACAAAAACCTAATGGCCTCCCTTCTGCACTTGATTAAAAGGGAGCCCATGCTGCGGCTAGTATCTTTACGCGGAGCCTTCTGCTACGCCACCTTTGGGGCATTCTGGACCACGCTGGTGTTCTTATTACAAGAGCCTCCCTTTAACGCCGGCAGTGACGTGGCCGGCTTGTTTGGCCTGGTGGGTGCGGCCGGGGCTTTGGGCGCCTCGTATATGGGTAGGCTTACAGACCGGGGCAATTCCTTTACCATCACCACGTACTGCATTGGTCTGATTGTGGTGTCTTACGTGGTATTTGGGGCTTTCAGCAGCAGCATTGCAGGGTTGGTCATTGGTGTCATCTTGTTGGATATAGGCGTGCAGGCTACCCACATCTCCAACCAAACCTTTATTTTCTCCCTCCTCCCAGAAGCCCGCAATCGCCTTAACACCATTTACATGGTCACCTATTTTGTGGGCGGCGCTTCGGGCACGTTTCTGGCCAGCCGGGCGTGGCAACTCTGGAAGTGGAATGGCGTGGTAGGCGTAGGACTTGCCTTCTCTTTGCTGGCCCTATTGCTGCACCTGATTTGGTTAAAGCCTGCCCGTCACAAGGCCTCTTAAAAAAAACCTTCGTTTTTGGCTTGTTTTCTGGAAAACAAGCCAAAAACGAAGGCAAGGAAAACGTAACCATCCTAGGCATTTGCAGGCGCAGCAGGGCAGGCTTTGCCATCTCTTTTAAGAAAGCCTGTTCTACCAGGAACCAGCGCCTTACTCAAAAAAGAGATACAATGAATCCTTGGCTTGGTCTGCCATGACCACGGGCCTCAGCCTATACGCCGTCTCTACGTTGGCGGCACTGAGCACATCCCATTTACTCCCTTGGGCCAGCACCTTGCCGCCATGAATCAATATGATTTTATCTGCGAATTTGGCGGCCAGGTTGAGGTCATGCACCACGCCTACCACCACCAAATCTGGCTGTTGGCGCAATAAATCCTGCACCTGGTGCATAAACTGAAACTGGTAGTGCACGTCCAGGAATGAAAGCGGTTCATCCATGATGAGGTAACGGTTTTGCCCAGACACCGGATACCAGATCTGGGTCATGACGCGGGCAAACTGCACGCGCTGTTTTTCGCCGCCGCTCAAGGTCAGGTAGTTCCTTTCGGCCAGTTCCCAGACATCAAAGTAGTGCATGGCTTCTTGGCAGGCCTGTTCGTCTTTGGCGCTGGGTTTGATGGAGAAATGCGGGTAACGGCCCATCATGACCACTTCCCAAACGTTCAGCGGAAACGCCAGATCCACGTTCTGCGACAACACCGCCCGTCGCTGGCCCAACTCCAGATCTGAATACGCCTTCAGGTTCTTGCCTTCCAAAAGCACTTCGCCGTGGGCGGGTTTTAACTGCTTGCACAAGACCTTGACCAGAGTAGACTTGCCGGCGCCGTTCGGGCCGAGGATGAGGGTGAGTTTGCCGGGCTCAAAGGTAGTAGAGACGTCTTGCAGTAAGGTCTTGCTGCCAATGGCGTAGGTGATGTTTTCTGCCTGTAACATTAGAGATAGACGTTTTTCTTCCGCAACAACAACAAAAAGACCGGCACCCCCACCGCCGAGGTCACGATGCCAATAGGCAGTTCTGCGGGGGCTAACAACAGACGAGCCACCAGGTCGGCCAGACTCAGCAGAATACCGCCCATGAGCGCGCTGCCAATCACCAGAAACCGGTTGTCCGAGCCCTGCAACAGCCGCAACAAATGCGGTACAATCAAACCAATGAAACTGATGACGCCCGTGAACGACGTGGCCACTGCTACCATGATGACATTGATGAGCAGAATGGTAAACTTTAGTTGCTTCAGGTTAATGCCTAGGTACTGCGCCTCTTCCTCGCCAATCATGAGCGCGTTCAGGTGCTTGGTATACCGCAAGGCCACCCCCAGACACACCAAAGACACCGTGCCCACAATGGCAACCGAGTGCCAGTTAGCGCCAGACAACGTGCCCAGCGTCCAGAACGTGATAGACCGCGCCTGCGGGTCTCTTGCTATGTAAGACAAAAAGCCCACGCCACTCAGAAATAAAGCATTAATGGCAATGCCCGTAAGCAGGAGTCCCACAATAGAACTTTTGCCCGTTTCTTTGCTCTGCGCCAACATAAAAACCAAGCCTGTAGCCAGAATCCCGCCCAGGCAGGCCGCTAAAGGCAAGGTCCACTCACCCGTCCCGAAGTTGAATATACCTCCCAACACAAAGTAAAGGGCTGCCCCAAACGCTGCCCCGCTGGAGGTTCCCACTAAGCCCGGCTCTACAATAGGATTCCGGAACAAAGACTGCATCAAGACGCCGCCCACCGCCAGAGTAGCCCCTACTATTACCGTCAGGAGTGCCCGGGGCAGACGTATCTCCAAAAAAATGCGCTCGTTCAAGGTCAGACTCTCGGGTTGGGAAAACGCTTGGCTCAGCGCCGAATTCATTTCCTGCAAGGAGATCTGCACCGCCCCAAACCGGATGGACAGCACCGTCACCACCGCCAGCAGCAGCAACAGCACCGGGTACAGCCGGGTGTATTTTTTACTGAACTGCCCCATTCTCATGAATCAGTTTTTGCAAGGCCAATACGTTCTGGCCCGTTCTTGGCCCCAGGTACACCAGGTCATGCTCCTCCACTCTATAGATGCGGCCGTTCTTAAAGGCATTGGTCGCAGACACGCCCGGCAGTTCACTAATTTTCTGTTTGGAACCTAGTTTGTCATAGCCAAAATCGGTGAGCAGAATCACGTCTGGATTGGATTTGGCCACTACCTCGGCAGAAAGTTGCTTCATGCCCCGGTCGCCTTCCACCGCCATGGTGCCGCCGGCCCAGTCCACCATTTTGGCGGCGGTGCTTTTGCCCGTCATGACCAGGTACACGTTGTTGGCCTGGCCGTAATGGATGATAAGCACCTTTGGTTTCTGGGTGTAGGTTTTAGCCTTGGTCAGGGCCTGTTGCATTTCTTTTTCTAACTTCTGGGAAAGGGAATCGGCTTGTTTTTCACGGTGGAAGTATTGGCCCATCTCTTGGAACAAAAGCTTGGTACTGTCTAAGGTAGAACCATTCACAGAGAACTGCTTCATCGGGATTTTGAGTTGCTCCAGTTGGCGTACCACGTGCTCGGGGCCAATGCTGGCCGGACCGTCATGAATGATCATGGTAGGCTTGGCCGCCACCAATCCCTCTAGACTCAAGGCCCGATGGTAGCCCACGGTAGGTAGTTTTTTGGCCGCCTCAGGATACGTGCTGGAAACATCTACCGCCACCATGTTCTGCACCGCTCCCAGTGCGTACATGATCTCCGTGTGCTGTTTTGAGACGCTCACAATGCGCTCCGTTTGGTTTTGTTTCTGGTCTTTGTTCCGGAAGCGCTCGCAGGAAAGTAATGCCAGACCTGTGCAGGCAAGAAGGATGTATTTTTTCATTTGATTGGTTTCTGGTTGGTGATTGTTGGTTGTTGTTGTTGTTGTTGTTGTTGTTGTCAACAAGTAGCATTGCACTGTCTTTGGGTTTGTTGGTGATAACACCAACAAAGGCGACTGGGCTTTAAGCTTTTTCTTCCCAATTACGATCCTCTTTCAAGGCTCCTCTCCCCTCTTCTGTCATCCTGAAAGGATCTTGTACTCAGCCACTGGCGCGAGACTCCAGTCTCGTGACGAAAGATGAAGCAAGTCTCCAGACTTGCCGTGAACCATGAGTTAAATGGAGTCTGGAGACTCCAACCACTGCAAGTCACGAGTCTGAAGACTCGCGCCAGAGGGAGAGCCCATTTACCATTGAACCACTCTGATTCTTTAGCACGCTTAATGTAATCCTGTTTCATAGCTGCTGCCTGTCTAGTTCGCCCACAAGGTCCTTTCAGGATGACAAAGCGGGAGAAAGTACCTGAAGTTGTTATTGATAAACCTGTGAGGTTTTTAAAACCTCACAGGTTTCCGTTTTTGGCCTGTTTTAGGGAAAACAGGCCAAAAACGGAAATGCATTGTTTAAAACTTGTACCCAAAGTTCAGGCCCCCAAAGTACGTGGGCTTGTAGGCTGCGGGCAGGTAGATGTTGGGATTGTTAGAGCTAGAATAAGCATCCAGGAACACCATGTTGTAGTAGAGGTCTCCAGTGAGATTGTTGCCGCCTGCAAAAACATCTAATGACACATGGTTGCCTAAATTTTTCCGCCAGCCAAGTTTTGCGTTCAGCAGGTTATAGCTGGGCGCGCGGTACTTGGCGTCATAGGTGATGGGCATGTCATCTACGTGCTGGAAGGTGGTGTACAGGTAGAAACCAAGCTTCAGCTCTACATCTACCCCGGCATTGAAATTCTGCTTGGGTACGCCAATCACGGCTTGGCCTGAGTAATCGGTTACCACGCGGGTGTTCACGTTGTTCACCTTTACAATACTTTCGCGGGTGAACTGGTCATAGGTGAAGTCTGAGTACGTGTAATTCAAGAAAGGCTTCACCAGAGTCACCAAGCCTTCCTCGCGCTGGAGCAGGCTGTAGTTCAATGCCACTTCCAGGCCCTGGTTGGTTTGCTCGCCCCCGTTGGCACTGATGGTGTAGAGAATGGAGCCGCTCTGCGGATCTGCGTAGGCCTGAGTCATGATTTTGTCCTGCACCTTCAGGTGGAAAAGCGCCACTTGGTATGACAATTTTTTGTCCAACAGACTGCCTTTGCTGCCTACCTCATATTGCGTGCCTTGCTCGGGTTTCAGGTTGGTGAGGACGCGGCCTGCCTGAGGCACCACCACGGTAGTTGCACTTGGCGGCGAGTAGCCTTGGCTCACAGAGGCGTAGGCCGTTACATTGGGCGTCACCAGTTTCTGCAAGGCCGCTCTGGGCGTAACCACGGCATCAAACTTCTTGTAGCCAGACAAGTCTGCGTGGGTAGGATTAGCGGAGTTGGTGAGTTTGTCAGTGATGCCATATTCTACGCGGTTGGCGCTCAGGCCGGCAATCAAGGTAAAGTCCAGGGGCAGTTGCAGGTTCCACTCGGTAAACGCCGAATACTGCATGGCAGAAACCTCTAAATCTGCCGTGATACCGCCCAAGGTTCCGCCCGCTCCCAAGGCATTGGTCTTCCGGAAGGAGATAGTTTTCTGGTATTCGCCGCCCACGGTTCCGGTCAAGCCCTGTAGCACGTTGGCAAAGTTGAAATTGAATTCCGTGCGGCCGCCCAGGTTATAGGCCATGTTGCTGTTCAAACCCGCCGCCGATGCCTGCTCTTGCGTGTAATTATTGAAATAAGCGCTGCTGGTGTTGCTCAGGAAATCTGTGAACGCATACGTATGCGACAAGCCGCTTCTAAAACTCTCATAGCTCACCCGTCCGTTATTCTCCAAATACTTGGCCTCGCCCTCGTTTTCTTTGTTGAAGAACGAGGCACTGTCCAGTTGGCCGGCCATGGCGTTGAATGAATTGTTGTAGGCCGCGTACACCGAGATGGATTGCTTGTCTGAGCTTCTGAAATCACCTACAAACGTGGCGAAGTCCTTCTTGGAGCTGGTGTGCACCCGGTAGCTGTCATAGTTCTGATGGCCGTAGTTAACCAGAATGGACGCCCGCTCGTTGGCACTCTCTAGTCTGGTGTTGGTACTCCACAAGCCATAGCTGCCCACCACGCCTTCTTGTACCAGGCGCGTGGTCTGCGCCTCGGGCCGCAGGGTGAACATCTTTACCACGCCGCCAATGCCGGTGCCGTACAAACTGGAGGCCGGCCCTTTGACCACTTCCACTTTGCCCAGCGTAGAGAAATCCACATCGTCCAGGACGGTCACACCCTCGGCATCGGTTACCGGAATGCCGTTCAAATACGCCTTGTAGCCCGCGCCGTTGAAGTTGAGCTGGTTTCCGTTGGCTGCTGGCAAGCCGTAGCCTCTGATTAAGATGCGCTGCCCGCCGTTCATGGTGCGCTTTTCCATACGCACGCCCGGCATCAGGTTCAGAGAGCTTTCTAAGAAGAGGCCCTCGCTGCGGCTCAGTTCTCTACGCGTCAATAAACCAATGGACTGCGGCTGACGCAGTACGGTGTTGGTTTCAGAGGAGGCGGCGCTTACTTCCACTTCGTTCAGGTTGGTATTAGAAGGCGTTAGCCCGATTTGCAGGTATTGGTCGCAGATTTTCAAAGAGCCGTTGAAAGTCTCATAGCCCACAAACTTCACCGTCAAGGGCGTAACGCCGGAGCAGTCCAGAGAGAATTCGCCTTTGGCGTCTGTGGTAGCGCCTTGCGTACTTGAAAGGATTACCGTGGCACCTACCAACGGCGTTTTGCTGTAGGCGTCAAACACGCGCCCACGCACCTGGCCGCTTTGCGCCGCCGCCGTGAAAGACAGCAGCACGCCCACCAGAAGTTGTATATATTTTTTCATCAGAAGTTTAAAGAGTAATACCCCGGGGAAGAGCGGTCTGCAAGCAGAAGCAAGACAGCAGAACACAGCGCAGTATGCGCTTTGTCCATTCCGTTTTTGGCATGTTTTCTGGAAAACAGGCCAAAAACGGCGCATACTTTCACCCTGCCCCAGGCGATGTTCCCAAGGTTGATGTGGTTTAATTTTTAAAAACAGATTAGAGACAGAAATCCCAGGTCAATCCTGCGGTCATTGACAAGTCTGGCGGCTGGCAGGAAATGCAGAAGAAGAACCTCGTTTTGGTCTTCCTTCCAATCAGAATCCTCACAGCAAAAAAAGGAACTCGCCGACTTTTGTAACTGACTTAAGAGGTTCTTTCAGAAGGACAGCAAAAAGACTTTCCCTTCCATGGAAATCTGCCCAGGAAGAAGGTTACCCCAATTTTGGCGGAGGAACGGGAATGTCCTGGCAGGTAGTGGAAAGAGGAAATTGATCATGAAATTCTGAAGGAGGAGCCTCCGTTAAGAATTCCAGGGAATAGTGTATTCTGCTGGTCTGGTAGACTTTAGCCAGATTTTTTACCAGCAGCTTCAGGGATTTTTGTTTGGCAGAACGGCTCAGGTGGTCTTGCACCAATTGGTCCAGGGCGGCGAACAGGTCGCGTTCCTGGGTGTCTGTGATGCATTGGTACTGCAGTTGGCCTCCTATCTCCTGCACGCGCACCACATCATAGAACATGCCCTGGTACCTGAACTCACGGCCCTGCTCCTTCCAATCCAGCGCGGCGGCCTGCTCCTGACTGAAGGTGAGAACCTGCAGTTGCTCGGGGGCCAGGCCTTCTTTGATGCGGCGTTTCACCTCGCGGCGCACCTGGCCTTGCCACGCCACCAGCACCAAAGAACTCCCCACGCTGTGGAAGAGGAAGAGTACCATCAATAAAAAAGGCAGCAGGCGTTTCAAAAGAAAGGAAGCAGATAAGGGAAAGACAAATAAAGCACCTGATACGCATTTGTCCAATAGCAACGCCCTGGTATTCAGGTTTAAATTTTAACTGATAGAACAACTCCGTTTTTGGCCTGTTTTCCATAAAACAGGCCAAAAACGGCTTTTTCCACAATCACTCTTTTACTGGATCAACTTCTTGCGCATGCGTTCATGAAAGGCGCTTCGGTAAGTATCGCCTAGGGTAATGTCTGCTTTAGTGTTCTTGAGTAGGATTTGGTTGCCTTCAATGGCAATGATTTTGGGGAGGGCAATGATGAAAGACTTGTGCACGCGTATGAACTGTTTGGAAGGCAGGCGCTCTTCCATGGCTTTCATGGTGAGCAGGGCCAGGGTACGGGTGCCGTTGTGGTGCAGGGCCACGTAGTTTTTCATGCCTTCCACATAGTCAATGTCGCCTATGTTAATCTTGAGCATTTTGCCTTTCAGCTCGGTCTTCACGAAGATGTAGTCGTTCTCCAGCGGTTCTTGACTAGGCTCTTGAATGGACTCAGAAGCCACGGCGGGTTGAGTGGGCATAGCGCGTTGCACGGCTCGTAAAAATCTTGGCAGAGAGATGGGCTTTAGCAGGTAGTCTACCACTTCCAGGTCAAAGCCTTCGGCGGCGAACTCACTGTAGGCGGTGGTGAGAATGACTTTGCTCCTGCCGTTAATGGCACGCACCATGTCCAGCCCCGAAATCTCCGGCATCTGAATGTCCATGAACACCAAATCAATAGGCTGAGAATTGATAAGTTGCAGAGCCTCCAAAGGTTTGGTAGTGGCCGACACCACCTGGACATTGGGCACCTGCTTTAAATGGTGCTGAATCACAGCCAGCGCGTGCTCCTCATCGTCTACAATAACACAAGTCATGGTGGTGGTAATTAATAATTAAGAGTGGGCCAGCAATTGACATTCAGCAATCAACTATAGGTGACCGCAGCGGCAGACCTTTTGGCGCAATGTGATTGGGGCAGTTGTACCGTTAAGGTGATGGCGTAAAATTCTTCGTCTTCTTGTACTTGCACTTGGTGGGCGTTTGGATAGGCGGCGGCCAGGCGTTTTCGGGTGTTGTCCAGACCAATGCCGTGCGAAGTTTCTTTAGGACCTTTCCGCTTTTTATTGGCCACACTAAACTTAATTTCGCCATTGTCTTGCACCTCCAGACCAATTTGAATGGGGTGTTGCGCATCGTTCATTTCGCCGTGCTTAAAGGCATTTTCTACCAGCGTAATTAAAACCAGGGGAATGATTCTGAGGCTATCCAGCTCTCCTTCTATTTTAAAATCTATTTGCAAACGGTGACTGAACCGAAGCTGGTTGATTTTGATGACGTTGTGCAGATGCTCTACTTCTTTGGTGAGCAATACCGTGCCTTTGGCGTCTTCTTCGCTCTCCAGAGAATAGCGCATAATGTCGCAGAGCGTGAGAATGCCGTCAGAGAGCTCGTCTGAATGACCCAGTGATTTGGCGTAGAAGAAGTTGAGCGTGTTGTGCAGAAAGTGCGGATTGATCTGGGCTCTCAGGAAAGCGTATTCGGCCTCCAGTTTGCCTTTTTCGGCTTCCAGCTTTTGCTCTAAAGTCAGTTTGGGTTCTTTGGAACGCTTGCCGCTCTGCCGCAGGTAATAGTAGCCCAAAGAAAGCGCCGTGAGCAAGATGTACAACCAGAAGGTGTCCCGCCATAAAGGGGTAGATAGGAAATCCGTCAGGGAAGGCCAATCGGCTGGCTTGCCGTAGGTCATGGGCCTGAACGTGCCCACCGTCAAGAGCAGCACCAGGAGACAAGAGGCAAAAAATACTACTTCTGCGGCCAGTAACTGCAAAGGTTTGCGGCGCGGCAAGAAGGTAAAGAACAGAAAATTGCTTCCGTAAAACGTAAAGGCCGCCGGCAGAAACGTCACCAGCATGCGCAGCACATTGACCTTGGCTCCTGGATTGGCCGACACCAGCGTGATTGCCCACAGCAACAGAAAACCCACCCAAACGCCCACATGCCCTAAGACTACCCGGTACTTTTTAACTGTCTGCCAAAGCGCCATTTCTACTGCTTGTTGTACGTGATGGTAAGTTGCTCTGCGGCTTTCCTCCGCTTCCTTAAAAGTAGAGCCAATTCCAGAAAAACGAAAGCCTTGACCGGTAAATCTATGTACTCTTTTAGCCGGGCCAATGATGGTGGTTTTCATAGCGAAGGTGGTTTGCTAGTGGATTACTTGGGAATGGTAGTTGGAGAGGTGGCTGGTGCTTGTTGATGATAACACCAACAAGGGCGGCGAAATACAAATTAAAGTTGCTCTCCTGTGTAAACACCCCTCTTCAGAGCTACGCTCGCTACCTCAAACTCTCGTTTGGGTAATCCTCAAGGGGAGAATCTGCATTAAACATGCGCAGTTCGTCTTTTTGAAACAAGACTTTCGTTTTTGGCCTGTTTTGGAGAAATCAGGCCAAAAACGAAAGTCTCTTGTCTTACATCTTGTGTCTTGCGTCTTATGTCTAGAATCTAGCGTCTAACATCCAGCATCTTACTGGTTGCTTTCCATGCGCATTTTCTCTTCCTCCACGCCGGTTCTGCGGTTCTTGCTGGCTTTCACATTCTTGTTCCCGAAGCGGTACGAGAAGTTCAGGCGCACCACGCGGCTTTCGGTTTTATTCTCAGTCAGGGCCTGTATGCCGTAAGAATCTGTAGAATAGCGCTGCGTGCGGGTGTTGAACACATCGGCCACGTTCAAGGTAAGCGTGCCTTGGTTGTTGAGCACAGACTTAGAAAGACCCAGGTTGCCGCCGTAGTTGGCTTTGAAGGCAAACGCCCCGAAGGTCAGCGGCGAGGTGTAGTTCACGAAGACTTCGGCTTTAAACCCTTTGCCCAGCTGGAAGGTGTTGTTGCTGGACACCATGAACGCCACGTTGGCTTGACTGAACTGAGCGGCAGGACCGTGTACATTGGCGTAGAGGAAACCCACGGTGTTACTGGCGTTCCATTTGCCAGAGAACAGGCCTTTGGCGTGCGTCACAGAACCGCTCCATTGGTCGGCGGCGCTGAAGTTGGCGAAGGAATGGATGGTGGCCTTGGTTCCTTCCAGCGGCTTCACCACTTCAGAGAGCACGTTCAGGTGACGGCCGTAGCTCAGGGCAGAGAACCACTCATTGTTGTAGCTGTGTGACAGTTCAAAGTTATGCGAGATAGACGGCTGCACGTTTGGGTTGCCCTGGGCGTAAGAATACTGGCTGATGTAGGTCACAAAAGGGTTCACAATATCAAACCGAAAGCGGTCAATCTTCTTGCGGTAAGATACTCCTATCTCCTGCTTCTCAGAGAGCTTGTATTGGCCAGACACGCTCGGGAACAGGTGGAAATAGCTGTTGGGGTTGGTTTGGCCCAGCGTGACAGAAGTACCCTTGGTGTTGGTTTGCTCGGCGCGAAGCCCTACTTGTAAGCTTAGGTCTTTGATTTTTGTGCTGTAAGAAGCGTAAGCGGCGTTGATGTTCTCACGGTAGATGAAGTGGTTAGTTTTGCCAGCGTCTACAGTCCAGTCTTGCTCAGCGGTGCGACCCTCCCAGAAAATGTCATTGTCGGTTTTGGTGAAGGTGGTCTTTAAACCAGCTTCCAGGGTGCCGTTTTTCAAAGGCCTGGTGATGTCTGCCGTCACGGTCTGCACGCTGTTACCCGCCGGCGAGTTGTCGCGCAAGAACATGTCAGGTTGGTTCTCGGCGCCGTTGGCGTCAAAGTAACTGGTCTGGAACTGGTTCTTCAGGTCTTTGCCGTAGCTAAAGTAGTCGGCGGCCAGGCGTAGTTCTGTGCCCACAGAGTCTAAAACAGTGCGGTAGTACACGTTCACCGAAGGGCTTACCACCAAACTATTGCCGTTGGTGCTCACCTGAGAAGAAGCCAGCGGAGCAGCACCCTGGGCAATGCGGGAATTGGTGAGGCCTTCTCTTTCGCGCTCGTTCACCATGGCTCTCACCAGAACACCCGCCGAGGTCTTCTTGCTGAATTCATAATCCAGGCCGGCTTTCAGGGAGTTGTTGTCTATGGTCTTCAGGTCTGCCGTGTTTTCCTGCACGCGGCTTTCTGCGCTAAGCGCCCGGTCTGAGGTGATGGTAGTAAAGGGTTGGCTGTGGGTGCGGTCCAGGCTGCCGTACACGTTCAGTTTCTGGGTGCGGTGGTTCAGGCTGAGGCCGGCATTGTAGCGGGCTTTCTCTCCCATGCCCAAGCCGGTGGTCAAGGTACCGTTGGTGCCGTAGTTTTTGCTTTTGGTAGTGACAATATTGATGACAGAACCGCCCGCTGCGTCATATTTAGCAGATGGGTTGGCCATTACCTCTACCTTAGACACGCCGTTGGCGGGCAAAGAGTTCAGGTAGTTCTTGAGGTCCTCGCCGGTGAGGTTGGTACTGCGGCCATCAATCAAAACCAGGGCGTTCTTGCCGCGTACCTGAAAGCCGCCGTTCGCCTCTACCACGCCGGGCGCTCTGGCAATGACCTCATCGGTGGTGCTGCCGGCGGCCAGCGGACTGTTCTCCACGTTCAAAACCAGCTTGTTGTTCTGCTGCTCAATGAAGGGCTTGTAGCCCGTCACGGTCACCGCCTTCAGCAATTTCGCGTCCTGCGGCATAATGACCATCACCCGCTTGCTCTCGGCAGAAGAGGCCACTTGCAAAGAGTCTACTTTCACTTTCTTGTAGCCCAGGTAATCTGCCGTCAAAAAGTAGAAGCCCTTGCCTAGGTTGCTGAATTGAAAGGCACCTTTCTCATCTGTGACTACGGCCTGCAGGAACGCGGCGTCTTCATACTTCTTGAGGAGAATGGTGGCGTATGGTAGGACCTGCTGATTGAGGCTGTCTTTGACGGTGCCGGCTACTTTGCCCGGCTGGGTCTGGGCTTGACCGGCAAGGGCGTTGAATCCGAAGAAAAGTGAGGCGGTGATTTTGGCGATGGTAGAAGTTTTCATAGGTCGTTGCGTTAAGGAATGATCAAACTTATCATGCCTGTTCACGCCTATGAAAACTAATACACCAACGGGCGTTTGCTCAGGACGAACGCCCTGTTTTTCTGATTGTGTCCTGTAAAAACTCAGACTAAAATCCTGCAGTCATAAGGGATGTGTGCCTCTTCCCTACTGTTACTTGCTCATAAAACAAAAGTCGTTTTTGGCCTGATTTCTAGAAATCAGACCAAAAACGACTTTAAATGTTAAGGTGGTAAAAGTCCCTTACTTGGCAGGTGCCACAGAGGCCGCGCCGTATTTCATGACTTGCACGGTGGCGGGTTGGTCCGGGGTCAAGGTGACTTTGAACAGGTAGTCATATTCGTGGTCGGCTACGGCGGCAAATGGTTTCTGGACCCCGAAGGCTTCTACCAAAGACAGCACCGTGTTGGAATGGCCCGCAATGACCACCGTCTGGCCAGCGTGCGCTTCTTTTACCTTGGCGGCCAGCCCGGCAAAATCAGAAGCTTCGTAAATTTGAACGGGAAGTTTTAGGGCTTCGCTCAATGGCTGAAGCGTTTCCTGGGTGCGTTTGTATTTGGTGGCGTACAAGGCTTTCACGGGCGCGGTGCCCAACTGGGCTTTCAGGGCCTGGGCGCGGGCCTTGCCGGTCTCAGACAGAGACGGGTCATCGGTCATGGCGCCAGAAGACGGGGCCTTTTCGCCGTGGCGCACTATGTAAACGGTGGTTTCTGAAGGATTGGCTTTACTGCCCGTGGCCGAGGTCTGGGCACTGCAACTGAATAAAAAGCAAAGGCCCAAGAGCAGGGTGCCCAAGGATAAAAAGGAGAAGGTTTGTCTGTTCATAGTTTTCAGGCTTGTGTTCACCAAATTACGCTATTCCCCTGATTTTCATCCTACCCGTCGGGCAAAACTTGTAAGAACTGGCGTGGAAATGCGGCGTCTGGAAACCTTCTGCGGCCGGTTTTCAGATGCACATCCCTATATGTTCGTATAACAATATTCGCTAAAAAGAGTATGTAGCAGCAATCTTACCTTCTTGACGTATGACCACCGTACTTTCTTCTGCTAGCCAACTGTTGCGCCAAAGGGGCGTTCTGGTAGCATTCTTGATTCTTTTTTCTTTGGCGGGCTGTAACACGGCCAAGACTCACTCGCGCGAAGGCCTGGAACGGGTCAGCAAGAAGGACTACATAGGGGCCATCACGGAGTATGACCAGGCCATCGCCAAAAAGCCCGACGACGGCAACTTGTATCGTTTGCGCGGCATCGCCAAATATGAGTCCAGCGACTACACGGGGGCCACAGCCGATTTTACCAAGGCCATTTCACTTTTGCCGCAAGACGCAGAGTCATATAAGTTCAGGGGCGACATTAAACAAAACCAGAAGCAGTACAAAGCCGCCATTCAGGACTACAACCAGGCCATTGCCTTTCAGCCCAATTACGCCAAGGCGTATAACAACCGGGGCCTCAACAAAGCGCGCCTGCGCGACAGCAAAGGCGCCATCGCTGACTTTACCCAGGCCATTGCCCTGCAGCAAGACTATAGCGTAGCCTACCTGAACCGCGCCAACCTGCGCATGCGCCAGAAGCAATACCCCATGGCCTTAGCCGATTATGACCAGGCCATTGCCCTGGACCCGCAGATGGACGAGGCCTATTACAACCGCGGCGTACTCAAATACACCCAGCGCAAGCGCAAAGACGCCTGCGCAGACTGGCAGCGCTCCTATGAGCTGGGCAATCCGCAGGCGGGTACGGCGCTGCAGCGCTTCTGCAAGTAAGCGTCGTTTTTAGGCTGTTTTCTGGAAAAAAGCCTAAAAACGACAGGTAGGTAATTCTTGTGCGGGTGCTTTCGCAAACGCGGGCAATTAGTATCTTTGGGGCTGAACATGCTTGTCTGTGCTGGTTGACCGCGCAGACGCCAAATCAAGACCTATGAAATTACTGGAAGGAAAAGTTGCCTTGGTAACCGGCGCCTCTAAAGGCATTGGCCGTGCTATTGCCAAGAAATATGCAGAGATGGGCGCCAATGTGGCCTTCACCTATTTGTCTAGCGTAGAAAAAGGCCAGGCCTTGGAGCAGGAACTGGCAGAATACGGCATTCAGGCCAAAGGCTACCGTTCAGACGCCTCAGACTTCAAGCAAGCCGAAGAGCTGGTGGAGAACGTGGTGAAGGACTTCGGGAAGCTAGACGTGCTGGTGAACAACGCCGGCATCACCAAAGACGGCCTGCTCATGCGCATGTCTGAGGAGCAGTGGGATGCCGTCATCAACACCAACCTGAAATCTGTCTTCAACCTGACCAAAACCGCCACCAAACACATGATGCGCGCCAAGAGCGGATCTATCATTAACATGACGTCTGTGGTGGGTATTAAAGGCAACGCGGGCCAGGCCAATTACGCCGCCTCTAAAGCCGGTATCATTGGCTTTACCAAGTCGGTGGCGTTGGAATTAGGTTCTAGAAACATCAGGAGCAACGCCATTGCGCCCGGTTTCATTGAAACTGACATGACCGATGAGCTGGATGCCGCTACCGTGGCTGAGTGGCGCAAAGCCATTCCGTTAAAGCGCGGCGGCTCTCCTGAGGATGTTGCCAACGCCTGCGTGTTCCTGGCCTCTGATCTTTCTTCTTATGTGACCGGCCAGACCCTGCAAGTGGATGGCGGGATGCTGACCTAGTTTTAAATAGTAGATTCTAGACGTTAGACTCTAGATTATTTTTAGCCGATGTTTTGGGTGGATACCAGAGCATCGGCTTTTTTATTGCGCTGTAGGGTTAAGGAGGCGTGGGTAATTCTTTCCAAATCTGCCGCCCATATTCCCTCCGCTCTTTCTCC
>NZ_CP047897.1:2342500-2350000 GCF_009913235.1 Nibribacter ruber | reverse complement strand
ATCTCCCCCAAGAGCTCATATCGACGGGGAGGTTTGGCACCTCGATGTCGGCTCGTCACGTCCTGGGGCTGGAGAAGGTCCCAAGGGTTGAGCTGTTCGCTCATTAAAGTGGCACGCGAGCTGGGTTCAGAACGTCGTGAGACAGTTCGGTCCCTATCTGTAGTGGGCGTTAGATATTTGAGGGGACCTGTCCTTAGTACGAGAGGACCGGGATGGACGAGCCTCTGGTGGACCTGTTGTGGCGCCAGCTGCAGCGCAGGGTAGCTACGCTCGGATGAGATAAGCGCTGAAAGCATCTAAGTGCGAAACTCACCCCAAGATGAGATATCTTTCAAGGGCCGTGGGAGACGACCACGTCGATAGGCGGCAGGTGTAAAGCTGGAGACAGCACAGCCGAGCCGTACTAATTGCCCGGAGGCTTCCGCGCCCCAAAGCGCGTACCCTGGTGACCCTTCTCTCGACCCAATATGACAAACGAACGTCCCCACATCATTAGCAGTAGAGATACTGAAAGATAATGGTGGCTATGTCGCGGGTGTCCACCTCTTCCCATTCCGAACAGAGAAGTTAAGCCCCGCCGAGCCGATGGTACTGCGGTCACACGCGGGAGAGTAGGTAGCCGCCAACCCCATCCTCAGACCCCGCCCGCGCAAGCAGGCGGGGTCTTCTGCGTTAAAGGGGATAGGGGAATAGGGAGAGGCGTTGGTTTTCTCCTATTTATCCGCTAGTTTAGAAGGTATGAGTAGTTTTCCGTTCCTTCCTATATTAATAGGCTTGTTCTGCAGTTTCCTACTTCTGCTTCTTATACATTTTTTAGGGATAAGAATTAGAAACCGAATAGAGTTCTCTCAGGAATACTTCCTTTCTTCCGTTCTCACTCAAACCAAATCCGCCCAGAAATTCCGGAATAGACTTCTCTTTGTTAATAGGTCTTTTTTCGTTCTTTCCTTTGCTGCCGCTGTTTTCTTTTTGGTAAGCAGCAATAATGAGAAATTCCTAAAGCAAAATGAAGTTGTTATATTTGATGACTCTTGGAGTATGCTATCTTCATTAGTGGATAGTAAGCGAACTAAACTTGAACAGGTAAAGCAAGATTTGAGTAGATATGGTACTGCATCTGTAGGGTTAGCTTTTCAAACTACTTCTGGGAGAACACTTCCTTTAGATTCCTTACCTCATCTAGCTCCTTCGTTCTTCCAATCTTCTAAATTGTTTTCTCAAGCCTTTACTGTATCTAGGTCTTCTCGTTTAATACTAGCTTCTGACTTTCAAAGAAATACTTACACTAGGGATAACTTGAAGAAATTGGCTGAAAATGGGCCTATTACCTTGGTAAATTATGCTTCAGTGGCGGGGAATGCTTCAGTTGATTCAGTCTGGATAGAAACTCCTATTTTGCTTCCTGGTCGTGATGTCAATCTCTTTATCAGACTTCAAATTTCTGATAAAAGAGTTGGAGATGTATTAAAAGTCAGAGTGTTGCAGGGTGGAGCTCAGATTGGTTCTGCAGAAATAGTACCTAATGGCAGAAGACTAGTAAACACTCAAATTCCTATTAAGCCTCAATTGAATGAGGCTTTATCTCTTTCCATCCAAATTGAAGAAAGTAAAAATAGATTCGATAATGTGTATTTTGTAGTCTTACCTGGCTCTGACTACATTCAATTATCTGTTGTACCTGAGTTGGCCAATAGCCACCCTTTTAAAAGAGCAATACAAGAAGAAGCTGGTTTTAAGATTGTAGATCAAGTATCTGAAAAGTCGTCTGTTTGGTTGTTCCAACCATCTAATTCTTTTGGTAAAAGTATTATCAAAGATGTTCAAGATTGGTTAGCCAAGGGTAAATCCATAATCATTGTGCCTACTACTAACTCAGCTGAACATATAAAAGGTTTATTGAAAAGCTTAGGGGTAAAGGGGATTGTTGTTAATCCCTCCAAACAACCATCACAATTGGCTCAGCCTGATTTTTCTGATCCTTTCTTCTCAGATGTATTTGAACAGAAGATTAGAAAGCTTTCCATGCCTTCTGGTACTTCTGTCCTTTCTTGGCAGAGCTCTTACCATTCAATATTAAACTATCAAGGTGGGTCTCCATTTTTAAGTTCTTTTAAAGTGGGTGGTGGGACTATCCACTTGTTTTCAGGTCCTGTTGAAAATACGGAATTCTCCCAACACCCACTTTTTGTTCCTGTTTTGTTTCAATTGATACTAGACTCAAAATCAAGTTCTTTTGCTACCTTTTCGGCAGGTTCTAAAAACATGTTTATTCCTCTACTAAACAAAGGGGAACAAGAGGAGAGGTACGAATTGGAAAGGTTAGAGCAAACCTTCTTGCCGGATCAGAAGCGGCTTCCGAATGGAATTGAGATGTACCTTCCAGATGAATTGAACACACCTGGCTTCTATGATGTGCTAAGGAACGGCCTACCTGTTTATACTATAGCTATAAACCTTCCAGCTGCGGAATCAAAATTGGAAGGGTATTCAAAAGAAGAACTTGAGGATATATTTGAGGATGATAAATTTGACGTGACCGTAATTCAGGCAGATGAAGTACAATCTTTACAGAAAGAACTTGAAAGGAAACCTGAAGTGAGCCACCTTGAGAAATATTTTCTAATATTGTGCCTGCTATTACTCCTAGTTGAGATAATTGTTTTAAGAAATAAGAAAGGTGAACTTACTGCTTAAGAATATCATCATAATTGACTCAAATTCAAGTTGGGCGAATAAGGGCGTTGACCTGCATATTAAGAATGGAGTGATACAAAGAGTTGGTTATTCTCTAGAAGCACAAGGCGCTGATGTTATTGAAGAGCCGGGCTTACATTGTTCTTTGGGTTGGTTTGATATGAATGCTCATATAGGTGAACCTGGTTTTGAGCAAAGAGAAAATTTTGAATCTTTTGTTACCGCGGCTTCTTATGGTGGATTTACAGAGGTAGCGGTATTGCCTAATTTGAATCCTATTACCCAGTCTCGCTCTTCAGTACAAGCTCTGAAATCTAACAACACTGTTTCGCAAGTCACTATTCATCCCATTGGGGCAGTAACTGAAAATTGTGTAGGGAAGGATTTAGCTGAATTATTGGATCTACATCAGGCTGGAGCAGTAGCCTTTTCAGATGGTGATCGTTCTATCCAAACAGCAGACACCCTCATAAAAGCCTTGAACTACTTAAGCCTTACCGGGAGTCTGCTGATCAACAGGTCTGAAGACAGCAAAATGGCTTTGGGCGGTCAGATGCATGAGGGATTAGCCAGTACACGGCTTGGGCTAAAAGGTATTCCTTCTTTAGCTGAAGACAGTCAGGTTATCAGGGATCTTCAAATTCTTGAATACGCACCAGGTAGATTGCATTTTTCTCAAATTTCTACTGCCTCTGCTGTTGAAGCCATTAGGAATGGAAAGAAAAAAGGGTTGGCCATCTCCTGTGATGTGGCATCCTATCAATGTGCTTTCATAGATGCGTCCATTGTTCCCTTTGATTCTAATTATAAAGTAAGCCCTCCTTTTAGAGGAGAAGAAGATAGGCTTGCTATTCTGGAGGGGTTAGCTGATGGAACAATAGATGCTTTAGTATCTGCCCATACTCCCTTAGAGACAGAAGCAAAACAGTTGGAGTTTGATGATGCGCACCCAGGCATCATTAATAGCCAGACTTCCTTTTCCATCGCGAATGAGACATTGTCTGGTAAATTAACAATACAGCAGCTTATTTATAAGCTCACATACGGCCCAAGAATCATCTTACAGCTACCCGTTCCATCTTTTGAAGAAGGCAGTATTGCAAATCTCACTCTTTTTCACCCAGATAAGGAATGGGAGTTTAACCAATCTAATAATGCCTCTTTATCCAATAATTCTCCTTTTCTAGGGAAGAAACTCAAGGGTCTGGTGTATGGCACCATACATAACAATAGATTTAGCAAAAACCCGGCTTACGTTGTAGCCTAAAACAAAAGTATGATGGTAGACACTTCCGTTATTAAGGTGAGTAGTAGGTATGGAGTGTTGGGAGGTGTAGTTAGCTTTGTCTTCGGGTTAGCCCTTTACCTTCTCTATAAGCAGAACCCATACAGCGAGCAAACAGAATTATTTTCCACCCTCATTTTTGTTCCTGTCTTTGTTTTTCTGGGAGTTAAATATTTTAAAAAGTATATTAATCCAGAATTAAGTTTTGCCGAAGCTTTCAAAGTGGCCATCCTGATTACTTTGTTTCTGGCAATAACCGTAGCCCTGTTACAACTGCTCTATACTCTGATCTTAGGGCAGGACTTGGTTCCTCAATTTATACTAGAGGCTCAAACAGAACTAGTGAAAAGCAAATTGGAGCTCACCAAGAGTGTAGGGGTAGACAACTATGAGATGATGTTGAAGGAAGTGAGCAACAGAAGCGCACTTTCCTTAGGCCTGAAGCAGATAACGCTTCGGTGGTTGGTGGGTTTTTTTGTTAGCATCGTTTCTGCCGTCTTTTTTAGAAAATAGCATAAAACCAAACCTTATACCTAACCAACATTACAATGGACAATTCTGTAACAGCATCCAACCCTTCTGTGACCACAGTTTCAGTGGGTATCCGCTATGGCCTTATAACTGGCCTTGTTTCTGCGCTTTATCTGGTTATCCTTTATCTAACAGATAATTCTACTACTTGGTGGCTGGGGCTGTTGGGGATTGTCATTCCAATTGTGGGCATGGTGCAAGCCTTTAAACACTTCAGAGAAGCAAATGGGGGATTAATGTCGTATGGCCAGGCAATCGGAATTGGTACCCTCATGGGGCTGGTCTCCGGAATTATTACGGCTATTACAGCATACGTCTATATAGAATTTGTAGATCCTTCCGTTTTAGAGGCTCTCAAGGCTGGACAGATTGAAATGCTGGAGAAGTTTAACCTGCCAGAAGACAAGTTAGACGAAGAAATTGCCAAATTAGAAGAGTCCACCACCGCTGGTAAGCAAGCTTTGTCAAGTTTGATTGGCGGTCCTGTGGGAGGTTTCATTTTGTCTCTAATTATAGGAGCCATCATGAAGAAGAAGAGACCCGAGTTTGAATAATTAGTGCATGCAACAACAGATAGACATTTCCATAGTGGTTCCTCTCTTAAATGAAGAGGAATCGCTCCCAGAGCTTACCCAGTGGATAGACCGTGTGATGAAGACACACGGTTTTATTTATGAGGTTATTTTAGTAGATGACGGTAGCACAGATGCGTCTTGGAAAATCATTCAAGAACTGGCTTCCCGCCAGCCTGAAATCAGGGGCATACGTTTTAACAGAAATTACGGTAAATCGGCAGCCTTGAATACCGGCTTTAAAGAGACCTTAGGCCGCGTAGTGATTACCATGGATGCAGATTTGCAGGATAGCCCTGAGGAAATTCCCGCCTTGTATGACATGATTGTTAAAGAGGGGTATGATCTGGTTTCTGGCTGGAAAAAGAAGCGCTATGATCCCTTAAGCAAAACGGTTCCTACTAAACTCTTCAATGCGGCCACTAGAAAGATCTCAGGAATTAAACTCCACGACTTTAATTGTGGACTAAAGGCCTATGATCAACGCGTTGTAAAAAGTGTAGAGGTGTACGGAGAGATGCACCGATATATTCCGGTGATTGCGAAGTGGAATGGCTTCGGAAAGATTGGTGAGAAAGTAGTACAACACAGAGAAAGGCAGTTTGGTACCACTAAGTTTGGACTGGAACGGTTCATATATGGCTTTTTGGACCTGATGTCCATCACCTTCGTTTCCAGATTCAAGAAAAGACCCATGCACTTCTTCGGGAGCCTAGGCACCATTTCTTTTATCCTGGGCTTTCTTATCTCCTTCTGGTTAATGGCTGAAAAGGTGTATTACTCATTCCAAAACCTGGCGGTAAGAAATGTGACAGACCAACCCTTGTTCTTCCTGGCACTGGTAGCGGTGATAGTAGGTATGCAACTGTTTCTGGCAGGCTTCTTAGCGGAGATGATTTCCCTAACCGGTAAAAAGGAAAACGAATATCTTATCAGAGATACCGTAGGGCTTCAAGATTAATGGCGTACATCATATTAATTGGACCCGCCCATCCATTCAGGGGCGGCATAGCAGCATTTAACGAGCGCCTAGCTCAGACATGGCAAGCTATGGGTCATAAAGTGGATATTATCACTTTCACCGTACAATACCCCGCCATTCTTTTTCCAGGAAAGACGCAATATTCAGATAGTGACCGTCCGGAAGGTATTTCCATAAAGAGGGAATTGAATTCAATTAATCCTTTATCATGGGTTAAAGTAGGCTGGAAGGTAAAGAAAGCAAAGCCAGATATTCTATTTCTCCGTTTCTGGCTGCCATTCCTAGCACCCAGCCTTGGAACAGTAGCTCGAATTGCCAAGACCAATAAATCTACAAAGGTCATTGCTTTAACTGACAATGTGATTCCTCATGAGTCGCGTCCAGGAGATGAACTCCTAACCCAATACTTTATAAATGCATGTGACGCTTTTGTTTCCATGTCCAAATCGGTGACTGAGGATTTAGCTAAGTTCACTGATAAGAAGGAAGTCTTCTTTCAACCTCATCCTTTATATGACGTGTTTGGTCCAGCCATAGAAAAGCAAGAGGCCAAAAGACAGCTTGGGCTTTCAGACAAACCGTACCTCCTGTTCTTTGGTTTTATAAGAGAGTACAAGGGACTGGATTTGTTATTGGAGGCAATGGCAGATGTGAGGCTAGCTAATTTGAATCTGAACTTGATTGTTGCCGGGGAATATTATGAGGAGAAGGAGAGATATGAGGCAATCATAGAAGAAAGGAAACTAGGGAAAAGGGTGGTATTACATACAGAGTACATACCAGATACACAAGTAGCAGCATACTTCTGTGCGAGTGATCTGGTAGTACAGCCTTATAAGACGGCAACCCAAAGTGGAGTAACTCAAATAGCCTACTATTATAACAAGCCAATGGTAGTAACTAATGTAGGTGGGCTGCCAGAGATAGTGCCAGCTGGAAAGGTAGGATATGTGGTTTCTATTAAGGTAAAAGCAATTGCCGATGCAATCTATGACTATTATAGTAATGAGAGAGAAGCTAGCTTTGTAAAAGGAGTGCAAGAAGAAAAGAAGCGTTTTAGTTGGGAAGTAATGGGTAAAGGCATCCTAGAATTAGCTGGGAGATTATAATAAGGGAAAAGAAAAAGCCTTTCCCGGAAATGAATGCCCCTGCGCTGCAGCGGGTTAGGCCGGGAGAGCCGCTTTTCTTTACAAGGGCCCTTGCCTGCTCGAGAAATCCGCCTACCTTTGCACTCCCTTCCAGCGAGGGGTTCTCAACCGAAAGGGCGGAGAAAAAGAGAGGAAAAAAATCTCGCAATCGTTGTTGAAAGTCTGAAGCGCGTTTGCTACCTTTGCACTCCCTTCTAAAAAGGAGGCCTGGAGCTGACAGAGCAACGGGAAAAGAGAAAAAAATCTTGCACGGGGTTTGGAAATCGAAACAAGTTTCCTACCTTTGCA
>NZ_CP047897.1:2107500-2337500 GCF_009913235.1 Nibribacter ruber | reverse complement strand
TTCGGTCCCTATCTGTAGTGGGCGTTAGATATTTGAGGGGACCTGTCCTTAGTACGAGAGGACCGGGATGGACGAGCCTCTGGTGGACCTGTTGTGGCGCCAGCTGCAGCGCAGGGTAGCTACGCTCGGATGAGATAAGCGCTGAAAGCATCTAAGTGCGAAACTCACCCCAAGATGAGATATCTTTCAAGGGCCGTGGGAGACGACCACGTCGATAGGCGGCAGGTGTAAAGCTGGAGACAGCACAGCCGAGCCGTACTAATTGCCCGGAGGCTTCCGCGCCCCAAAGCGCGTACCCTGGTGACCCTTCTCTCGACCCAATATGACAAACGAACGTCCCCACATCATTAGCAGTAGAGATACTGAAAGATAATGGTGGCTATGTCGCGGGTGTCCACCTCTTCCCATTCCGAACAGAGAAGTTAAGCCCCGCCGAGCCGATGGTACTGCGGTCACACGCGGGAGAGTAGGTAGCCGCCAACCCCATCCTCAGACCCCGCCCGCGCAAGCAGGCGGGGTCTTCTGCGTTAAAGCGAACGGGCAGGAAGGCCGTGTCAAATACCGCCGACCGCCTCCCCGGCTCCTGGATGGGAAAGGGAGCCGTGGCAGCGGCTTCCCCCAGGGCCGTAGGTAACGGGAAACAGGGGAATGGGGAATGTGTCCTCCCCCGCTGGAAACACCACCCCGAAAGCAGCGGGGCCTCTTGCTCCATGTGGCAGCAGCGAGAGGCTCTGCTTATCTTATATAAGAGATATATGACATTCTTATAAATAGAAAGGGCCGCGATATTAATCGCGGCCCTTTCTATTTATAAGAATAAGTTAATTTCATTTAACTGCCACCAGCAATTACTTTCAACAATTGGTCAAACTTAATGTATCGTTCAGCGGTCTCTTTTATTTTCTCAGATGTCATATCATTGAATTCCTTAACAAGTGTATGATAATGATTTGGGGATAAATGTAGGAATACAGTTGACTTATAACGGTCCACTTGATCAAACAAGGTAGCCTCATCAGAAACAAACTTGCCGCTCAGATGCTTTTTCACCGTATGTAATTCCTCATCTGTGACAGACTCAACTATTAGGCGCTTTAACTCCTTCTCAATTTCAAATAACGTTTCGGCAGTTTTATCGCCTTTGACTTCTGTGCCTATCGTGAAGGTAGTACTGTTTTCTTTCGTAGAAAGAGAAGAATATATCCCATAAGTATATCCCTTTTCTTCACGAATGTTCTTCATGAGCCTGGAACCAAAGTATCCACCCAATAGATGCGTTGTGAAATACAAGGCAGGAAAATCAGGATGATGAGGTGCTACCACTTCACTGCCTACTCTTATGGCCGCCTGCATTTGGTTCTTCGTTTGAACATGCTTTAAGTCAGGAAGCGATGGAGTAGCCGTAAATGTTAATGTATTATGGATAGGTTCTCCCGTTGCGGAAGAGGATAGAGTTTTTAAAAAGTAATTTCTTGCTTCTAACGAAAATTCACCGGCTATGAAAACTTCTGCTTCTTGGATTCTGTACTGAGTGGCATGGAAGGCTTTTATATCCTCCTGCGTGACAGAGTTTATCTCCTCTTCTGTGATTAAGGTAGTATACGGGTGGGAAGGACCGTATAATTGCAAGGAATAAGCTTCTGACGCCAGGTACCCATTCTTTTGTTTATCTACAGACAATGTCTGGATTAACCGCTGCTTTAAAAGGGCCAGTTCTTGTTCTAAGAAAGCAGGTTCATGTATTACCTCAAAAAAGAGAGGCAACAAGTCTGGTAAGAACTTTGACAAGCAGTACAAGGTAACCGTAGATCTATCAAATCCATGCGATACATCTAAGGTAGCGCCATAGAAATCAGCAGTTTCAGCAATCTGTTTGGCTGTTCTATGGGTTGTGCCTTCTAGCAGCATTTTGGCTGTTAAAGAAGCCAACGCAGGTCTCGTTTGATACCACTTACCCGCCTTAAACACAAATTCAACCCGTATGATGGGTTGAATTGTAGAATGTGCAATATGTACTCTCGCACCAGATAGGGTAGTAATTACTTCTGGTACCAATATGGGAATATCAGCAGCATCTTGGATGGAAGGGGCTACCGTTCTATTTAAACTCATATGGAATATTATTGCCCGTCAAATTTGAAGTGTAGAGAAAATCTTAGCGTTTGGGCTAATGGGTTGTTCTGGTCGCTGGGAATTAGGTATGCCGCATCTACCCCGAACTGTTGATAGCGTAGTCCTAAACCCATTGTCAGATATTTTCTTCCACCTTTCAACTCATTCTCATAGAAGTATCCAGCGCGGGCTGCAAAGGTATTATCATACCAATATTCTAAGCCGCTGGATAAGGTGATTTCTTTAAACTCTTCGCTAGCACCTCCTGGAGCGTCGTTAAAGGATTTAAAGATACCGGCAAAGACGTTAGTCTGGTCGTTAGAAGAAGCATCATCTGGAGCCGAGTAAGGAACCAGTAGCTTGTTTCCATCAATGGCCAGGGTAATTTTATTGTAAGGATCTAGCTCCATGGTCAAGGCTGTTCCAAGACGCAGGTTAGTTGGTAAAAAGTCCTTTCTGCCAGCCGTACTATAAGAAATCTTAGCGCCCATGTTAGAGATGTTGCCACCTAGGGCTAGATTCACGTTCTTGCTTCCTATGTTGAGGTCTCTGGTATAATAGATGCCAAGATCTACAGCAGCCGAGTTACCCGGCTGTGACTCATAGTTTCCGCTGGGATTTACCACGTTGGTGTTACCGGCAAGGTTAGAACGAATGTATCTGGCGCCAACACCTAAGCTCAAATTCTCACTCAACTTTTGACCATAAGAAACATTGACCGCATATTCCTTCGGGTTGAAGGGCTGTTGGTCAGTTCCGGTCTGGGAGAAAATGATCTCGCCTAAGTCAAAGTACATTAAAGACACCGCAATAGAAGAGTTAGGCGTCAATCTCTTGTGCCCTGATAAGTAAGCAAGGTACATGTCAGAAACAACCTTTTTCAACCAAGGGGTATAGGACAGAGACGCCTCAAAGTCAGATTCTATAAATCCTAACTTGGCCGGGTTCCAATAAGTACTGTTGGCATCTGGTGAGGTGGCTACCCCAACATCTCCCATGGCTGCGGCCCGGGCATCTGGGGCTATCAATAAGATAGGAACGGCCGTAGTGATAGGCCTGTAATCTTGAATATTTTGACCAATGGAGTTTTGGGCAAACGTAGACAGACCGGTGGCGGCCATTAACAGAAAGCAGATGAAAATAGACCTGGTCGTTGTACGGTTCATGTGGTATGGGTTGATGTATGGCGTAGACGGTTATTTAAGTAAAACCAGTTTCTCAAACTTAGAGGTAGAGGATCCGTCCTGCTTAGAACGGACATTCACTTTATAAATATATACTCCTTTCGCTAATAAACCATTATAATCATCTCTGCCATCCCAGGTAAGATCAGAAAAATGGCTGCTTCCATTACTGGTACCACGAAGCGTTTTCACTAAAGTACCTGATACGGTAAATATTTGAATAAGTATATCTAATTCCTGACCACTTCGGTTATGGTCAAAGTGGAAAGTAGTCTTATCAAGAAACGGATTGGGAATATTGAAAACGTGATCTAACGCCAACTTCTCAGTAGAAGCTACAATGAACTCTATACGTGCTACAGCAGAATTGTTATGCGTATCCCAGGCTTTCAATTGCAAAGTATGCGGGCCCGCAGCCAGATTTTTAAGCGTGTACCGTACTTTCCCGGATTGATAGCTGTCAATGTCTGCCGTGTAGAAATCATTCAAGACCAATGGATCAGAAGCTTTGTCATCCAGAATAGCGGTGATCTCATGCCCAATACCCGCGCCAGCGGTGTTAATGCCGTTGTCATCAGACAAATGGGCCAGGAGCACTGCCTCACTTGCCGTAGTACCTCCAGATACAAAAGAGGCATCGTTCATGTACAGTTGAATCTGCGGTATCGCGTTATCTGCCGTAACGCTACCATCGGCCCCACCCACGGGTATGGATGCAGCCCCGTTTCCATCTGTAGCCGCAGAGAGCGCATAAAAGTGGATGCTGCCCAACCCAACCTGGTAGTTAATGTCCTTAGGAACCACAAACGTAATTGTGAACAAGCCATTCTGCACACTGACTACCCCGTCATAGAGAAGATTGTCTTTAACCGATATCTTCCTAACAGGGTCCTGATCGCCTAGGGTAGACACCGTAGAAGGTTTATCATACACAGAGACATGCACCTTTCCCTGAAACCCAGAAACCACCTGCTGCTGAGCGTCTGTCACCTGGCCTTTAAGCACCACCTTAGATAAGGCGTGCAGGGTGTCTGAAGCGGAGGCAGAAACTGGCTTGCCGTTCACCTCAGTGGCAGACACCTGCAATTGAGGGTAGGCCAGCGTCATAGATGGGTCTCCTAACAGCGCAAAGTTGCGATTGTTAACCTGGTGTAAACTATTGTTCTTGGTATAGCGCAGCAAGTAGCCTAAGGTGGGCATGGCCCCAGAGGGCAGGGGAGTGAAAGCCGCCTGAAAAAAGCTTGAGTTCAATTTTCGGTTCCCGTCTGAGTACACCGGCCGGGTAGTAGTCAATAAGCCAACCGCTCCTCCCGCAGGATGCAACAGCGCCGTCTCTGCGCCAGAATTTCTTCTGGGGTCATCATAGCGGCCAATCTCACACGTTGCAGTTAACAGGAAAGTAAGTTTGTCTGGGTTCTTCCAGGCTAGAATTTCATTGATGGTGAGAATCTGCTCATCTGCTAAACTCACCTCGTTGCCATGGCCGGTATAATTCACTAGCAAGGCACCTTTCTCAATGGCATCCTGCAGCGCTTTGTTGGTAGCCGGAGACCGCTTGCCGTTGGGCACGGAAATCTGAGGATACAAATCCAGGTACAGCTTCTCAGAGAGATAGGCAGGATGGTTGGTCTCCATGTACCTGGACAAGTTCTCTGCGTCTCCCAAGTGTTCATTTACCTCACCGTCATCCGCTAGAAAGACCAGTCTATTGCGCCAGTTGCCTCTGCTAGCGTCACTCTCATAGGTTAGAATCTTGTTGACCAACAAGTCTGCTTCGGCAGAGGTTTTGGCCGGAAGCCTGCCAATGCCAATGTCCAGCATTTCCTGGGTAGAGAAATTCTTCTCAGACCATTCACCCTCGTGGGCATCCAACAACCCAAAATAGTCATCAGAAGAATAGGAATACACCGGGTGCAGAGACTCTCTGGACTGGTAAATGGGAACATATTGGGCCGAAGAAGCAATCCTGAATTTTGGGTCATACGAGGCATCGCCTAACAGCAGCAGGTTCAACTGCTGTTCGCCCTGTTTCTGGCTGCGGTCATACAACATCTTCATGAAATCCCTGATAGCCGTCCAATCCCGCTGGCCCGAGGCGAACTCTTCAAACACCTGCGGCAAAGACACTACTTCTACCTGCAGGCTGTTTCGGTTCCTGCGATAGTCGGCTAGGCGCTGGGCCTGGGGCAGAAAAGCAGGCGGTGCCAGAATGATTAGGTCCAGGCTGCCGTCCACATTCAGGCTGTGGAGGTTTTGATTGGCTACTTTTCCTAAGAAAGCAGGAGTTGCAAAACTGTTGCCGTTGAACAAGACAAACTCCCGCAGTTCAGTGCTGTTGGCAGAAAACTGGGCCACTCCGTTGCCTACTGCCAGTAGTTGTTGCACGGGTTCTGTGGGGTTGGTCACGTCCCAGACCAGAGCGGTGGCGGGCAGGTTGCCAATCTGGTAAGTAGTAACCGGTTGTTGCAGACTGGCCAGAGACCGGAAGGAGGTACTGGTGCCAAACAGCTTTAACTGACGTTGCGCGAACAAGGAAAAGTAGTTGAGGTACCCAACCGCCGATGAGCTTCTGCCCGGCTGAAAAACATAAGAAACCGCCAGGTCTGTAGAGGAAGGAATATTAGATAAGTTCTGGGCGAAGATTTTGTTGCTGTTGAAGCCCGCCTCATGGTACGGGTCACCGGCGTCATAGCCCTGTACCACATGTTCTCCCAGCAAGGCCCCGTTCAAAGAGACTTTAAAAGAAGATGCCTCCGGAGAGCTGCCTAGCACCCCCGAAGCCAGCACCACAGAACTCCCCGGTACCAGGTCTGACGCCGAAAAAGTAAACGGACTCTGTTGGGTAAACGCATTGAATTCCTCGCCGTACCACTCCCTTCCAGACTGGATCATGTTCTTGCTGTCAACCTCATGGTGCCAGCGCTCATCAAAGCTACTCACCACCGGAAAAGAACCAGATAAGGAGGCTCTGGCAGTGACACGCTTGCCCTCTGCCGGACCAATGGTGAGGTAATAGTAGGTGGTATCTGAGAACAGGTTCTTAGAATGTATAAATGGAGCAGCCCCAGACGCATCTACCGCCCAGGTATGAGGTCCCTGTCCATAAAACAAGAGATAGTCATTGGCGTCAAAAGTACCATCCTGCTGACCTTCTACCCACACGGCGTTCTCCGTCAGATCCTCGACCCGGGGAGCGCTGTTGGCTTGCGGTAACATGCCGCCGCCGTTCCCAAACAACCTAAGAAGCCTGGGATTGAGGTTCTGCACGTTCACGCCCATGCTTTGCAACACGGCGCGGTCCAGTTTGTACATGCCCGTGGCCGGCACCCCAATCTTATACCAGTCACCAGAACTTAGAACAGAGCGGGTCACATGGCTTCTGAGAGGCAGAGGTGCAGTACCGGTTTTTCTGCTGGCCGGGGCGGCAACGCCACCGCTACGGTACCGGTAACTGAAGGACACCAACCTCTCTGCGGCACCGGTCTGCGGGTTCAGCCTGTACGGCTGAAAAGAAACGGTGCTGAAGGTTTGTCTATTAGACGTGCCGGTGCTAATCTGGGGCGTAATCTCCGTTTTTAGGCTGTTTTCGGGAAAAGAGGCCAAAAACGATTGGGGAAGAGGCGCAAACTCCAGATGGGTGAATTCTATGGAAGAGACGGCCGCGCCGGGAATGGTAAAAACATAAAAAGGAAGCGCTCCCGGTTGGCTGTAGGAGGCTTCCTCAAAAGTGGGTGGAACAGAACCAGGTTTGCCCGCGGCACCAGAAACCGACTGGTTACGCCAGGTGATGGTGCGGGTAGTCTCCTGTTGGGCAAAAACAGCCGCAGCAGAGAACACCCAAAGGCAAAAGCCTAGCAGTAGGTTTCTAAACAGGTGCATGTACGCGGGGTAAAGGTATTCACTCCGCAACACAGCCCATATAGCATAGGTTCAGCCAGATAGGGGCGCTTGGCAACAGAACGGTCTGCTTAGTTTGCTGTGAGGCGGTAAGAAAATGACTCCATGACCATGTTGGCCAACAGCTTCTTGCAGGCCTCTTCCACTTTCTGGGCGGCAGCGGCCTCGTCCTGTGCTTCTAGCTGCAGTTTAATGTGTTTGCCAATGCGCACATCAGACACTTGCTCCAGTCCTAAATGCTCCAGGCCCAGCATTACGGCTTTTCCCTGAGGGTCTAACAATTCAGCGTGGGGCATGATGTCAATTTCGGCGGTGAATTTCATATGGCAGAAGGTTTAATAAGGGATAACAAGATATAAAGCGCCACCAGCAGCGGAACCGCGGTAAAGTTAAGCCAAGCCAGCAACACTATGGTCAAAATCATGAAGATAAAGCGTATCTGGTTCCCCTCCCACTTCAGGTTCTTGAACTTAAGCGCAAACAGCGGCAGCTCAGAGATAAGCAGGAAAGAAAACAGCACTGTAATGCCCAGCAAGAACCAAGGATTGAGGATGATGGGCGTGAGGCCGTAGGTGTCAAAAGCCAGAATCAAGGGGAAGCTCACAATGAGCATGGTGGTGGTAGGCGTGGGCACGCCAATGAAAGAATCCGTCTGGCGGGTGTCCAGGTTGAATTTGGCCAGGCGCAGGGCAGAGAACACCGTCAAGATAAAGCCCGCAAACGGCAGCAACGTGTCTATGGTAAGTCCAAAGTATCCTTGCTGCACACTTTCCTCCAACAATTTGAACATGACCATGCCCGGCACTACGCCAAAAGAAACCATGTCGGCTAGGGAGTCCAGCTGCTTGCCAATCTCTGAGTGCACGTGCAGAATACGCGCCACCATGCCATCCCAGAAGTCAAAGAAGACGGCCAGGGCCACCAGGTACGCGGCGCCCACCAGTTGCCCCTGAAAAACAAACGTAATGGCCAGGCAGCCGCACAGCAGGTTAAGACAGGTGATAAAGTTAGGAAGATGTTTTTTCATGTGATGACAGGCTGATGGTCTTCGTTTTTGGCTTGTTTTCCGGGAATTAGGTCAAAAACGGATTATGCTTCTTCTCCTCGCCAATGGTGGTGGAAGGGCCGTGGCCCGGGTGCACCGTTACAGTGTCTGGCAGGGTGAACAATTTTGTCTTTATACTTTGGATGAGGGTGGCATGGTTGCCGCCCGGCAAATCTGTTCGGCCAATGCTGCGCTGGAAGAGCACGTCGCCGCCAATCACGTTCTGGGAATCTTTGTGGTAGAAGACCACGTGCCCGGGGGCGTGGCCCGGCGTGAAGATCACCTCCAGCTTCGTCTCGCCAAACGTCACGGTTTCGCCTTCCTTTAAGAACTTCTCCGGTAGTTGCTCGGCGTACATCGGGAAACCGTAGGCAGCGGCATACGTGGGCACGGCACGCAAAACGGCCAAGTCATCTTCATGAATCTCCAACGGCACGCCATAGGTGTCTGCCACAAATTTGTTGCCTAGTACATGGTCAATGTGGCAATGGGTGTTGAGCAGGCGCACCACTTTCAATCCCTGGGTCTCAATAAAGTCCTTCAGTTGTTTTTCTTCCTGGGCATTGGAACAGCCTGGGTCAATGATCACGCACTCTTTGGTGACGTCATACAGCACGTAGGTATTCTCAGAGAAGGGATTAAACGGAAAGCTCTTAATTTGCATGACAGAAGGTGCGTGTGCACATTTTGAAAGGGCTAAGTTACAGAATTCAGCGGCACAAGCCGTACCTTGGCATATGATTTATGATTACTTGGTAGTTGGCCACGGGCTGGCCGGCGCGATTTTGACCTGTTTTCTGGAAAAGAACGCAAAAACGGTCCTGGTATTGGATGTGAACAAACCCAACGCCGCCTCCCGCGTGGCCGCCGGCCTCATCAACCCCGTGGCGGGCAAGCGCTTCGCCAAAAGCTGGCAGGTAGACGCATTTCTACCCCAGGCCAAACAGTTCTACCAAGAGCAGTCAGAGGTATTCCAGACGCCGTTCTTCCACCAGAAACCCATCTTAAAACTCTTCTCCACACCAGAAGAACAGAACACCTGGATGGGAAAATCCACCGAGGCCATCTGGGATGATTACATTGAAGCCACCCACCTGCAACTGCCGCCCTCAGAAGACGTGCACCAGGAACTGGGCGGCCTGCTCATCAAGCAGGGAGGTTACGTGGAGTTGCGCAAGTTCCTGCATCTGCGCGAAGAAGCCCTTGCCCAGCGCAACGCCATCAGGCGCGAAGCCTTTGATTTCTCGCAACTAGAGCTGCTGCCAGACGGCGTTCAATACCAGGACGTGCAGGCTAGAAAAATCATCTTCTGCGAGGGAGCCGGCGCGGTCAAAAATCCGTACTTTAACTGGTTGCCCTTTTCCTTGAACAAAGGCGAGATCCTGGACATTTCTGTAAAAGGATTTAACGCGCCCTATATCTATAACAAGGCAGTTTACGTTGTTCCTTTAGGCGAAGAAAAGTACCGTATTGGGGCCACGTATAACTGGCGTGATTTAGAGGAAGTTACCACGCTTGAAGGACGCCAGGAACTGGAAGCCAAAACAAAGGATATTATAAAGAAACCTTTGCAGGTCACAATGCAGTATGTAGGGGTACGGCCCGCCGTGCGCGACCGTAAGCCTTTGATGGGCCTGCACCCAGAACTGCCGCAGCTGGCGGTGTTCAACGGCATGGGCTCTAAAGGCGTGTTGATGGCTCCCTTGTTGGCGCAGCAGTTGATGGCCCATGTAGAAGGGCAGGAGCCGCTTTGGAAGGAGGTAGACATTGCCCGGTATTTTCCTTTATATTTAGCATCTAAGTCAACCATATGAGTCAACTCTATACGCGCTTTGGTCTTATCTGTCAGGTATGCCTTCTGCTCTGGGGAATGGGGAATGCGTTCACCGCCCAGGCGCAGGCCACCAGCCCAGATGATTTCGGGAAGAACCGCATCCAGTACAAGCGGTTTGCCTGGCAGTATTACAGCACGCCCAATTTCAATGTGTACTACGCGCAGGGCGGCGTGGAACTGGCACGGCATGCGGCAGAGCATTCAGAGAAAGAACTCAAGCGCATCACCTCGCTCATTGGCTATTATCCCTACTCCAAGATCACGCTCATCGTCTATAACTCCGTTGCAGACTTAAAGCAGAGCAACATTGGCCTGGTAGATGATCCCTACAAAGGCGGCAACGACGGTATGTTCGTGCAGACCAAGATTGAGATTCCGTTTGAAGGCTCACAGGCCGAGCTGAAGCGCCAGATCAGCTACCGCATCTCAGAACTGCTCATCTCAGACATGATGTACGGCGGCAGCCTGAAGGAAGTCATTCAGAGCAACTACCTCTTGCGCCTGCCAGACTGGTTTGTGTCTGGTGCCGCAGCGTATATTTCTGAAGGCTGGGGCGTGGAGATGGACAACTACGTGCGTGACATGATCCTGAAAACCGGCGGCAAGCGCCCAGATCCCTTGTTTGCCCGCAACCAGCGCCTGACCGGCCAGGCCATATGGAACTACATCACCGAACGCCACGGCCCGGCCGCCATCCAGAACATCCTCAACCTCACCCGCATCACCAGAGACATTGAGATTGGCATTGCCAGCAGTTTGAACATGCCGTTCAAGCAGTTTGAGAAGAACTGGTTCAGCTACTACCTGCAAATGAACACCTTCACTGAAGGACAACTGACCACCGCTGACAAGGACCACCGCCTCCGGAAAATCAACGCCCGCCATTACCAGTTTTCAGAGCCGGTATACAGCCCCAGCGGCAAGCAGCTGGCCTATGTATTATATGACCGCGGCGCCTACAAAGTGATTGTGCGCAACTTAGACCGCGGCAGCCAGAAAGTCATTTACCGCGGAGGATTCAAAGTGCCCAACCAGCAGACAGACCGTTCTGTGCCCATTCTGGCCTGGAAGTCTGAAACCATCCTGGGTATCTCAGATTACCGCAAAGGCGTCTTAAAACTGCACCAGCAGGCCGCCAACAAACGCTACTTCAGCTCTATTCAATCCATTAAGCGCTTGCTGGGTGGTGGCAAGAATGAGATCAGCCTGAATGCGTACAGCCAGATGACCGGTTTTGACTATTCAGACGATGGGCAGATGCTGGTCATGAGCGCCGTGAAGAACAACCAGTCAGACTTGTTCCTTTTCAGAGGAAACCGCCTGTCGCAGCAACTCACCAATGACGTGTATGATGACCTGCAGCCGTCCTTCGTGCCGGGTGGCAGTGGCAAAATAGTGTTCAGTTCTAACCGCATGGCAGACTCGCTGCAGGCGGCCCGAGGCAAGTTTGCCAGCACCAACAACAACTTTGACATTTTCCTGTATGACCCAACGGCCACCTTGCAGCGCTTCTGGCAGCTGAGCTCCACGCCTTCTAAAGAAGAAATGCCCAAAGGGATTTCTCCTGAAGAACTGGTATATGTAGGGGAGGAATCCGGAGTCAGATCCTTGTATAGGCATAACATGAGCACCGGCGTTATTAACCGGGTCACCAACTTTGCGCAGAACATCAAGAGCTTTGACTACCACGCGGGTACCGGCAACCTGGCGTTTGTGGCCATTGACCGCAGCAAGGAATATCCGTTCCTGTACCAGAGCCAGCCCTTGGCGCCCGTGAGCAACCCAGAATTTAAAACCGGCCGCCAGCAGACCTTAGAAGGACATTTGCAGCGCAGAGCCCAACTAGAGGCAGACCGCTTGTACGCCAAGGCAGTGGCAGATTCTCTGGAGGTCTTGAAAGCCCCGGATTCTACCTTGGTCAGAACAGACTCCACTTTGGCAAGGACGGACTCAATGACTACGCCTCCCAAGGCGGCACCAGCCAAACCAAGAACCATTCTGGCCATGGGCGCGGCAGACACCCTGAGCCTGACCCGGTCCCGGGCGTATGACTTGCGCTTTGGCGTGAACAACATCATTTCTTCTGTGTACGCAGACCCGCTGCTGGGCTTCGGGTTTGTGATGGAAGTGGGCATGGCAGACCTTTTTGAAGACTACCGCATAAGAGGCGGCGTGTTTGCGCTCACAGATTTAAAGACCACCAACTTCTACGCAGAGTATTCCAACCTCAAGAACCGTTATGATTACCGCATAGGCTACCAGAAGCAAAGCGTGTACATGAACGACCGGCCGTTCCGCCGCTTGTCTAAGCATGAGGTGCTGCCGGCGTTCAGTTATCCATTGACGCATGCGCTTAGCGTGAAAGTGCTGCCGCGGTACTCCAACGTCAGGTTCTCCATCATTGAAAACTTCTCCATTCCAGACGCGGTCATAGATTTTGGCGGCATTGGCGGCGAGATCGTGTTTGACAACTCAGTGGTGACGGGCATGAACATGCGCGAAGGCACCCGCATGAAAGTGGGCGTGACCCGCATGTACGGCCTGGGCAACAAGAGCCAAGGGTTTGGCAAGTTCTATGTTGATCTTCGGCATTATCAGAAAATCCATAAGGAACTGGTGTGGGCCAACCGCCTCAGCTACGGGCACTCGTTTGGGCCCTCTCCTAAGAAATTCTTGCTGGGCGGGGTAGACAACTGGCTCAATGCACAAGATGACACCACCGTCATTGACAATACCACCACCCTGGAAACGTACGCGCCCAACTTCTTCTACCTGGACTTTGCCACGCCTATGCGCGGGTTCAACTACAACGCCCGCAACGGCACCCGGTACGTCCTCTGGAACACAGAACTGCGCCTGCCCATCTTCCAGTATTTGTTTGAAGGCCCTATTAACTCGGGCTTCTTCCGGAACCTGCAGTTAGCCGGGTTCTTTGATGCCGGTACCGCTTATAACTCGGGCAATCCGTTCAGTGAGGACAACTCTGTGAACACCCAGCCCGTGCCGCGTCCGCCGTTTGAGGTAGTGGTGCGCAACTTCAGAAACCCGTTCATGTTTGGCTACGGTGGCGGCGTGAGAACCACGTTGTTAGGCGTGTACGGCCGGTTTGACATTGCCTGGGGCGAGAAAGACCTGGTGCGCGAAGGACCCAAGCTGTACTTCTCCATGGGCTATGACTTCTAAATCCGTTTTTGGCCTGTTTTCCAGAAAACAGGCCAAAAACGCCTAAAAGCAGAACGGCTTCTCTATTGGATAGAGAAGCCGTTCTGCTTTATAAGGTATCTGTTTACTTATGCTTTCACCGTTTGTAACAAGGCCTCAAACATCAGTCTGCCGTCGGTGTTATTCAACTCAGCATCTACGGCTCTTTCTGGGTGCGGCATCATGCCAAACACGTTCTTGCCCGCGTTAGAAACACCCGCAATGTTGTGGGCGCTGCCGTTGCAGTTGGTGTCTTCAGTGACTTTTCCGTTGGCATCACAGTACCGGAACATGATCTGCCCGTTGTCCTGCATTTGCTGCAAGGTGTCTGCATCTGCATGGAAACGACCTTCGCCGTGCGCAATTGGAATTTTATAGGCTTTGCCCGGCTCCAGGAGCGAAGTAGGCAACAGGTCTGTGTTCTCTGGCGTGATGTACACGTTCTGGCAGATGAACTTCTGGCTGGTGTTGCGCAGCAAAGCACCGGGCAGCAGACCCGCCTCCGTCAATATCTGGAAGCCGTTGCAAATGCCCCACACGTAGCCGCCGCCATTGGCAAACTTCACCACTTCTTGCATGATAGGCGAGAAACGGGCAATAGCGCCTGAGCGCAGGTAGTCTCCGTAAGAGAAGCCGCCCGGGAGCACAATCAGGTCACAGTTCTGCAGGTCATGGTCTTTGTGCCACAGCCGTACAACTTCCTGCTCCGTGGTATGGCGCAGCGCATCAATTACATCTTGGTCACAGTTGGACCCCGGGAAAACGACAACTCCAAATTTCATGGCTCAAAGATAAAGAAAATACTACGCCAGAACAGCCAGAATGCAGGCAATGTTCACCAGCTACCATATCAACGAAGGAATATCATATTTTTTGTACTTTTACCTATTAAATACTTTTTCCAGAAGAGGTTATGTTACAATCCATGACAGGGTTTGGGTCCGCGCAGTTGGAGACCGAATCATTTACCGTTTGCGTAGAAATAAAATCCCTCAACTCCAAGTCCATGGACCTGAGCGTGCGCCTGCCGCGCAGCCTGTCAGACAAGGAGCTGGAGATTAGGAATATCATTGCCAAGAGCCTGGTGCGCGGCAAGGTGAACCTTTCCATTGAAGTGTCCAGAAACAGAGCCGCCGCCGGCCGCAACCGCATCAACACTGAACTTTTGCAGACCTATTATAAAGAGTTGGAAGCCGCCGCTACGGCCGTAGGCGCCTCTTCGCCGGACTTGTTCAGGCTGGCCCTGCAAATGCCCGAGGTCCTACAAGCCGATGCCGTTGAAGACAAAACCGAAGACCTCAACTGGGAACAGGTAACGCCTTTGTTGCTAGAAGCCATAGACCGCTTAAACGTTTTCAGGGCAGATGAAGGCAAGGCCCTCACCAATGAGATCATCTCCTACATTGACCGCATCAGAATCCTGTTGGCCGAGGTGGAGAAGCATGATCCCAGCCGCGTAGAGCAGATCAAGACCCGCATACAAGGCCACATGCAAGACCTTAGCTCTTCTGAGGCGTTCAACCAGAACCGCTTTGAGCAGGAGATGATCTACTACATTGAGAAGCTGGACATTGCCGAGGAGAAGGTGCGCCTGGTCAACCACTTGCATTATTTCACAGAGACGGTGTACCTGCCGGAACCAACTGGCAAGAAACTGGCTTTCATCTCGCAGGAGATAGGCCGTGAAATCAATACCATCGGGTCTAAAGCCAATGATTCTACCATCCAGCATTTGGTGGTGGAGATGAAAGAAGAACTGGAGAAGATCAAAGAGCAGCTCAACAACATTCTGTAATTCTCTGTTTTTGCCCTGATTCCTGAAAAATAGCCTAAAAACGCCTGCCCCTGTATGCTTAATAAAGTAATGGTCTTTGTCTGCCTCTGGGGCTTGACCGTGACCGCCGCCTTTGCCCAGTCCAGAGCCTGCGGCACCATGGAATACGTGCAGCAGCTGGAGAAAAACCGGCCCGGCCTGCGCGCGCAATTGCAACAGCAGGCCAGAAACGTAAACAGGCTGGACTACAAACTTCTGGACGGCAAGCCCGTGTTGGGGCAGGTGGTGAGTATTCCGGTGGTGGTGCACGTGGTGTACAACACGGCTGCGCAGAACATCACAGAGGCCCAGATCCAGTCCCAGCTTGCCGTTTTAAACAAAGACTTCAGACGCCTCAATGCTGATGCCAGCAAAACGCCCTCCATGTTCCAGGGCGTGGCCGCCGATGCCGAGATAGAGTTCTGCCTGGCCAAACAGGACCCGGACGGAGAGCCCACCAACGGCATTACCCGCACCTCTACCACCGTTAAAAAATTTGGGGGCCTCACAGACTCCATGAAGTTTGACGGCCTGGGCGGCAAGAGCGCCTGGGACAGCAAAAAGTACCTGAACATATGGGTGGTGAATTTTGACAACGATGCCAATATTCTGGGCTTCGCGCAGTTCCCCAACTCTGGTCCTGCGGCCACAGACGGCGTAGTGATTGACTTCCAGTCCTTCGGGACTACGGGCACCGTCCTGAGGCCGTACAACCTGGGCCGCACCACCACGCATGAAGTTGGCCACTGGCTCAACCTGTTCCATATCTGGGGCGATGAAAGCTGCGGCGATGATGCCGTTTCAGACACGCCCACCCAGGAAGAAGAAAACAACGGTTGCCCCACGTTTCCCAAGGCCAGTTGCAGCAACACCAGTGACATGTTCATGAACTACATGGACTACACAGATGATATCTGCATGAACCTGTTCACCCAGGGCCAGAAAACGGTCATGCAGTCCATGTTCAATTCGTATAGAAGCGGTTTGTTGTCGTCTAAAGGTTGTGTGGCTCCGGAAGTGCCTGCTCTGGATGGTGCCTTGCTGGGCTTTAAAGTGCCTAGCGGTACGTTGTGCACCAACACCCTGGCACCGGTTGTGTATTTGCGCAACCGTGGTTCGGGGGCGTTGACCAACGTGCAGTTTCAGATCAAGGTAGACAATGAGGTGGCCCAGACCTTCACCTGGACAGGCAACCTGGGTTCTTTTCAGACGCAGGAAGTTACCTTGCCCACCCAGCAGGTAGCCTCAGGGCCACATGTAGTCACGGTCACCATTCTTGCCAGCAACGGCCAGACCCTGGATGGAAACCCCTCCAACAACACTGCCACCGTTTCCTTACAAGTACAAGGAAGTGCGCTGCCCTTGCGGGAAGGTTTTGAAAGTGCCACGTTCCCGCCCGCCGGTTGGAGCATCAACAACGTGCAGCAAGACCTTACCTGGCAACAGACCACCAAGGCCGCTTTCTCAGGAACCAACTCGGTGTTTATGCAAAACATTGAATACCCGGCCAACGGACCTGTAGATGAACTGGTAATGCCAGCCCTGGACTTAACTTCGCGTAGCGCACCCAGACTGACCTTCCAACTGGCGTATTCCCTGCTTTCCAGCTCGGGCTATTCAGATACGCTGGAGGTGCAGATTTCCACGGATTGCGGCAAGACGTTCCAGCAAGTGTACAAGAAGTTTGGGCGGGCTTTGACTACGGTCTCGCCTTACTACCGCGAGGAGGAGTTTGTACCCACTGGTGCGGCCCAATGGCGCCTGGAAAGCATTGACCTTTCTGCGTACGCCACCGTCAAAACCGCCATCATCAAGTTCAGGCACACCACAGACTATGAGAACAACCTTTACCTGGATGATGTGAAAGTAGACGGCAACGCCCTGGGCACCGCCGAAGAAAGAATTCTGCAAGCTGTGCAGGTGGCTCCTAATCCTACCTCGGGCGTGGTACAAATCACCTCGCCGGAAGTAGCCATTACGGCTGTGCAGGTGCTGGACGCGCTGGGCAAAGAAATTCAAACCATCCAAGTCTCCAGAACTGCCAAAGGCCAGGCCTTGCAAGTGAATTTGGGTGGCCTGTCTAACGGAGTATACTTGCTGCGCTTAACCTCAGAGAAGGGCGTGACCGTGCGCCGGGTGGTATTGGCCAAGTAAGAAAGTAGTTATACATACCGTCGCCCCGTTTTTGGTCTGTTTTCTGTAAAACAGGCCAAAAACGGGGCGACGGTATTTTGGTACCATTCGCTTTTTGGGCAGAACTTGTAATCAGATCATTGGTGATAACACCAACAAGGGAGATGGAGTAGGTAATGTTGAGGTGCGTTGATTTTCTTGATGGAAGAGAAGTCAAAAGGGAAAGGAAGTCAGATTAGAAATCTAAAACAATCCTTGCTCTTGTTGAAGTTATCATGAGCAAGCAAAACCACTTCTCAACCCAAACTGCCTGCAAAACCTTGATAAGAAGACAGGCATCAACCTCAACAGGAAACACCCGCCCTAGAAGATTCATGATTCACCTATCGTTTTTGGCCTGTTTCCCAGAAAACAAGCCAAAAACGATAGGTACTTTAAAAAAGTACTACAGCGCTTTGAAGAATGCCTGAATCAAGCCCATCACTTCTTTGAACTTAGTCAAGGGCAGAGTACCGGCGGTGTCTTTGGGATGGTGATATTCAGTGGTGGTACCGCCCAGGGTGTAGAAGAAGAAGGAGGGTACGCCTTTCTTAGAAAAGAAGTAATGATCTGAATTGGAAGCCTTTCCACGTACTTTTAACGCCGGCAAAAATTGGTGCTGTTGGTTGAGTTGCTGCAGCAGACTGAACTGTTGGGGATAGACGCTGCCGTTCACTACCATCATGCCTTCCTCGCCGGTGCTCATCAGGTCCAGGTTCAGAAGCATCTTGATGTTGGCGAGCGGGAAAAGTGGGTGCTCAGTATAGTACTCAGAACCTACCAGACCAGCTTCCTCCGCCGCGAAGGCCATAAACGCCACCGAGTACGGCAGACGGTTCTGGGGCTGGGCGTAATGCCGGGCCAGTTCTAAGAGCATGGCCGTGCCGCTGGCGTTGTCATGCGCCCCCGGAAACAACACGTCTTTGCCTATGCGGCCCACATGGTCATAATGCGCGGTCACTACCAGGAAAGAGTCTGGCTTACTGGTGCCGGGCACAAACCCAATTACGTTCTGGCTACGGTAGTTTTTCTCCAGGTGCGCATCTACGGCAAATTCTATTTGTTTGGCTTGAGCGGGCCAGGATTTCTCCAGCACTTCCAACACGGGCACCGGGTATTGGAAACTCCGTACGGTGGCCATCACCTTGGGGCCGGTTTGCAGAACAATGACCGCGGCGGCTTTTTGTAACTGCTTTTTAAACGGCTCCGGGAGGTTCATCAAATCCTGGAAATGACGCTGCCGTACCACCAAGACTTGTTTGCGCAGGTTCTGGCCTAAGAACGTCTGCGCCTCGTCGGGGTCTTTTAACAGGAGCGTGTCTATGCGGTATACAAATCCTTTTCCCTGGCCGGCGGCAGAGGCGGCATGTGCCAGGAAATCAACGCCGGGCGTCAGGGCTTTGCCGTCAATCTTCAGGCTTAACTGATTGTCCAGGATGTTGACGGGCAGCGTGAAGTGCTGTAGATAGGAACCCGCAAACGGCTGTAGGCCAAGGCTGGTATATTGTTGCTGGAGGTAGTGGGCGGCCAGGCTGTCTCCCTTAAAGGCGTAGCCTCTGCCATGCAGCTCCGGCGAGGCCAGATGGGCAATGGTCTGCCGCACGCGCTGCATTTCCTGGCCCAGGGCCGGCAATGTGATGAGTGCGAGAAGAACGTAAAGAATCCTATTCATAAACAGCAAGATACGCATTTTCCGTTTTTGGCCTGTTTTCTGGGAAATAGCCTAAAAACGACGGCTCAGCCACCAGAAGCTCAGCCCAAAAAGACCACCCACAGCGTTACTGATGGCGTCTACGGCGCTGGTCATCCGCCCGAAGGGCATGGCCCCCTGCAGGAATTCTACGCCCACGCCAAAGCAAACCACCAACAAGAAGGCCAGAAAAATGGTGCCAGAAGTAAGAGTAACGGAGGGGTCTTTGTGCAAGGCCCAGAGCAAGAGAACCAGCTGGGTGCCAAACAGGATGGCGTGGACCAAAGAATCAAAGGTGAGAAAGTCCCATTGCGGGGCAGGAGGGAGCGCGTTGGCGGGCAGCAGCGTCCCAATCAGGATCACCACTGCCCACCCCAGCGCAGGTGCATAATAATGGCTACGCACCCAGGTTTGTCATTAAGCGCCTACCAGTTCTTTGTACGCAGAAGCAGAAAGTAATTCTGCCACTTCACCGGCGTTGTCAACAGACATCTTGATCATCCAGCCGTCACCGTACGCATCAGAGTTTACCAGTTCTGGGTTGCCGTCCAGTTTGTCGTTGATTTCCAACACCTGGCCGCTCAAGGGGCTGAACAGGTCAGAAACGGTTTTCACGGCTTCAACGGTACCAAACACTTCGTCCTTGGCTACGTTTTTGTCCAGCGTGTCAATGTCTACATACACAATGTCACCCAGCTCACGCTGCGCGAAATCTGTGATGCCCACGTAGGCTACATCGCCTTCAATTCTAATCCACTCGTGGTCTTTGGTGTATTTTAGCTCCTCTGGAAAGTTCATGTGGTATGTGATTAAGTTTGCTTCAAAAATACATTCTTTTTTGGCTTTGCGGTACGTCTTAGTCAGATAAACTGAATCTAAGCTGAATACCGCCCTCGGTCATGGTGTTGCGGAAGGCGTTGGCCACCTTGGGATCATTGATGTTCTTGGTGAAGTAGAACTGCAGGTTCAGGCGCTGGCTCACTACGTAGTCAATGGTGGGCCGCAGTTGCACCTGCAAGCTTCCGCTGGTCACCAGGTTGTTCTGGTACTCCTGCCCGTTAGCGTCTACGCCAATGGTGCGCTGAATGGTTACATTGTCTCTAACGGTCAGGTCCAGGCGCATGGTCAACTCATTTTCCAGGGTTTTGCGCTGGCCGCCAATCCTGAACGGCACTCTAAAGTTGGTAGTGCTGTAGCCAAAGCCCACCACGTAGTCTTTCACGCCGTTCTCCGTCACCTGGGCATTGGACATGTTTAGGAGCAGGGCGCGCTCGGTGCGGTATTCCATTCTACCGGTCAGCTGGCCTTTGGTCCTGAAGTTAATGCCAATCAACGGCGCCATGGTTTCTGTGATGGACACCTGGTTGATGATGTGGTACGGAATCACTTCGCCTAAATCATTGACCCTGTCTGGGAAGCCAGCCGGCTCAAACTGGTAGTCCAGGGACGTACTGAAATTGGCCAGCGTGAAGTTGGACTGGTACGAATGGCTCAGCGTAAACGAACTGAAATATTTTTGGAAGAACGGCAACTGCGACAGACCGTTGTACTCCAAACGCCAGTTGGGCAATGGAATGGCGTCAAACGGATCACTTGGTTCGGCCTCATAGCCGTTGATGTCCTTGCCCTGGTAGGCGTGCACAAACGAGGCTATCAAGACATCCTGCGAGTTCAGGCCATAGCCGCCGCTTGGGCTGGCCGCATTGAGACGGCCGGCTACCGTGGCGCGGTTTCTGATGAAGTTCTCAAACGCCGCCGACCGGTTTCCTGCCTTAGACTCAAACATGGTTTGCACCGCAATGAAAGACACGCGGTAAGAACCGGTAGTGAACGGGTTCTGGCGCTGTACCACCTTGGCCGAGTCTCTTCTGTAATACACCTCGTCAATCTCAGACTTGTTCATGGCTCCGTCTAAGGTGAGAATGAAGTTGCGGAACGGTTCTATGGTGGCGCGGGCCGTGATGTTGGTAGAAGACAGGGAACTCAGCGGCGTGTTCAGGTACTGACTGCTGTCTGTGTACCAATTCTCGCGGTCAGCGCGGTTGTAGAGTTCATCCAGGTTATACTGCTTACCCAGGACAAAGCCCAGCCCCGGCGCTCCAAAACCATCTGCCAATCCAAAATTACGGGCCGTTGGCAGGAAACCCGGTAGCAGCGTCCCTTCCGTTTTGGCATAGGTCACGTTGATGGACCTGGCAGACATCAAGGCACGCAAGACGCCGTTCAAGACTTTATTTTGGCGTTTCTGAGTAGTGTCTGCGGCTGCCGCAGTGCCGGGTCTTCCTACAGATTTGGTGTTGGTGGCGCGCAAGCCAGGCTGCGGCCGGGCCTCGTTCACTTCCTTCAAGATTTTCACCTTGTTGTAGAGGCGCACCAGGTCAATCTTACCCGTGAGGCTGGTTTGCGTGTTGTTTTCAATGGTATTGCCCAATTGTAACGTGTCATTGTTGCGCAGTGCCGTGGAAGATGAGGTCCAGGTATAGCCGGCTTCATACCGGGCATCGCCGCTGATCCAGTCGGTGAGCGGGAATTTGTCCAATGGCAAGCGGTAGGTCAAGGCTACCACCTGGTTGAAGTTGGTGTTACGGCCAAATCGGCGAAGGTTGTGCCAGATGACTTTGTTCTTGTAGCGCAGCGAGTCAATCTCATTGTTCACTCGGCCGTCTGGTTCATCAATGACAGAGCGGTTGGTGGCGGTGTAGTCCAGGCTCAGGCTACGGGTCAAATCCCACTTCACGTCATAAATGCGGTTGAAGAAGAACGTCTTTTGGTACGTGGGCAGAATGCCGGCCGTGTCTGGCAAGGCGTACGGCGATTGCCGGCCCTGCAGGAAGGTCTCATTGTAGCTTCTGTCCAGGTCTGCGCGCACGGCAATTCTGCTAGGCAGCAGCGTCACGTTAAACTCTTTCAACCAGCGCAGGTACGGCGACTCAAACGCGGTGATCTTGGCCAGCGGTGTGTAGCTCTTAGGCGAACCGGTATAGTTGTACGCTACGCCCCCGCGGTGGCTCTTGGAGAAGTTGCGGTCTGTGATGATATCTGTGTGCAGGATCTCGCTGTAAGCATAAGAGAAGGAGAGGTTCTCAATGTCATACAGGCGTGACTTGGCCTCCGGATCAGTCTTCTCCTTGCGCACGTTCAACAGGTTAATGCTCTTGGTGGTGGTCTGACTGACGACTTCCTTGCGGTAGGCATCTCGTTCATTCCCTTCTTCAAACTTGTCCAGGGAGAGGTCTAGCGGTGTGTCTCGGTCCAGCGGGTCATAGCGTGGTTCTGCTACGGTGGTTCCATATTGCACAGACAAAGGCACCACCAGGCCGGTACCGGCAGGCAGAAGTTTTTCGGCGGCAATGTTGGCGTTGATGTCAAACTGGCCGGTGTTCTCTCTGGAGCGCTGGGCGGCTCTTTCCTGTATGCCTCCAAAACCCACGGTGGTGTAAGAACCAGTGGCCGTGATGTTGGCAAAATCAGCGAGTTTCACGTTAGCTCTGGCAGTGGCGGCCCAACCGGCTTTGCGGTCAAAGTCAGAGACGCGCAGTTCATTCAGCCACAGACAAACCGAATGCGAGGCTCTGTCTGCCGTGGTTGGGTTCTGCAAGCCTATCATCAAACTCTGCACATCTGAGAAATCTGGGTTCCCCACTACGGTCAGGGTTTTGCCGTTCACTGTGACAGAGTATGGTTTGGTGAGGTCAAAGCCGGCGCGGTTCCGTTCTGATTTCACGCGCACGAACTCGTCAAAGGCTACGTCAATGAAGTTGGCCTCGTTCCAGATGGCGTTAGGGTCACGGGTGCCTTCTGGCGTTATCTGCAGCGGGATGGCGTACTCATAGTAGTTCTGGGTAAAGTCAGAACCTATGCGCAGGAACGCCACCATCTCACCATTTTGCGTGCCCGTAGAGCTCTGGGCATGCAGGTACATCTTCAAGCGCTTGTAAATGAGCATGTCCTGAGACACGTTCTTGTACACCGCCTTACTGAAGCTGTCTCTCAAATTCTCCACGCACAACTGCAAGGATTGCTCATTCTGGCGGCGGTTGTTGGCCGAAGAATAATCCCGCTGGCGCTCTACGCCCGGAGGCAGCACATACGGAATGGTCCCCGCGTCTACTTCGCCGTTTTCTTCAATATTGACGGTAGATACCGTAAAGTTGTCTGCATCTGCGTCACAGTCTTGGCAAGGCGCTCCGTTGGTCAGCAAAGAGTTATAGGTTCTCCATTGGTTGGCCACAAACTGCATTTGCACAAAGCGCAACACCACCGGCTGCTCAAACTGCGTCATGTACATGCGCATGAACCTGATGGACTTGAATCCCTGAATGCCGCCTACAGAGCCTGTAGGCTTGCGCACCGGAATCCTGAACTGGTACCAGCTCACGGTACTGCCATTGATCAAGGTGTCTACTCTGTCTACAATGTAGTTCTGGCCCACGTTCATGGTAGAAGGGCGCAGGTTCAGCTTGTATTCATAGTACTGCTCCAGGTCACTGATCACGTTGTCTCGGTTTAGGTCTTCCTTGTCTGGGAAGGCGTAAGAAGACTGGTTGCTGTTGACTGGTGAGTTGCCTTCCATGCCGTTGAAGTTCTTGTAACGGCCCAGAATGCCAATATTGCGGGCATCATAGTCAGCGTCTAAGTGGTGGCGGAAATCATCACCAGAAGGGTCTGGCAGGTTGGCATACACGCCCGTGAAGAAGTTGCGCTCCTCTGCGTTGTTCAGGCCGTCCAGGCCAATGTCCTGGAATGGTCTGGAGCCTGGGTTGTTGTCAAAGGCATCCGTCAGGAACTGGTTGCGGGTTACGCGGCCCCAGATGGTTGGGTCTGTCGTGGCCTGCGAAGGATCTGTGGGTAGGCCGTTCTCAAACTCATAGCGCTGGTCTTTGAGCAGGTCTTCAGAAACGTTGCCCAGGTTGAAGATTAGTTCGCCGCCGGTGGTGTTGTTGGTGTTGTTGCCTTCGCTGTCATTTACTTTGCCGCGGTCACCGCCAATGAACGGGTCCAGCATCCAGAACTCCAGATACTCAATGTTGGCGTTGTCAAAGTTGTTGTCAAAGGAAATCTCACGGCTAATGCCGCCCCAGTTCTGACGCGGGTCACCGGGCAGGCGGTTGTTGCCAATCAAACCAGGGTTGTAGTTGTACTGGCCCCGCTCAGAAGGGAAATACGCCAGGTCAAAGGTATACTCAAAGGTGTTGCTGGCTTCGGGGTCCCGGTTAGGGAAAAGTTCTCTGCGTTGTACGCCCCGCGTGTAATGGTTTTCCAGTTCTTCCTTGGTAATGTTAGAAGGACGCAGATCGTTGGCGGTGTAGTAAATCTGATCAATGGTATACCAGGCAATCTTAGCCCGCTTAAAGGCCGTTTCTAAGCCAGATGTCCCGTTGGCGATGGGAGCAGGGGTGGCCGCCAGCCGCCAGATGTTAGTATTGAAGCCTCCTAAAGAATAAGGCGTCTCTGCGTTCTCAAAGTCATCAATGTAAGAGACGCCATCTTCGCCATCAAACTTAGTGGTATTGGGCACCAAACGCGCAAATTCTGCACCCAGCGTCACGGTAGAAGGCGCTTTGGTGGTCAGGAACGGAAGCTTATCGGTGAGTTTGGTCAGGAGACGCGAGTCGCGGCGGTAGTTGACGTCAAAGCCGTAGATGGTGTTGTTGGTAGGCTCATCGCCAATGCTCACGCGGTTCACAAACGGCTGCTCTCCTTGGTGCATGACCGTGGCGCCAATAATCAAGTCATTGTCTACCTTATAGTCAAACCGTGCGCCCAGGAGGGTACGCGGCTGCACGTTCAGAATGTCGGCTTTCTCATAGGTCACGCGCAGGTTGTTGGCGTTGTTGAGGTAGCTGGGATTCAATATTTTTACGCGACCTAAATCATAGAATACCTGGTAATCCTGGCCTTCCACCAAACGGGTGCCACCTGAGTATACGGCCACAGAACCTTCGGCTATTCTAATGCCGGGCAGGGTAATTTCATCTGTGCTGGAGGCTTGGTAGCGGCCGCGTAAAAAGAATTTGTTTTTGGAGGAAAACTGCTGCGCATCTGTCTGAATGGAGTCATACAGCGCCTGAAAAACGTATTTATCAGTGAGCGGATCTTCTGGACCTGTGCCTAGCTTGTTCTGCAGGTAAGAGCCAAAGGGCTCTACCTCAGGAAAGTAAATGCGCCCGCTTTCGGGATCAATAGTGATGCCGGTTAAAAAGTCAAAGTTACCGTCGGCGGGTTTGTCATTGTTGGTATTCACGTTGTCTACATTGAACACGCGCACCAATGGAATGCCTTTAATGCGGGATTCCTCCTGCAAACTGGTCAAGTCAGCGCCGGTCTGGTCATCTTTGTAGACAATGTTCAATTGGAAGTTTTGGCGTTCAATCTGATTGGCGTTGAGCGAGTACACGTTCTTCATCATCAGGTCCCAGGTAGGAAACTGCAAGCTGGGATTGGTGGCCCGCAGCATCTTCAGGAAAATTACCTGGTCTTCGGCTACGTTCTGGTAATCATCCTGCAGTTCGCCCACTTTGTAGGTACGACCGTTCAAGGTGTATTCAAATGCCACGGCCAGCACCTGCTCTGGCAGCAACGCCGAGTTCAAGGAGATGTAGCCCAACTGCGGGTTGAACTTGTATTCGCGTTGGTCAAGGCGGCGGGCGCGCACGTGTTCGTAATCTACCGCCTTCTGCAGTCCCTGCGCCTCCAGAGAGTTTTCTACCTGGTTGTTGTTGCGTTGGCCTTTGATGGCGTTAAAAAGGCCGTTCTGGTTATTGCCTGCAGCGGCTCCGGTAGGCTGGTTGGTATCAAACCTATCCCTGAACGGGTCTGCCTCGCCAATGTCCATGAGGGCCACAATGTTGCGCAGGTTCTCAGTGGTGCGGTTGTCATTGGTGATGTACACCTCCAGACGGCGTATCACAATGCCTGAGTTCACCAGAGGCAGATTCCGCAGCGACTGGTCATACTTGCCTCTAAAGAACTGGGCCAGGAAGAAGTGACGGTCGGCGTCATATTCATCTGCCCGTATCTCAAAATTGCGGTTCTGGGCACCGTTCTGGATGTTGACTTGGTCAATGCTCCCCCGCTGGTTGGCGGCAATGGCAGTAACGGACAGTTTACCCAGTTGCAGTTGCGTCTTTAACCCGAATAGATTTTGCCCGCCGGTAATCAAAGAGCTGTTGAGGGGCATGCTCACGTTACCGGCCTCAATCTTTCTGATGATCTCTTCTGGGTAGCCAGTGTACTCCAGCTTTAGGTTGTTCTCAAAGTCAAAATTGGCCTTGGTGTCCCAGTTGGCGGTAATGCGTAGTTTTTCGCCAATGCGCCCGTCAATGTTGAGGGCAATGCTTTGGTCAAACTCAAAATCGCCCACGCTCTGCTGGCGCAGGGGAATGGCCGGGTTTTCATTCTTGTTGAAGAGCGCCCCAAACTTAAGCGTGGCCAAACCATTGGGCCTGATGTCCACAAAGCTGCCGCCAAAGAGACGGTCAAACGTGCGGCCGCCTACATCTATGCGCGGCACTAGCCTACGACTGGGCGCGGCGGGGTTTTGCTCGTCTAAAGTCGCTGATTTGGTGCGCCAGTAGTTCCTAATGGATTCGCGCTGCTGGTACCGTGAGTACTCCTCAAAGGTCATGGTACTGGGTGTGCGGTAATCCAGATCTCCCAGCTGCTCCCTTATCTGATAGCGCTTGAGGCTGTCATCTGGCACCACGTCTATCTTTAAATTAGAGGGCGGCGGCAGAATGAGCGGGGTGGTGGAGAAGGTATTGGAAAAAGGGTCGCCAGCGCGGTCCTTGAACTGAAGCTTGGGCCTACGCGACGGAATGTATTTTATTTGTGTAGTATCCTGTTGAGGTTCATTTTCAAGCTGCTCTGTGAGGTTGGTGATGGTGTGTAAGCGACTTCTCCAGTCGCGCAGGGACATGTTTTTGTGAGGCTCGGCTTGAGACAGCCATGCTGTCAAAGACACCAATCCTACGGCAGAGGCAAGAATGAAAGGCTTTCTTCTTCTAGTAAACACAAATGCAAATAAGGTGGCCTATGATGATTTCAGGGCAAGCTTGATCATGTCTTCTACACTCAAACCAGCACCCTCGCGCTTGATGATGTTGTCCAGGGTTTTCTCTGCCATGTTCTTGGCAAAGCCCAGGGTTACCAATGCAGATAACGCCTCCTCTCTGGACGTATTGTGTGCCTCAAAGGAGACGTGCAGACCTTCGGCGCCCAGTCCTTTTCTGAACTTGTCACGCAGCTCCAGAATGATGCGCTGGGCCGTCTTGGCGCCAATGCCTTTCACCTTCTGAATGGTGCGTACGTCTTCCCGCACAATGGCTTGCTGCAACTCAGGCACCGTTAGGTAAGAAAGGATCATGAGGCCCGTGTTAGGCCCCACGCCCGAAATAGAGATAAGGTGCAGAAACGCGTTTTTCTCCGCAGAATCGGCAAATCCATATAAGGTATGGGAGTCTTCTTTGATGGCCAGGTGCGTGAACAACCGACAGCGCTCTCCCTCGGGCAAGGCTCCGTAGGTGTTCAAGGAGATGCGTAACTCATACCCAACACCGCCCACGTCAATGATGACATACGTGGGATCTTTGTGGGCAAGACGGCCGTCTATATAAGCAATCATATGGTTGGGTTGACAGGTAAGGGTCTGGAATAGGTATTGCTGTTAATAAAGATCTGCGTTTTTGGCCTGTTTTCACCAAAACAGGCCAAAAACGCAGATGAAAAACCATTGTTCTGCGCAGATAGGTGGCTCTGCTAACTAACGCAGTACGTTTGGTACAATTTATAGTTTCCCATTGGACGTCTGGGCATCTACCACAGAAATGGCCACCATATTCACGATTTCGCGCACCGAGCTGCCTAATTGTAAAATGTGCACTGGTTTGCGCATACCCATCAATACCGGACCGATGGCCTCGGCGTGGCCCATCTCCTGCAAAAGCTTGTAGGCAATGTTGCCAGACTCCAGCGTAGGGAAGATCAAGGTGTTGGCACCTTCCTTGGCCAGCTCACTGAACGGATAATGCTCGCGCAATAGATCAGCGTTCAAAGCGGTGTTGGCCTGCATCTCGCCGTCAATCAGCAAGTCTGGGTATTTCAACTTGGCCAGACGCGTGGCTTCACTGGTTTTGGCCGGAATGACGCCGCTGCTAGACCCGAAGTTGGAGTAAGAAAGAACAGCCACCCGTGGGTCTGTGTCAAAGAAGCGTACATAGCGGGCCGTCAACCCAATGATGTCCACCATTTCCTCTGCGGTAGGGTTTAGGTTTACAGTGGTGTCTGCAAAGAAGAACGGTTCTTTTTTGCTGAGGATGATGTACATGCCGGCCACTTTGTTCACGCCTTCCTCTACGCCAATCACTTGCAAGGCCGGAAGAATGGTCTTGGAGTAGTCACGGGTCAAGCCAGAAATCAAAGCGTCTGCCTCGCCGGTCTCCACCATCATACAGCCAAAATAATTGCGGTAGCGCATGAGGCGGCGGGCGTCAAACAGGCTCACGCCTTTGCGTTTGCGCTTCTCATAGAACATGTGTGCGTACTTCTCACATTTGGCGTCTTCTTCCAGTGGGTCTACTATGCGTACTCCCTGAAGATCCAGCTTGTACTCTTCCATCAGCTCGGCAATGCGCACTCTGTTGCCCAATAGAATAGGCGTAGCAATGCCCTGGTCTAAGACAATCTGGGCCGCTTTCAGAATCTTGTAATGATCCGCCTCCGCAAAGATGACCGTTTTAGGGTTCTGCTTGGCCTGGCTCATGACGCGGTTCATCAGCTTCTGGTTGATGCCAATGCGGGCCTGTAACTCATGATGGTAGCGCTCCCAGTTGGTAATGGGGTGTTTGGCCACGCCAGAATCCATGGCCGCTTTGGCCACGGCCGGACTCACCACTGTAATCAAGCGAGGATCCAACGGCTTGGGAATCAGGTACTCCCGTCCGAAGGAAATGGTATTGTCACTGTAGGCTTTGTGCACCAGGTCTGGAACGGGTTCTTTGGCTAGTTCTGCCAAGGCTTTTACCGCCGCCAGTTTCATGGCTTCGTTAATTTCGGTGGCGCGTACGTCCAAGGCTCCTCTAAAGATATAAGGGAAACCCAGCACGTTGTTTACCTGGTTAGGATGGTCAGAGCGGCCGGTGGCCATAATCAAATCCTTGCGGGTAGCCATGGCCACGTCATAAGGAATCTCAGGGTCTGGGTTGGCCAGGGCAAAGATGATGGGGTCTTTGGCCATCAGTTTCACCAGGTCTGGGCTCAAGACGTTGCCGGCGCTTAAGCCAATGAACACGTCTGCGTTCTTCATAGCTTCTGCCAGCGTGGTGATCTTCCGCATGGTCACAAACTGCGCCCGGTAAATGTCCAGGTCGTTGCGGTGCGGGTTGATGATGCCGTCCTTGTCAAACATGACAATGTTGTCCAGCTTCACGCCCAGGGCTACATATAACTTGGTACAGGCAATGGCGGCCGCACCTGCGCCATTGATCACCACCTGGATGTCCCGTATCTTTTTGCCTACCAGCTCCAGTGCGTTCAACAGGGCAGCGCTGGAGATGATGGCCGTGCCGTGCTGGTCATCATGCATGAGCGGAATGTTCATCTGCTCCCGCAGGGCATTTTCTATCTTGAAGCTTTCTGGGGCTTTGATGTCCTCCAGGTTAATGCCGCCAAACGTAGGCTCCAGGGACTTTACTATCTGAATGAATTTATCAGGGTCGGTCTCGTTGATCTCGATGTCAAAAACGTCTATGCCGGCAAACTTCTTGAAGAGAACGCCTTTTCCCTCCATCACGGGCTTAGAAGCCTCTGGGCCAATGTTTCCTAAGCCTAAAACGGCGGTACCGTTAGAAATTACGCCTACCAGGTTGCCCTTGGCGGTATATTTGTAAACGTCTTCTGGGTTGGCGGCAATTTCTTTGCAAGGCTCAGCCACGCCCGGCGAATAAGCCAGGGCTAAGTCCATCTGCGTGCTCACCATCTTTGTAGGAACCACTTCAATCTTCCCGGGCTGCCCTTGGCTGTGATAGTTAAGAGCGTCTTCCTTGTTGATTTTGATCATATCCTTCTTCTCCTGTGGTAATGTGTAAAAATCAGCGGTACTGCCTGTGAAGGGGCAGGCGCTGGTGTAAAGCGTAAATTGTTAAGATTTTTTGGTTTCGCAAAGGTAAACCCGGTTTTGTCTGCTTTCCGTTTTTGGGCTGTTTTTCTGAAAAGGGGCAAAAAAAAGCATCTCAGACCAACAGCCCGAGATGCTTTTCCTACTCCTATAGAATGATTAGCCTACAATCAATTTCATGCCGGGCTTAATCTCATTGTCTTTTAAATTGTTGGCCTTCTTCAACTGGTCCACGCTCACGTTGTTGTAGCGCTTAGAAATGTTCCAGAGCGTGTCGCCGGGCTGAACGTGGTGCACGGTGCCTCTTTTCAAGATTTCCTTCTGGTCTCCCGCAGATGTCTTCACAGAAGACTTTTTCTCGGCTACCAGGGCAGTGGCGGCATTCTCTTTTGGTGTATTTTCTGCGTTAGGACCCGCTACCTTGACGTCTTTCTCAGCGGCCACCACCTCTGCTGAAGCCAATAAGGCTGCTTCAGACTTTGGTTCGGCCTCTGGCTTCAGAACGGCTGGCTGGGCCACAATAAGTTTCTGACTGGCCAAAAGGGTGGAGCCTTTCAGTTTGTTCCAGGTTTTCAGGTCAGAAATGGTTACGTCGTGGGCTTTGGCAATCTTGTCCAAGTTGTCACCGCGCCTGACGGTGTAATAGGTTTTCTTGGTGGCGCTGTCTACCGGAACGGCGGGTTCTGCCTTGGCTACCATGGTAGAAGAAGCAGGAAGTTTCAACTGCACAGGCGCTCTGTATCTGGCTGAATCTAAAATAGCCATTCTATTCATGTCCAGTGCCGGGCGTGCCGTTACCGGAATGCGCAGGGCAAAATTCTGAACTGTCTCGGGTACAAAAGGCTTGCGTAAGGCCGGGTTCAACTCCACCAACTGGTTCTCAGGCAGGTTCAATTGCTTGGCCAGCAGTTTCAAGTCAATGCCATTGTTGATGAGAACGGTATCTACTGCTACAGGCTTCCTGATGGAATCTGGCTTGATGTTATGATCCGGCGCGTGGTTCATGGCGTACACAATGGCGGTGAACGACGGTACATAACTGCGGGTCTCTTTGGGCAGGTACGGATAAATCTCCCAGAAAGTACGTTTGCCGCCAGACCGCGCAATGGCTTTCTTCACGTTGCCCGGTCCGCAGTTATACGCCGCCAAGGCCATCTCCCAGGAGCCAAACATTTTGTGCAACTGCTTCAGGAATTTACAGGCGGCCTCGGTAGACTTCTCAGGGTCCATGCGCTCATCCAGATACGAGTTTTGCACCAGCCTGAAGTCATTGGCCGTAGGCGTCATGAACTGCCACAGACCTACTGCCTTGGCAGAAGAAACTGCTTTTGGTAATAGGGCAGACTCCACCACCGCCAAATACTTGAGTTCATCTGGCATGTTGTGCTTGGCCAGGTATTTCTCAAACATAGGGAAGTACAGCTGCTCGCGCTCTAGAATGCGGCGGGTATACTTGCGGTTTCTTATAGTGAAATAGTCTATCAACCCTCTCACGTGCTTGTTGAACTCCAACGGAATCTCACTTTCAAGACAGCTCAGGCGGTCCTGGATGAGCTCATTGGATTCTACTGGAATAAACTCCACGCTGTCCATTGCTAGTTTAGTAGAGTCTTTCAACCCTGCAATAGGTAGCTCTGGAACGGTGAGTCTTTGGGCTTGAGCCGTAAAGCCCAGTCCTAATGCCAATACAACGCCTGTGAGAAAGGTAGAAATGCGCATTAAGCAGAAACGGTTTTTTGGTGGTCCATCAGTTGCTTAGAGAATGCAAACAATTGCTCTTCGCCAAACGCTTTGGTCATCAGTTGCACCCCAATAGGCAGACCTGCTGCGTCTTCTCCAATTGGTAACGAAATAGCCGGAACGCCCGCCAACGAAGCCTGCACCGTAAAGATGTCTGCCAGATACATGGCCAACGGGTCTTTGGTGTTCTCGCCTAGCTTAAAGGCCGTAGTAGGAGCGGTAGGCAATATCAAGAAATCATATTGCTTGAGCAACTCATCTGTCTTGTCTTTGATAAGGCGTCTTACTTGCTGGGCCTTGGTATAGTAGGCGTCATAGTAATCTGCACTCAAGACAAAAGTGCCCAAAATGATACGACGCTGCACTTCTGGGCCAAAACCTTCTGACCGAGTCTTTTTGTAAAGCGACGTTAAATCGGTGACGTTCTCGCTGCGGTAGCCGTACTTGACGCCGTCATAGCGACCCAGGTTAGAGCTGGCCTCAGCGGTGGTCAGGATGTAGTAGGTAGGCACCATGTAGTCCAGGTACGGGAAGTCCACGGCCTCTACCGTGTGGCCTTCTTCCTGCAGCCTGTCAAGGACGCCCATCACGGCATCCTTCACCTCGGGCTGCAAGCCTGGACTTTCAATGGAGTCTTTGATGTACCCAATGCGCGCGGGACGGTCATAGGTCAGGTTCTGGCTGTAGGCCGGTACGGGGCGCTGGCTTACGGTGGCGTCAAACTCATCGGGCCCGGCCATAACCTCTAATAAAAGAGCGGCATCTTCTACGCTGTGCGTCAAGACCCCAATCTGGTCAAAAGAAGAAGCATAGGCAATAAGACCGTAGCGCGAAATGCGGGAATACGTGGGTTTCATGCCAATCACGCCGCAGAACGCACCCGGCTGACGCACAGAACCACCCGTGTCTGAGCCAATGGAGGCTAAACACAGATGCGCCTGCACGGCCACCGCTGATCCGCCAGACGAACCACCCGGTACGCGGGTGTTGTCGGCGTCATTGAGCACGGGGCCAAAAGAAGAGTTCTCATTAGAGGCACCCATGGCAAACTCGTCACAGTTCTGACGGCCAATGAGAATGGCGTCTTCCTGCAACAAGCGCTGCACAGCAGTACCCGTGTAGAGAGATTTGAATCCGTTCAGGATCTGGCTGGAGGCTTGCAACGCATGGCCCTCATAGGCTAATACGTCCTTCAGGCCAATGACCATGCCGGCCAGTTTACCGGCGGTGCCGGCTTTTATTTTAGCATCCACCTCCTCGGCCTTCTGTAAGGCTTCGGCCTCAAACACTTCTAAAAAAGCATTGAGGTGGCGCTTTTCTGATATGTTCTGCAAGTACTGCTCCACCAGTTGTTTACAGGTGAGCGAGCCTCGGCCTATCTCCTCACGGATAGCGTCAAGGGATGTGTAGCGCATGCTTAAACGTTGGGGTTGGTAGTATTATTTGGGTTAGGATTAACCGCTGGGTCGTTGTTGTAGGCACCAGGGGCTGGGTTGTTCATGCCAGGCTGTTGGTTGTAACCCGCGTTAGGATTTGGGTTATACGGGCCGTTGTTGTACCCACCTTGGTTGTTATGGCCTTGGTTGTTGTTGTAGCGGTCGTTGTTGTTGGCAGACTTCTCAATGTCTGACTTGATCTCATTAGTGGCATCCTTGAACTCGCGGATACCTTTTCCTAAGCCGCGGGCCAGATCTGGAATACGCTTCGCCCCGAAAAGGAGAAGAATCACAAGCACGATCAAAATCATCTCGCCTGTGCCCAGGTTACCGATAAATGCCAAAACGTTAGATAGCATCATAGCTGTACTGTTAAAAGTGTTAGATTGCAAAATTAGGGGATAATTTCCAAAACAAGGTAACTATCACCAAGTTTAAAACGATGGTGCGTTCTGGCTGGTATGCGTGAGGGGTCCAAAGGCAGCTTCTGTTTTGGAGGTGTTTTCCCTAAACCGGGCTAAAAACGCTTCTCATCTACGAGGGGCAAGCCCTCTCCGGATTTTTTGCGTAGGTTTACTCCTGCTAGAAATTCTTTTTTTGTGCTGAAGACGCTTCTTTCTTTCCTGACCATGTTGTCTACTGGGTGGCTGCTGGTGGGGGTTCTTTGCCAGTATGTTCCCCCGCACGTGTTTTGGCCGGCTGGCTTCATTGCCATGTCCCTGCCCGGGGCGCTGCTGTTTAATTTTGTCATGGGCCTGCTCTGGCTCTGGAAAAAACCGTTGTGGGCCTTGCTGCCGCTGGGGCTCATTGTCCTGTTCTGGAGCCAACATACGCGTTACTTTACCCTAAACACGCCAGACGCGCAGCCTCTCCCAGAACAACAACGCGTCACGGTCTTAAGTTACAACGTGCGCGTGTTTAACGTCTACAAGCACCTGCACGCCGCAGACCCAGGCCTTCCAGAAAAGGAAATGCAATGGGTGGCCAGTCATCCGGCAGATATCCTCTGCCTGCAGGAGTTCTACTATGACAAAAAGCACAAGCAGTACAACAGCAAGAAGCGCATAGGCACCAGCCAGGGGCGCGAGATGTTTTTGGGCAAGGCCCTCACCAATAGAATAGGCGCCGAGTTTGGCCTGGCCATCTTCTCCCGCTTTCCCATTGTGAACAAAGGACACGTTGAATTTGACCGGCCTACCAAGAACCAAGTCATTTTTGTGGACGTGAAGCTTCCCAACAAAGACACGCTGCGGGTGTACAACATGCACCTGGAGTCCATGAGCATTGAGGAGAAGGAAGTAGAAGCCGCTGTAGAAAGCGAGGCCGCGTTCAAAACCAAGGGCCGGGGCATTGCCCGGCGGCTCAAAGGTGGTTTTATTGCCCGTAGCCACCAGGTGCAGCGCCTCATAGAACACTTGCAGGAAAGTCCGTACCCGGTTTTAATCTGCGGAGACCTCAATGACGTACCCAGTTCTTACACGTACCAGCAACTGCGCCGGCACCTGGACAATGCGTTTGAAGCAGGCGGCAGCGGGTTTGGGTTCACGTATAACGGAAAGCTGCCCCTGCGCATAGACAACCAGTTCTTCAGCCCCAGCATGCAACTGCTTCGGTTTGACGTGCTGGAGCATATTCCGTATTCAGACCATTTTCCGCTGGAAAGCACGTATGTGATGGAGAAACGCCCCGAACAAGAAGTAGCAGAATAGAATCAACCTCCGTTTTTGGCTTGTTTTCCAGAAAAGAGCCCAAAAACGGCCGTTATCTCAACCTACATCAACTGCGTATTTCCTGTGGAGGCAGTCTTGCCAGAAGTACCAGTAAGTTTTATAATTTTGCCCCATGCAACACCCATTGTCATTATATAATACGCTCACGCGGCAGAAGTCATCCTTTGAACCCTTGCACAGTCCGTTCGTGGGGCTTTACGTTTGCGGACCTACCGTCTACGGCGACGCCCATTTAGGCCACGCCCGACCGTACATCACCTTTGATGTGCTACGCCGCTACATGCAGTACCTGGGATACAAAGTGCGCTACGTGCGCAATATCACAGACGTGGGTCACTTGCAGAACGACGCAGACTTCGGCGAAGACAAGATTCAGAAACTAGCCAAGGCCGCGCATCTGGAGCCCATGGAAGTAGTGGAAAAATACACCAACAGCTTCCACGCAGATATGGCTAGCTTGAACGTGCTGCCCCCAGACATTGAACCGCGCGCCTCGGGCCACATCATTGAGCAGATAGAGATGATTCAGGAGATTCTGGCCAACGGTTTGGCGTATGAGTCCAACGGGTCGGTGTATTTTGATGTACCCGCTTATAATAAGGAGCATAACTACGGCAAGCTTTCTGGCCGCGTGATAGAAGATTTGCTGTCCAATACCCGCGACAACCTGGAAGGGCAGGAAGAGAAGCGCTCGCCGCTGGACTTTGCGCTCTGGAAGAAAGCCTCGCCTAGTCATATCATGCGCTGGAATTCGCCGTGGTCAGAAGGATTTCCGGGTTGGCATTTGGAGTGCTCGGCCATGAGTAGAAAATACCTGGGCACGCAGTTTGACATCCACGGCGGCGGACTGGACTTGATGTTCCCGCACCATGAATGCGAGATTGCCCAAAGCCAGGCCAGCGACAACCACACAGACGCCGCCCGTTTCTGGATGCACAATAACCTCATCACCATCAACGGCAAGAAGATGGGTAAATCCTTGGGCAACTTCATTACGCTGGGCGAGCTGTTCACCGGGAAGCATGAGGTGTTGCAGCAGGCCTACAGCCCCATGACCATTAGGTTCTTCATCTTGCAGGCCCATTACCGTAGCACGCTGGACTTCAGCAATGAAGGCTTGCAGGCCGCGCGCAAAGGCTTCTTGAAGGTGATGAACGGGCTCCGCATTCTGGAGCAGTTGCAGTACCCAGAAACCACCGGTGACATTGACGCCAAAGCCGAAGAGGAAATCAAGAAACAAGTAGCCGAATTATTTACTAGCTTGAACGATGACTTGAACACGGCCAAAGTGATTGCGGCGCTGTTCAATCTGCTCAAGAAAATCAACAGCATGTTCACGGGCGGCTTTAAACTGGAGACCATTTCTAAAGAAGTGTTTGAGCAGATGCGTACCGCCTACCAGACCATGGTGAAAGACATTCTGGGCTTAAAAGAAGAGCAGACCGCCAACGCCATGGATATGCTGCAACTGGTGCTCAGTTTTTACAAAGAAGCCAAGGAAGCGAAAGACTACGCCAAGGTGGATTTAATCAGGGCGCAGTTGAAAGGACAAGGCATTGTCATTAAAGATATGAAAACCGGTATAGACTGGGCTTATGAAGAATAACATGAAAGTAGCGGCGCTCACCTTGTTAGTGGCGGCCAACCTGTTTGCCTGCAAAGACAAGAACACCGCCAGCACAGAATCCTCTGAACCTACCACAGAGACCGTGAAAGTGACCCCTCCCGCCTTCAGCGAAGACTCGGCGTACCAGTACGTGGCCGCGCAAGTGGCCTTCGGGCCGAGGGTGCCCAACACGCCAGCGCACCGCGCCTGCGGCGATTATCTGATTGGTAAGCTGAAAGGCTTCGGGACCACGGTGCAGGTGCAGAGCTTCACGGCCAAAGCCTATGACGGCAAAACCTTGGAACTGCGTAACTTCATGGGGCAAATCAATCCTAAAGCCGCCCGCAGAATCCTGCTGGCCGCCCACTGGGACACCCGCCATGTAGCCGACAAAGACACCCAAAACCGCGACAAACCCATTGACGGGGCCAATGACGGCGCCAGCGGCGTGGGCGTTCTGCTAGAAATTGCTCGTCAACTACAAGCCAATCCTTTAAGCGAAGGAATAGGCGTAGATATCATGCTCTTTGACGGCGAAGACTACGGCCAACCCGATGATGCCGGTGACTACATCCCGGATACCTATTGCCTGGGCTCGCAGCACTGGTCCAAGAACCTGATGCCCATTGGCTACAAGGCGCAGTATGGAATTTTGTTAGACATGGTAGGCGCCAAAGGAGCCCGCTTCGCGCAGGAAGAGATCAGCAGGACCTATGCCAAAAACGTGGTGGACAACATCTGGAAGACGGCACATAGCATGGGCTTCTCAGACTACTTCCCGTACCAGAATAGCCCAAGCATCACAGATGACCACTACTACGTCATCCAAAACGCAGAAATCCCAATGGCTGATATTATTGCCTATGATTCTACCAGTCCGGACGGCTACTTTGGACCGTACCATCATCGGCATTCAGACAACCTACAGGTAATTGACAAGAACACGTTGAAAGTGGTTGGTCAGACGGTGTTGCAGGTAGTAAAGTCAGAGAAGTAAGCATCAACTAAGAACAAATGAAACCCCGTTTTTGGGCTGTTTTCCAGAAAACAGCCCAAAAACGGGGTTTCATATTTAAGCCTGCTCCACGGTAAACGTAAGCGAGGTGCCGGCTGCGGTCACGTCTAACGTAGCCTCGCGACCAACCAGCAGGGCCAGGTTTCTGGGAACGTGGCCCACCGGAAAATCAAAGCAGATAGGATAGCCAAAATCTGAGCAATGTTCCAAGATCATTTCAGTTACATCTCTCCCGAAGGGGACTGCCGTGTCTTGCATGTCTGAGAACTGCCCCACCACCAGGCCGGCCAACTGCTGCAAACGGCCCAGGCGCTTGAGGTGCACCAAGACGCGGTCTACGTTGTAGAAATATTCGCCCACGTCTTCTAAGAACAGGATCTTGCCAGCGTAGTCTATGTCTGAGGCGGTGCCAATGATGTTGTTGAGCAGGATGAGGTTGCCGCCCACTACTTTACCTACGGCGGTGCCTTCCAGGTTGCGCGCGTGTGCCGGAACCGAGTAGGCGAGGGGCTCGCCAAACAAGGCCTGGCGCAGGGTTTCATCCGCTTCCTGGGTGTCGGGCTGGCCCATGAGCAGGGGCATGGTGCCGTGTATGCTCTCCAGGCCCAGCGCGTGCAAGTGGCAGTGCAGTGAGGTGATGTCACTAAAACCTACTATCCATTTGGGGTGCTTCTTGAGAAGACTAAAATCCAAGGCGTCCAGAATGCGGGTGGTGCCGTACCCGCCGCGGGCCGAGAAGATGGCCTTCACCTCATGGTTGTCCAGCATCTCCTGGAAGTCTTGGGTACGGAGCGCGTCTGTGCCGCCAAAGTAATGGTCCTGGGCGCCAATGGTCTGGCCTAGGAGTACGTTCAGACCCCAGCTCTCCAGCAGCTGTACGCCCAGGGCAACATCCTCCAGGCTTACTTTTCTGGCCAAACAAACAATGCCAACGGTGTCTCCTTTCTGCAGGGCGGGTATGTTCACGGTTTTCTTAGAGCTATTGAATCTTGAAAGTAGCAAAAGCCCACAAAAGAGGAGCCGTTTTTGGCGTATTTTCTGGAAAACAGGCTAACAACGGCTGCTTGTTTCAAGGGCTAGAATAAGCTATTTGTTGGATGGTAGATTGAAAAATTATAAACCCAGAAAGGAGGATAATACTGAAAAGTAGGTAGTGTTTTTGATAATAGGAGATGTCTATATTTGCTAACAAGTTAACTGATAATACTATACCTCTCTCATAAATCATAAAACATGGAAAACTACTACAAAAAAGACGAGGCACGCGACTATTTGCAAAAGATTCTAGTGCTGGGCTTCCTGTTCCTGGCCCTCGCCTTGACCAGTCTTGCGCAAGGCAAGAAGCCGGCCGTTACCCATCAATCGGCTAAGAAGGCGGCACCGCTTAAAAAGGATGCCGCTCAGCGGGTGGGTTTGAGCAACCTGTCAAGCCGCCGTACTGGTGACCCCGCCAGGCTACCCGTGAATGTCCAAACGTATTCCTGGGGATCCAATGGTTGGAATGCAAGCTATAAATCTACCTACACGTACAATGCCAATGGCCAGGTGACGCAATTAATCACCACAGACGGGTCCAGCAACACCAACCAGACCAAAACCACGTTTGCCTATGACCCTGCCACCAAGCAGCTAACCGAGTATATGTTCTACTACTGGGAGAATGGGGCCTGGGCACTGCAGTACGGCAACAAGCATGTGCTCACCATTACCAATAACAGAGTTACCCAGGAGATTTATCAAAGCTACGAGGAGGGCACCTGGAAGAATTTAGAAAAGGAAACCTATGCCTACAATTCTGCCGGAAAGCCTGTGGAGATTGTGTATTATGAAATGGTTGACGGCAGCTGGGTGCCCGAAGACAAAACACTGGCAGAATACGCGGGCGGCAGCGCCTTGCCCACCACCGTCACCGAGCAGGAATACAATGGAACTACCTGGGTGAACGACGAGCGCGAAATCAACATTGTATGGGATGACGCCTCTAAACTGAGCACCACCAACTGGAGAGACTGGAATGACATAGGCGGGGAATACCAGGAATTTGTAGAAGGAGCCTGGGTCAATGTAGACAAGCGGGCCACGGTGTTCCAGGAGAACGGCAGCTATATAGAGACCTGGTCTGAGTGGGTGAACAACGCCTGGGTGGCTTCTGACCGTGACGTAGTGGTATTTGACGCCAAAGGAAATGAAATCTCCAACCAGTCTGAGGAATGGGAAAACAATGCCTGGGTCATCACCTGGGGAATGAAGTTCCAGCATACCTACAATACCACCAATGACATCACCGAGACCATTGTGCAGCGGTATGACACAGATGAATCAAGCTCCACTTACAAGACCTACCAGAATTCTGAGCGGTACGTGTACAGCAACTTCCAGACGGTGCTGGCTGCCAGAAAAGAGCTGGAATTGGCTCACGTAGTGTACCCTAACCCGGTGCAGGACAGAATCACCATCAAGCTGGACAACACGGCCGGCGGCACCTTGCACGTCCTGAGCCTGACCGGCCAGAAAATGCTGAGCGCCCAACTAAACAAAACCGTAGCCTCGCAGGAGATACAGGTAGACCAGCTGCCTGCCGGTAATTACATTCTGCAAATCCATTCAGGAGGAAACGTGCGCACCAAAAAAATTGTAAAGCTGTAACCGGTTCCTTCCTTTTTCCTACAGACAGCCTCGGTTCTCACTGGCAGAGCCGAGGCTTCGTTTTTGGCCCATTTCCCGGAAAACAGCCCAAAAACGGTCAACAGTTCTAGCACTTTCACCTCCACTTTCTTATTCCTACTTCAAAATCACTTTCCCTCAATTCGTAATTTCTAATTCGTAATTCACCAAAGCGTCCCGTATCTTCCCAGTTCTGATTATCAATTATTAATTACTAATTACTAATTACCAAAACGTGGCCCGTATCCAGATTGACCTTCCTGCCAGCTATTCCTTCAAGACGCAACTGCCTATCAGAATCACAGACCTCAATTATGGTGGGCATTTGGGCAATGACGCACTATTGAGTCTGTTGCATGAGGCACGGGTGCAGTTCTTGAAAGTGCACGGCTACTCAGAGCTGGACTTGGCGGGTGCGGGCTTGATTATGAGTGATGTGGCCATCGTCTACAAAGGCGAAGGCTTCTACGGCGACACGCTCACGGTACAAGTGGCGGCCACTGACTTTAACAAGTACGGCTTTGACCTAGTGTACCTGCTCACCAACCAGAACGGAAAAGAAGTGGCCAACGCCAAAACGGGCATGCTGTGCTTTGATTACAGCATCCGGAAATTAAAATCAGTACCCCAAGAAGCCCGGGAGCGCCTGGAAACTAAAGCGTAAGATATTTTGTACCTTTGTGGTATGAGTACCACATTGATTCCAGACATAGAGATTCTGAACCGCCAGGACATTAGAAAGCTTTCCTTAGACCAACTCAAGGCATGGATGACCGAGCAGGGCGAAAAGCCTTTCAGGGCCAAACAAGTGTATGAGTGGATTTGGAAGCTGACAGCTACGTCGTTCGCGGAGATGAACAACATTGCCCTGCCTCTCCGTGAGAAACTGGAACGCCATTTCACCATCAACAGCGTGGCCGTGAACACCAGCCAGCTGAGCGAAGACTACACCATCAAATCTACCTTCAGGCTGTATGACGGCAACATTGTAGAGGGCGTACTCATTCCGCACCCTAAGCGCATGACCGCCTGCGTGTCTAGCCAGGTGGGTTGCTCCTTAACCTGCTCTTTCTGCGCGACCGGCAAGATGGACCGGATTAGAAACCTCAACGCTGATGAGATTTATGACCAGGTGGTGCGCATCAAAGAACAAACCGAAGGCAATTACAATCGTCCCCTCACCAACATTGTGTACATGGGCATGGGCGAGCCTCTCTTGAACTACGCCAACGTCATGAAGTCTATTGAGCGCATCACGGCGGCAGACGGCTTGAATATGGCCGCCCGTAGAATCACAGTCTCTACCGCCGGCATTGCCAAGATGATTAAGAAGATGGCCGATGACGGTATTAAGGCCAACCTCGCGCTTTCTTTGCACGCCGCCAATGACGTAAAGCGCAACGAAATCATGCCTATCAATGAGACCAACTCACTGGAGGCCCTAAAAGAAGCGCTGGTGTATTACCACAATAAATCTGGCCGCAAGGTCACCTATGAATACATCTTGCTTAGCCACTTCAATGACAACATTGAAGACGCCAAGGAATTGCTGGAGTTCTCTAAGCTCATCCCGTGCAAGGTGAACATCATTGAATACAATCCTATTGGTGACGGTCTATTCCAGAAGTCTGAGGATGCTCGTTTAGAGCCGTTCATGCGCTACCTGGCCGATAGAGGCGTGCAAGTGAACGTACGCCGTAGCCGTGGCAAAGACATTGACGCCGCCTGCGGACAGCTCGCCATCAAAGACCAACAACAAGAAGCCTAAGCGTTCTTGTGATGATATAAAACAGAAAGCGCTACCCTTGAGTAGCGCTTTCTGTTTTTGGTCTGTTTTCTGGGAAATAGCCTAAAAACGACTACTGTTTAGAAAATCAATGACACAACTCACCCCAATTGTCATCCTGAAAGGACCTTGTGAGCGAACTGTAATGACGTTTGATTAAACGCTTTTTTAGTTCGCAACCAAGATCCTTTCTGGATGACAAAAGAGGGTGGAGCAGGAGAATTGTGAACAGAATGAAGGCAATTATTCCCACTTTAGTCCTTCATTCTGTACACTGGTATTTCTACAAAGTAGGCTTGTTAGGTGCGCGCAAGGCGTCTCTAATCTCAGTAAGCAATACTTCTTCTTTAGTAGGAGCCGGCGGTACGCCCGGCGAATCTGCTTTTTTGCGTTTGAGAGAGTTCATCAGCTTGACCACCATGAAAATGGCGAAGGCGATAATCATGAAGTCAATCAGGCTCTGGATGAAGTTACCGTAGTTCAAGGTCACGTCTGTGAACTTGCCTTCGGCGTCTTGTACGCCTCTTTTCAAGATGATTTTAAGATCAGTGAAGTCCACGCCGCCCAAAAGAACACCTAGCGGGGGCATCAAGACATCATCCACAAATGACGTGACCACCTTCCCGAAGGCCGCGCCAATCACAACCCCCACTGCCAGGTCTACCACGTTACCTCGCATGGCAAACTCTTTGAATTCCTTCATCATAGACATATTCCTAATTTGGTATGTGAAGCTTGGTTGAATAAGCCTCGGGTTAAACAATACATTGAAATAGTAAGGGTGCCGGAAGGAATGATTAACGGCGAGTTACAATGTGTACATCTCCCTCAGGCAAAGCATTAGCTTAATGCAATATATGCGTATTTCCCGCAATTGCAAACAAATCGTTTCTAGCCTCTTTCACAGAAAACAGCCCAAAAACGACAAAGCCGATGCGGGTGAGGCATCGGCTTTGCGAAGAATTAGAAAGAGCGACGTGCTTACAGGCCTTCTTTCTTAGTGGTGTCTTTGATGATGATGGCGTCTACGTTCTTGTTCCTGATGAGCTGGTTCAAGGCCGGAAGCTCTTTGGTGAACACCTGGTTCAGCTTCTGCAACTCCTTGTCAATCTCAGCAGTGATTTCCTTCTGGAATGCGTACTGTTGCTCTGTAGGCTTATAATCTCCCTGTGATGCCTGCGAGGCTACGTTGGCCAGACGGTTGTTCAGCTTGATAGGATAGTTCAACGGGTCCTGGCCCGAACGGTTCTTAGTTTGGTACAGGGCCTCTTCTACCTCGGTCATGCGCTTGTTCAGGTCCTTAGCGGTGGCCAGCACATCTTTCATGTCCTCACGTCCCTGGAACTTAGACGTCACGCTGTTAATCTGCGTACGCGCCTCCCGTATTTTACTGATGGCATCGTTGGTTTCGGTGAGCTTGTCACGCACCGAAAGCAAGAAGTCAAACTGCGCTTTCAGGTCGGCTGGGGCGGTTTTACTGCGTGGGTCCTGTACAATCTCAAAGTCGGTTTCCTGCTTCTGGCCGTTCACCGTGAGGCGTGCAGTGTAGGTGCCCGGAATGGCCCTTGGTCCTTGCGTGCCGCCTCCCCACAGAATCATGCCTTCAAACTTAGAGGCCTCTGGGTAGAGCATGTTCCAGACGAAGCGGTTCATGCCGTCTTTCACGTCCAGTTTAGAGGTGCGGTCTTTGGCATTGCTGGCGTATTTCTTAATCAGCTTTCCGTCTTTCTGTAGCAATTCTAAAGTCACCGTAGTAGCCGAGTCTGGTTTCTGCGCCAAGTAGTAGTGAATCATTACTCCACCCGGATGGTTCTGGCCCTCTAACTTAGGATTAGCGGCGTTGCCGCCATTCATGCGGTAGCTGGGCATGGGCTTGTACAAGTGCACTTTGCTGCTGGCCACGGTGCTGTTGAGCTGGTGCAAGGGCGTCAAGTCATCAATAATCCAGAAGCTTCGACCCTGGGTGGCGGCAATGAGGTTGTCGTTTTTAATGGTCAAATCGGTGATGGGCACAATTGGCAGGTTCAGTTGGAACGGTTGCCAGTTCTTGCCATCGTCAAAGGACACGTACATGCCATATTCCGTACCGACGTACAACAAGCCAGCGCGTTTAGGGTCAACGCGCACTACGCGGGTGAAGTGGTTCTCTGCAATGCCTTTGGTGATTTTGGTCCAGGACTTTCCGTAGTCATCCGTTTTGAACAACAGCGGCTGGAAATCGCCTTTTTTGTAGAGCGTGGCGGCAAAATACATCACGCCTTTCTGGGTGGGATGCGGTTCTACGCTGTTCACCATGCTCCATTCGGGCAGGTTTTTGGGCGTCACGTTCTTCCAGGTCTTGCCGCCGTCGCGGGTTACGTGCACCAGGCCGTCGTCAGAGCCGGTCCAAATCACGTTTTCCTCGGCCGGTGACTCGGCTGCCGCGAAGATGGTGCCGTAGTACTCCACGCTGGTGTTGTCCTTGGTAATAGGGCCCCCCGATGGTCCTAAAGTAGACTTCTCATTGCGCGTCAAATCTGGGCTGATGTCCTGCCAGCTTTGTCCTTCATTAGTGGTCACGTGCAAATAGTTGGACGTGGTATACATCTTCTTAGGGTTGTGCGGCGAGAAGAAGATAGGGAAGTTCCACTGGAAGCGGTATTTCAAGTCTTCGGCGCCGTGGCCCATGGGGTTGTCTGGCCACACGTTGATGGTGCGCTCAAAGCCGGTAGAATGGTCTACACGTGCTAAGAAACCACCATAGTTACCGCCGTACACCACCTCTGGGTTGGTAGGGTCAACGGCAATGTGGGCACTCTCGGCACCCGCGGTTTCTTCCCAATCATGCATGCCAATGCTACGGCCGGTGGTGCGGTGGGCAATGCGCACGGTAGAATTGTCCTGCTGCGCACCGTAGATGCGGTACGGGAAATGGTTGTCTGTGACCACGCGGTAAAACTGCCCGGTAGGCTGATTGTCCATGGAACTCCAGTTCTGACCGCCGTCAAAGCTCACCTGCGCGCCGCCGTCGTCTGCTATGATCATGCGCTTGGGATCTTCGGGGGCAATCCATAAATCATGGTGGTCACCGTGTGGGGCATTGTAGCTTTTGAACGTGCGGCCGCCGTCTGTAGAATGATGATAGCTTACGTTCATCACGTACACGCCGTCTTCGTTTTTAGGGTCTGCGGTCACGCGGGTATAGTACCAGGCGCGCTGGCGCAGGTTGCGGTCATCATTGAGCTTGGTCCAGTTCTGCCCGCCGTCATCTGATCTAAACAGTCCGCCGTCCTCGGCTTCTACCATTGCCCATACGCGCTGGTTGTTCACCGGAGAAACGGCTACGCCGATGATGCCCAAAGTACCTTTCGGTAAGCCGGTATTTTTAGACAGTTCTTTCCATGTGTCACCGCCGTCTGTGCTTTTCCAGATACCAGAACCTGGTCCACCCGAAGACAGGCTGTACGGCGTGCGTTGCATGCGCCAGGTGGTGGCATATAGGTTGCGCGGGTTCACGGGGTCAATGGTCAGGTCAAAAGCGCCTACTTCTTTATTCACAAACAGCACGCGCTCCCAGTTTTTGCCACCGTCTTTGGAACGGTACACGCCGCGCTGTTCATTGGGTGCATAAATATTCCCCAGAACCGCTGCATAGACTAAGTCTGGGTTTTTAGGGTGAATGCGCACGCGTGGAATGTGCTTAGAATCCTTCAGCCCGATGTGTTTCCAGGTAAGGCCGGCATCTTCCGACTTCCACATACCGAAGCCCGAGGACACGTTGCCGCGCACCGTTTTCTCACCTTCGCCCACATACATCACGTTCGGGTCAGACTCGGCTACGGCCACTGCGCCAATAGAACCCCCGAAGAACTTGTCAGAGATATTCTCCCAGCTTGATCCGCCGTCTTTGGTGCGCCAAACACCACCGCCCGTGCTGCCAAAATAAAATAGGTTAGGCTGGCCCGGCACGCCTACCGCTGTCCCTGAGCGTCCGCCTCGGTATGGCCCGATGGAGCGCCACGTCAGGGCATTGTATAGTTTCTCGTCGTAGCCTTCTTTGCTGGCTTTGGCCTTGGAGGATTTTGAAGTAGCAGGTTTCTGTTGCGCCTCACTGGGCAAGGCAGGCAACAAGAGCAATCCGCCTAATAACACGGGCACGGACTGACGCAGGAACCGCTGCGGGAAAGGGTTCTTCATGGGAGATTCTGGTTTGTTAGGTAGTGTATAGGATTGAGTGTCTGAAGCTAAGCAAAAAAGCCTTTGCTTGGATAGAAGGTAGGCGTTTTTGGCCTGTTTTCTGGGAAAGTGGCCAAAAACGATTGTATTACAATTTCTTCTTATCCATATCCTTCAACAGCCGAACTGTCATATAGCCCAGCCCCACGGCTACAATGCCAAGGGCCGCCCAAAGAATGATTTTAGAGCCTGTGTTGGCTTTTTTCTCCTTTTTCAGTGAGGTGATCTTTTGGATAGAGACCAATGGCAGCGTGGCCGGAATGCTGTCCTGAAAATGGTGGAGGTCATAGTGCGGGGCGTCTAGGTCTTTGTCTCCGTAGCGCAGGGTGTAGGCTTGGTTGGGTTGCAGTTGGGCCAACAGGTAGCGGTTAAGTTGCAGCACCTGCACCGAGTCAATGGTAAGCGGCGCGTTGTCTTCGTTTTGGAGCTGGATGACCAATTGCTCTACTTTTCTTCGGGGTAGATAGACCTGTGCAGGCGCGTTGGAGTGGAGGATGAACGGTTCAAAAATGAGGTGCCTGTTAGTGCGTTGACGCCGCTTTCTCTCTCGTCTGGTTCCTCCCGTGCGTTTTCCTAGAACCACCTTTCCCTCGCGGTAGTACAGTTGAGGAGAAGAGACATAGAAGACCAACTGTTCTGGATACACGGGTTGCCCGAAGTCCAGACGCAAGTACGTAATCTTGTCGGAGCTGTCTTTGCGGGAGGAGTGCTGAATGGGAATGCGGGTGTACTTGCCGGCCTCAGAATAGGTGTCATAGTAGCCGGCTTTTAAGATGTTGAGCGGCGCGCTGGCAGAGTCGTTGAGTTGTAGCCTGAAGTAGCGGTACTTGCTCAGCGGGAAGTCCAGCAACTTGACCTCGGCGGTCTGCTTCTCATTTCTGATGGCGTAAAGCACGTCCTGCTCTTTGAGCACGTACCAATCCTGCTGGTTGTCACTGCCGCTCAGGGCCACGGTTTTTCGTACTTCGGCATTGCCAATGAGCAGGCTGATGTTGTTGATGCTCCGTTGTTCTGGGTTATGGATGAGCAGTTCAGACAAACCCCCAGGCCGACGGGTATAGCGCAGAATCTGGTAGGGCTTGAAGAGCGTTTTGTATTGGACGGGCTGTTCTATTTGCAAGAGGTACGGCACTGCTTTGCCGTCTGAACCATACAGGCGTAAATCTTCCATGCCCGGTTGCAGGCGCCCTGTCACACTTGCCGGCAACAAAACCTTGTGCCATCCCGAAGCCGGTACCGGGGCCAGCGCAGCCTGCCACCCGAAGTCCTGCCCGAAGGCGGTGTGCATGCCCAGGCACAAGGCCAGCAAGAAGAGGCTACGCATCTGTAACGGAAGTGTCGGGCGCTTGGGCATCATCAACAAGAATGAGGTTTTTGAGTTTTTGGTACATAAAGGACACCACCAGCAAGATAACGCCCAAGCAGATGAAGGCCGCAATCTTTCCGCCTTCAGAAATACCCCTGATGTCAAACAGGAACAGCTTCACCAAGGTCAGGAAGAACAAGGAGAGTGAAATGATGCGTAAGGTCTTCAGCTTTTTAGACATGCCCAAGGCCATCAAAATAAAGGAAGCCACGCCCCAAAGAATCGGGAAGCCAATCTTTCTAATATGTTCCTGCAAGGCGTAGATGCCAGTCTTGGCGTCGAAGAAGAAAATCATCCACCAGTGCTCCAATTCAGTGGAAGCTAAGAAAACAGCTACAAAACTCACCACCCACAGACCAATCTTGCCTAACCTACTGTGCAGCCCCACCATTCTTTGAAGCAACTTCACCATGCCAAAAAGTAAGGCCGGAATCAACAAAAACGGCAGATAATGGAGCAGGAAGGACCCGAAGGTTTCGCCTTGCCCTAGCAAATAGGCATTGCGGGTATCTGTGACAATGGGGTGGAGAATGACCAGATAAGAGAGAATGGCCGCCAAAGAAAAGGCCAATGCGCCCCATTGGTAAACAGGATTTCCGCGGCGCTGTCCCCACCAAACCAACCCCAGCAAGTACAGATAATGGAACAGGCCTAAGACCAGCATCTGGGCATTGGCGCTGAGCATGGAGAATCCTAATTGGTGGTCCAGTTCCAGCACCAATACCAAGTACAGGCAAATGACCAAGGCTACACCTACCAACTGTCGATATCCTCGCCAAAACCGAGTGTGATACATAGTCACTTCCTCTTTGCCCAGCAACCACCAAGTACCCGCCAATCCGACCACAGCTACTATGCCGGTTACAAATAGTTTATTGACAAGCGGAGGTAATTGCGTTCTAGTAATTGTATAGCCCATCCAGTCCATTCCCAAACTCACCACCATCAAGCCCAACACCAGCACCGACGCAGATTTAAGCAACTGAATACCTGATCGCTGGAACAACCATAAAAGCATAACTGCCTCCAAGGCCCAGAACAGCGTAATGTAATTGCCCTCCAGTTGAACCGGAGCCGTTAAACTCACAAACGTGAGCACCAGGCCAATGAGCAGGTACACCAGGTTTCGGTCCACCTGCCGGCGGCGGTACAAGCCAAACGCGAAGGCAAAGTTGAACACCGCCAACAAAATTGTGAAGAGTCCTTGGTACTGCCCTTGCCCCAGAAACGACAAAATATACATGCCCGAGGCGTAATACAAGAAGGTGTTGCTGAGCAGGACCAGAATTTCGGGGGCGGTGAAGCGTCTGCTTTCTTTGAGGTTGTAAACGATGTTCATCAGGAAGAACACCAGGTAAAAGAGCGTCGCAAACAACAAGGCGCCGGCATGAGGCGCTCCCGGTTCTGCCACTACCTTAGTGCCTAGCCAACCACCGTACAGAATGATGGTGAAGGCATAGGCAATGAGGTTGAGCAGGTTCCATTTCTTAAAATACGCCAGCACCAGAATGCCCACGTTCAACACCAGAATAAAGCTGAAGAGCACCACGTAGTTGCCCTCGCCGGTGCTGAGCATGAACGGACTGCCAAACCCGCCAATCAAAGCCAGCACCGCCAGCTCAATTCTGTCATAGGCAATGGACAGGAAGATGGTAAAACCCGTAATAGCCACCATCAACAAAAACGCCGCAGTCTGACTGAACAGCTGGTATTCATGAAAGGCAATGGCAATGGTGAAATACAGAATGGCCATACCGCCACCCACCAGCACAGAGCTGAACGCCTTGTATTCTATTCTAAGCTTGTGCGCTACCGCAATGAGCGCGCCACCCGCCAGCAATCCAATGGCCACGCGGCCAATCTCATTTATCCAGTCCTGGTCAATGGCATACTTCACAAAGAACCCAATGCCCAGCACCAGAATGGCAATTCCCAGCTTGTTGATGAGGTTCTCGCCAATGAATTTCTCCCAGTCAAGGTTCTCCGTGAAGGAAGTGAAGACATTTTTGCGAGGAGATTTTTCTTGTGCTGGCGTGAAGGCCGCCGTGGCTTGCCGTTCAGGTACGTAGGGCTCAAATACGGGAGGTTTAGGAGCAGGTCTTGGAGGCGGTGCAGGTAAAGGGACGGGCGCAGGCGCAGGTTCTCTTACTGGCGAAGCGGTAGAAGCAGTGTCTCGTTGAGTAGCAAGAGCCGCAGCGTCTAGGGGAGATACCTTGGGTCGTTGGGCTTGCTGTTCTCTAAGAAGTCGTACCTCGTCCTGCAATCTTTCAAGCGTGTGGTTTTGCTGTTCTAACCGTGTCATCAAACGGCTGCCAGTCACCAAAAGCAGTACCAGTAAGACGATGAGCAATAAAATTTCCATAGAACCCCATCACATGTATAGAAGACTATATTACAACTTTATCTTGTAAAATCATGTGTGTGAAGGTTGGCAATTAGAAGTGCTTACTTGTGTAAAAAGTGTTTTTGGCCTTTTTTTTTTAGAAATCAGCCCAAAAACGAATAAGCACCGTCCCTTCTCCCTGAGGGAGAAAAGGCTGGGCCGAGGAGATTGGCGTTGGAGAGGCGGCAAATGACTAGCGCGAGTCTCCAGACGCGTGCCTACATATGGAGGGTAGTCTCCAGACTACCCTCGCGGGTACCGCGAAACCATTGGGTAATGTCTTCTTTTGCTGAGGCTATCCTGCACGAGTAAGTCATCCCCCAAGACGAAATGCGCAGAAGGTCATGTAGAGACAACGGCATTGCCTTTTCTCTAACGCATTGCCTTCGTTGCTGATTTTTCTACAGCTGTAAACACGCTTCTTCAGAGTTATGCTCGCTGGTGTAAACACCCCTCTACGCTCCCCTCAAGGGGGGAATCTGCGGTTTGAGATGGCATTGGCGCAGACGCTCGCAGGTCCTGCCGGACGCTGCGAGCGTCTTTTGAGTTGGCGCATGAGACCTGTGAGGTTTTCAAAACTTTATAGGTCTCTTCGTTTTTGGGCTGTTTTCTGGGAAATAGGCCAAAAACGGTTTTGCAGTAATCGTGACTTGAAACCAATAGCTACATAAAAAAAGCCCCACTGTAAACAGTGGGACTTTTTTTATTGCATGAAGCGCAGAATCGCTTAGCCGTTGGCTTGGGCGTAGCGCTGGTTTACTTCGTCCCAGTTGATGAGGTTGAAGAATGCTGTGATGTACTCTGGTCTGCGGTTCTGGTATTTCAGGTAATAGGCGTGCTCCCAAACATCCAGGCCAAGGATAGGCAGACCGCCGCAAGATTCAACGCCTTCCATTAAGGGGTTGTCTTGGTTAGCGGTAGAGCAGATTTGCACACCGCCGCCTTCAACAGCGCACAGCCAAGCCCAGCCAGACCCGAAACGCGTAGTAGCAGCCTTAGTAAACTCTTCTTTGAACGCGTCATAAGACCCGAAGGCCTTGTCTATCGCCTCGGCTACCGGGCCGGTTGGGTTACCGCCGCCGTTCGGGCTCAAGATGGTCCAGAACAGGTTGTGGTTGTAATAGCCACCGCCGTTGTTTCTAATAGCAGGGGTTTTTACCGCATCACGCAACAACTCTTCAATAGACTGACCTTCTTTGTCAGTGCCTTGAATGGCGTTGTTCAAGTTGGTAGTGTAGGCCTGGTGGTGCTTGGTATGGTGGATTTCCATGGTCTGACGGTCAATGTGCGGTTCAAGCGCATCGTACGCATACGGAAGTTGCGGAAGTTCAAATGCCATAGTTTTCTGAGGTTAAGGTTTTACAATAAGTGATGTCTGTATAGACATACGGACTGCGCCAAAGATAATCTAAATTCTTTTCGCTCTAAAAAAATCAGACATGAGCTGGCTGCACTCGTTCGCCAGTATGCCCGCCACCAGTTCGGTCTTGGGGTGCAACAGGTTCACGCCGGTTCTTCTATAACCGCGCTTCTCATCTGCGGCGGCATAGACTACGCGCTTTAACTGTGACCAGTAGCTGGCGCCAGCGCACATCACGCAGGGTTCTACGGTCACATACAAGGTGCAGTCATGCAGGTACTTGTTGCCCAAATGGTTGGCGGCGGCGGTAAAGGCCAGCATCTCGGCGTGCGCGGTGACGTCGTTCAGCTTCTCAGTCTGGTTGTAGGCGCGGGCAATGATCTTGTTCTGGCAGACAATGACGGCGCCGATTGGGATTTCGCCTTCCTCTAAGGCGTATTGCGCTTGCTTGTAGGCTTCGCGCATGAAATGTTCGTCTGAGTGTATGCTGAGCACGGCTGGGTTTGGGTTAAATGAAAAACGGGTAGCTCTGTTTACCGCTACCCGTTCTGCTATGTTACAAAAGCGTTTTTGGCCTGTTTTCTGGAAAAGAGGCCAAAAACGATAAAAATTACTTGACTTGGGCGCTCGCCATGATCTCCCTGGCCGTTTCCTGCCACTGCGGCTGCAATTGTGCCGGGGCGTTAAAGCTGAAGATGAGCATCTGGTCTTTTAAGAAGGTGTACTGAATGATGGTGTACTTTCTCACCGGGGCCAATTGCACGGTCTTGCGCTCGTCTTTAACGGTAGAGACAAACTCAAACACTAAAAAATCGCGGCCGTTGATCTTCTGGCTTTCCTCTTTAATGAATTTCACCTCAGAGAACATGCGCTGGATGGACGCCTTGTAAAACGCCTGCATCATTTCCACGTCTCCCTCTGGGAACGTGCTGGGGCGCTGGTTTACGCTGATGTCAATCTGGCCGTCTGGGCTGGTAAAAACGCCCACTGGTTTGCGCGCCGCCGGATATTCCTTGGCAATGCCATCATCAGGCATCACGGTAAACGTCTCTGGAACGGATAAGCTCACAGTCTTGGTAATGGCTACCTTCTTCAGCTTAGGACCGGCAAAGGCCAGCAAAAACGGGAGAAGGAGCGCTATCAGATATTTTCTGTTCATACTATATAAGGGTGTTGGTGCCTTAGCGGCTAAAAGCAAATACCGGGCCGGTAAGTTCCGGCAGAAGGTGGCGCAAAGGTAGGGGAGAAAAGAGGAGCTTTTCAAATGCTGAGCGGGCAGAGAAAAAGCCCGGCTAAAATAACCGGGCTTTTGCCATGTTTGAAGAAAGCTTGAATAATTCAAACAAGGAAGGCCTAGCGTCTGAGGGGGAGACCGCTAAACCTGAAGCGAACATTTCTGTTCTGCTATGTAAAGAAAGAATTTTTTTGAGAATAATAACAGAAGTGCCCGGTTTTATTTGATTTTTTCTAAAAGGAATATCGTTTGACCAAGAAGATTTTAGAAAAAGCCAAGTCCAATCGATAGTATCCTCAGGATCCTGTACCATTCTGTATTTTCCTTTGAATCTTAGGTAATAGTACCTAATTTTGCCACCTAATTTGCTTTATTATGGAACCTACAACAACTGCGCAATATTTACCCGGCGATTACCTGCCCATTGTGATTCAGTTCGCGGCTGCTTTGGGCTTTGTGGTTTTTGCCATGGTGGTCACCCACCTCATTGGTCCCAAGCGCCACAGCAAGGTGAAAGACGCCTCCTGGGAGTGCGGCATAGAGTCCAAGGGTGATGCCCGTGCCCCCATCTCCATCAAATATTTCCTGATTGCCATCCTCTTTGTACTTTTTGACGTGGAGGTGATTTTCTTGTATCCATGGGCCGTGAACTTCAGGGCGCTGGGCGTGGACGGCTTTGTGTGGATGATTCTGTTCATGGGATTACTTTTGACCGGTTTCTACTACGTTCTCAAGAAAGGCGTCCTTAAGTGGGAGTAGAATTGCATTTTACCGCCGCTGGCAACAAACTATTATAAGCTTACTCGTGTTCTGGGTATGGGCGTTTTTGGCCTCTTTTCCAGAAAACAAGCGAAAACTAACATGAGCGATAACAAAAGCGATATTACCATGGTGAATGCCCCTGAGGGCATGGAGGGTTCTGGTTTCTTTGCCACCTCTTTTGAGAAGGTGGTGGGCCTGGCCCGCAAGCACTCTTTGTGGCCTTTGCCGTTTGCGACGTCTTGCTGCGGTATTGAGTACATGGCCACCATGGGTTCTCACTATGACATTTCCCGTTTCGGGTCTGAGCGTCCCAGCTTCTCTCCGCGGCAGGCAGACTTGCTCATGGTGATGGGGACCATTGCCAAGAAAATGGCGCCAGTGGTAAAGCAGGTGTATGAGCAGATGGCCGAGCCCCGTTGGGTGATTGCCGTGGGCGCGTGCGCTACCAGCGGAGGTATCTTTGACTCTTACAGCGTATTGCAAGGTATTGACCGCGTGGTACCGGTAGACGTGTACGTGCCGGGCTGCCCGCCGCGCCCAGAGCAGATTTTGGACGGCCTCATGCGCATCCAGGATTTGGCTGCCAATGAGTCCCTGCGCCGCCGTAACTCACCAGAATATCAAGCATTACTAGCTTCTTACAACATTAAATAGGCATGTCCGAACTTACCAACGAACTCCTCATCCAGAACCTTCAAGCGAAGTTTGGGGACCAGGTGTTTGATATCCAGGAGCCGTACGGTCTGGTCACCGTGACCACTACCCGTGAAAATATCATTCCCATGCTGCAGGCGCTGTATGATGATGAGATGATGCAGTTCCAGTTCCTCACCACCATGTGCGGCATCCATTACCCAGACAACAAGGGGCAGGAGCTGGGCGTGATCTACCATGTGCACAGCCTGGTGCACAATGTGCGCCTGCGCATTAAAATCTTCTTCTCTGAGGATGATGCCGTGGTGCCTACTGCTACCAACCTGTACGCCACCGCCAACTGGATGGAGCGCGAGACCTGGGATTTCTACGGCGTCCGGTTTGAGGGCCACCCCAACTTGATCCGCATTCTAAATGTGGAAGAGATGGAAGTGTTCCCCATGCGCAAGGAGTTCCCGCTGGAAGACCAAACCCGCGAAGACAAGATTAATACCTTCTTCGGAAGATAAAATGGCCCCAGCCGAGGATTGCCCATAAAGGCGGTCATCGGCTTTAGCCGCATACCCTAACAGCCATCATGGAGTTAGACAAAACAACTACTACAGAGATTAACACCACGGACACCTACGTACAGGAGTTAACCACTCTCAACTTAGGTCCTACGCACCCGGCCACGCACGGCATCTTCCAGAACATTCTACAGATGAATGGTGAGAAGATCGTTTCTGGCGTTCCTACCATTGGCTACATTCACCGCGCCTTTGAGAAGATTGCCGAACGCCGCGCCTTCTACCAGATTACACCGCTCACTGACCGCATGAACTACTGCTCCTCACCTATCAACAACATGGGTTGGTGGATGACAGTGGAGAAGCTGTTAGGCGTGACGGTTCCAAAACGTGCCGAATACATTAGAGTGATTGTGATGGAGCTGGCCCGTATTGCGGACCACTTGATCTGTAACTCTATTCTGGGTGTGGACACGGGCGCCTTCTCGGGCTTCTTGTACGTGTTCCAGGAGCGTGAGAAAATCTATGAGATCTACGAGGAGATCTGCGGTGCCCGTCTGACGACCAACATGGGTAGAATTGGCGGCATGGAGCGTGACCTTTCGCCGTTGGCCATTGAAAAAATCAGAAAATTCTTAGCTGAGTTCCCGGCTGTGATGCGGGAGTTTGAGACCATGTTCAACCGCAACCGCATCTTTGTGGACCGTGTGGAAGGCGTGGGTCCTATTACCGCAGAGCGTGCCTTGAACTACGGCTTCACAGGTCCTAATCTGAGAGCTGCCGGCGTGGACTATGACGTGCGCGTTATGAATCCTTACTCTTCTTACCAAGACTTTGAGTTTGACATTCCGGTAGGCACCAAGGGCGATACTTATGACCGCTTCATGGTGCGGAATGAGGAAATCTGGCAGAGCTTGCGCATCATTCAGCAGGCCATTGACAACTTGCCAGAAGGTCCTTACCATGCAGATGCGCCAGAGTTCTTCCTGCCGCCAAAGCAAGAGGTGTACCGCAACATGGAAGCCTTGATTTACCACTTCAAGATTGTAATGGGCGAGATTGACGCACCAGCCGGTGAAGTCTACCATTCAGTAGAAGGCGGTAACGGCGAACTAGGTTTCTACCTGGTGTCTGACGGCGGCCGCACGCCGTACCGTTTGCACTTCAGAAGACCTTGCTTCATTTACTACCAAGCCTACCCAGAAATGGTGGTGGGCACGCAGTTGTCAGATGCCATTGTGATCCTTTCTTCTATGAATGTGATTGCCGGTGAGCTAGACGCTTAAGACAGTTAACAGGTAACAGTAAATAGTTATCAGTTAGCAGAGCACAAGAATACATTGCATCCTGTTATATATAAAGGAATAGGGAAGCACAGTTAGCAGATACAACTGCTTATTGTTTACTGGATCCTGTTCACTGACCACAATGGATCAACCAGCAGAAAAGAAAGAAGTACAGTTCTCAGAGGGGGCCCTAGCCGAGATTCGGCGTTACATGTCCCATTACCCGGCAGACCGTCAGAAGTCAGCGTTGTTGCCCATCCTGCACATTGCGCAGGCCGAGTTTGGCGGCTGGATAAGCCCAGAGGCGATGGACAAGGTAGCCGAAATCCTGAACATTCAGCCAATAGAGGTGTATGAGGTGGCCACCTTTTATACCATGTTCAACCTGAAACCGGTGGGCAAGCACGTGTTGGAGGTTTGCCGAACGGGGCCCTGCATGCTGCGCGGCTCAGATCAGTTGATTCAGCACTTGGAGAACAAGTTGGGTTGTGCCGTGGGTGAGACCAGCGCAGACGGAAACTTTACTTTGAAGACCGTGGAGTGCCTTGCCTCTTGCGGTACCGGCCCAATGTTGCAGGTGAGAGAGCAGTATTATGAGAATTTGGACGCTGCCAGCGCAGATCAGTTGCTGGAAGACCTGAAAGCTTCAACGGTGAAGAAACCATGGGAAGAAAATTATTAACGGAACATATCAACGTTGAAGGCATTGAAACCTTTGACGTGTACCGCAAGCACGGTGGCTACGCCTCTGTAGAGAAAGCGTTGAAGACCATGTCCCCAGAGGAAGTGGTGGAAGAAGTGAAAACGTCTGGCTTGAGAGGCCGTGGTGGCGCCGGTTTCCCTACGGGAATGAAGTGGAGCTTTTTGGCTAAGCCAGAAGGCAAACCACGTTACCTGGTGTGCAACGCAGATGAGTCTGAGCCAGGCACCTTCAAGGACCGCTACCTGATGGAAAAACTGCCGCACCTTTTGGTGGAAGGCATGATCACGTCTAGCTACGCCTTGGGTTGCCGCACCTCTTACATCTACATACGCGGGGAGTTAATGTACATCCTACGCATTCTGGAGAAAGCCATTGCCGAAGCCTATGCCAACGGTTTCTTGGGTGAGAACATCTTAGGAAGCGGTTACTCTCTGGATTTACACGTGCACCCAGGCGGTGGCGCGTACATCTGCGGCGAAGAGACGGCTTTACTAGAATCTTTGGAAGGCAAGCGCGGTAACCCGCGTAACAAGCCACCTTTCCCGGCGGTGTGGGGCCTTTACGGCTCGCCAACGGTGGTGAATAACGTGGAGTCCATTGCAACTGTTCCCTGGATTATCACCAACACTGCCGCTGAATACGCCAAGATTGGTGTAGGACGCAGCACAGGTACCAAATTGATTTCCGCTGGTGGTAACATCAATAAGCCGGGCGTGTACGAGATTGAGCTGGGCGTGCCGGTTGAAGAATTCATCTACTCAGATGAATACTGCGGTGGCATCTGGAAAGGCCGTGACATGAAAGCCGTCATTGCCGGTGGTTCTTCAGTTCCAATTCTGCCAAAGGATTTAATCTTGAAAACCGCCGCTGGCGAGGATAGATTGATGACGTATGAGTCGCTTTCTGATGGTGGTTTTGCCACGGGTACCATGTTGGGTTCGGGCGGTTTCTTCGTGATGGATGACCAGACCTGTATTGTGCGCCATACCTGGACCCTGGCCCGTTTCTACCACCATGAGTCGTGCGGACAGTGTAGCCCATGCCGTGAAGGAACCGGTTGGTTAGAGAAAGTCTTGCACCGCATTGAATACGGCCATGGCCACATGCATGACATAGACTTGCTGGTGAGCGTTGCTAAGCAGATTGAAGGGAATACCATCTGCCCGTTGGGTGATGCGGCAGCCTGGCCGGTAGCGGCTGCGGTTCGTCACTTTAGGGAAGAGTTTGAGTGGCACGTGAAACATCCAGAGCAGGCAACTTCTCCGGGTGCGGTGTTCAACAAGAATGCTTCGGTGTTAGCCTAAAAGAATTTCGTTTTTGGCCTGTTTTGCAGAAAAGAAGCCAAAAACGAGCAATAGATTAAATAGCCATTTGCTGATGTTCACCTACAGGTGACAACCAGCAATCAACAAGATAGTGAAATGGTAAAGATAACTTTTGATGGCATAGAGGTGGAGGTAGAAGAGGGAACTACCATCCTCAACGCAGCCCGTAAAATAGGCGGCGATGTGGTTCCTCCGGCCATGTGCTATTATACTCCTTTGAAAGGAAGCGGCGGAAAGTGCCGGGCTTGCCTGGTTAAGGTAGCGGCTGGTTCTGCCAAAGACCCGCGCCCTATGCCTAAGCTGGTGGCTTCCTGCATTACCCCGGTACAAGACGGCATGGTGGTGGAGAACACTACCAATCCAGACGTACTGGCCGCCCGCAAAGGCGTGGTGGAAATGCTGTTGATTAACCACCCACTGGATTGCCCAATCTGCGACCAGGCCGGTGAGTGCGATTTGCAGAACTTCTCTTATGAGCACGGCACATCGGCTACGCGGTATGAAGAAGAGCGCCGCACGTTTGAGAAAAAGGACATAGGCCCATTGATTCAACTGCACATGACGCGTTGCATCCTGTGCTACCGCTGCGTATACACCGCTGACCAGATTACGGACAAGCGCGTGCACGGCGTGTTGGGTAGAGGCGATGCCGCCGAGATTGGTACCTACATTGAAAACGTGATTGACAACGAGTTCTCTGGGAACGTGATTGACGTGTGCCCGGTAGGCGCCTTGACTGACAAGACGTTCCGTTTCAAAAACCGCGTGTGGTTCACCAAACCCATGGATGCCCACCGCGACTGCCCTACCTGCTCTGGTAAAGTGGTGCTGTGGATGCGCGGCAATGACGTATTGCGTGTTACGGGCCGGAAAGACAAGTACGGCGAGGTGCAGGAGTTCATCTGCAACGAATGCCGCTTTGACCACAAAGATCCGCAGGACTGGACCATTGAAGGGCCTCGTCACATTGACCAGGGTTCTGTGATCTCTGCCAACCACTATGAGTTGCCGGTGTTGAACGTACCGGTGGTGCCTAACTTGCCAGGATCAACCGAAGAAGATTTAAAATCCACTCCTTTTAACCTAGGAAGACAAGTATAATGGAGCTAACCCTATTATTGATCAAGGCAGCCATCATCTTCGCCATTTTTGGCATTACCCTGCTGATTGCCACGTACTCTACCTACGCAGAGCGCAAGGTGGCGGCGTTCATCCAGGACCGCGTGGGACCCAACCGGGCGGGTCCGTTTGGGTTGGCGCAGCCTCTGGCAGATGCCGTTAAGCTTTTCTTCAAAGAGGAGTTCGTGCCGGCCAATGCCAATAAGTTCCTGTTTGTGGCTGGTCCATCACTGGCCATGTTGACGGCCTGTATGGCCAGCGCCGTGATTCCGTTTGGCAATACCCTCATCATTGGGGACATGGTCATTCCGTTGCAGGCCATTGAGGTGAACATCGGCATTCTCTACATCTTCGGGGTAGTGGCCTTGGGCGTGTACGGCATCATGATTGGTGGCTGGGCGTCTAACAACAAGTTCTCATTGCTGGGTGCCATTAGAGCGGCTTCGCAGAACATCAGCTATGAGCTGGCCATGGGTATGTCCATCATTGCGTTGCTGTTGCTGTCTGGAACGCTTTCCATGCGCGGCATAGCTGAGCAGCAGGGAGCAGACCTGTTCGGGATCTCTGGCTTCAACTGGAACATCTTCTACCAGCCGGTAGGCTTCATCATCTTCATTACCTGTGCCTTTGCTGAGACCAACCGCGTTCCGTTTGACTTGCCTGAGTGCGAGACCGAGCTGATTGGCGGGTACCACACGGAGTACAGTTCTATGGGCATGGGCTTGTACCTGTTTGCGGAGTACGTGAACATCTTTGTGGCCTCTGCCGTGATGTCTACGCTGTACTTTGGCGGCTATAACTTCCCATTCATGTATGACCTGGGCTTGCCGCACAACGTGGTGACCATCCTGGGTACGGTGGCCTTGTTTGGCAAGATTTTCTTCTTCATCTTCTTCTTCATGTGGGTGCGCTGGACCTTGCCGCGCTTCCGGTATGACCAATTGATGAACCTGGGCTGGAAAATCTTGATTCCGTTGTCCATCCTGAACGTGATCTTGACAGCGGGTGCCATTTTACTGAAGGAAGAATACTTCAGATAAACGATTGCCTGCACCATTGTGATGCTTCTTTCTATTTGAGAAAAGCCTTACCTACTATTTAAAGACCAGATTGATATGCAATCATTAAGTAATAGAGCAAAGAAGCTGGAGAAGAAACCCATGAATTTTTCGGAGAGAATGTATCTCCCCGCCATTTTCCAGGGTCTTTCTATCACCATGCGCCACTTCTTTAAAAAGAAGGCGACTATTAAGTACCCAGAAGAAACCCGCCCTATGAGTGCGGTGTGGAGGGGCTTGCACGTCTTAAAACGTGACGAGCAGGGCAGAGAGCGTTGCACGGCCTGTGGTCTTTGTGCCGTAGCCTGTCCGGCCGAGGCCATTACCATGGTAGCCGGTGAGCGCAAGAGAGGGGAGGAAGGCTTGTACCGCGAAGAGAAATACGCGGTGAGCTATGAGATTAACATGCTGCGCTGCATCTTCTGCGGCCTGTGTGAAGAAGCCTGCCCCAAGGCGGCCATCTTCCTGCAGAACGACAAGACGGCCCCGGCCAGATACGAGCGCGACGAGTTCATCTACGGCAAAGACCGTTTGGTGGAGCCCATGCCTACTTCTGCCCCTAACTAATCTCTCACCAACACGCGATCATCACCAACCATTGATATGACGGGTAATTTATTCTATTTCTTAACCTTCTTGACCTTGTTTGCTGCCATTGGGGTAGTGGTGTCCAAGAACCCAGTGTACAGCATCTTGTTCATGATCCTGACCTTCTTCTCTTTGACGGGCCATTACATCATGCTCAATGCCCAGTTTGTGGCGGCTGTGAACTTTATTGTGTACATGGGGGCCATCATGGTGTTGTTCCTGTTTGTGATCATGTTTCTGAACATGCGCGAAGACACCGAGGTGCACAAGTCCAACCTGAGTAAGTTTGCCGCTGCCATTGCCGGCGGAATCTTGCTGGTAGTGATGATTGCCGCCCTGAAGGATGTGAACACGGGAGCCTATGACCCTGCTTCTTTCAATTCGCAGATTGGCCTGGTAGAAAACCTGGGCAAGGTGCTTTTCAAGGACTACCTGTTGCCGTTTGAGCTGGCGTCTGTGTTGTTCCTGGCTGCCATGGCGGGTGCCGTCATGCTGGGCAAGCGCGAACCGGGCGAGCAAAACAGATTCTAAGGCGCAGACAAGCGCCAGAAAAGGACAGCTGTGCATGTTGTCTTTTTTTCTTGTCAGACCGCTCCTTCGTTTTTAGCCTGATTTCCAGAAAACAAGCCAAAAACGGGTGGGTAGGAGGAGGCAGCCCCTCCAGGCTTCAAAGCCAAAGACAGGCATTTTCAATTAAAGGCGTTTTTCGCCTATTTTCTTGAAAAGAGCCCAAAAACGGCAGAGAAGGTACTCCGGCTCCTAAGAACAGGAACTGGGGAGAGGGTTTAATTTAATGTGGATTTACCAAAAAATGGGAATAACTTTGGCCGCCGTTTATGCGCCCGGGCAAGGCAATTCCTGAGAATACAAAGACCATGAATGAGATACCTGAGGTAATCAGAACCATCCCGCTGAACTACTATCTGTTCTTCAGCACCGCCCTGTTTTGTATTGGCATCATTGGAGTTCTGACCCGTCGTAATGCCATCATCATCTTTATGTGCGTGGAGCTCATGCTGAACTCTGTGAACCTGTTGCTCACGGCGTTCTCAGCGTACCGCTCAGATCCCAACGGGCAGATTTTTGTGTTCTTCATCATGGCCGTGGCTGCCGCCGAGGTGGCCGTGGGGTTGGCCATCATTGTGATGATCTACCGCAACCTGCGCACCACAGACATACATTTCCTGAACAAATTGAAGTGGTAGACAGACGTGTAGTCTCTGCCTGAATCTGTTAAGCATACCGTTTCATATACGCTTTACCAAATGCAAGAATTTATTTTGCCGGCAAACAATTCTGAGATGCGTCTCATTACGTTGCTGATTCCGCTCCTGCCGTTCATCGGGTTTCTGATTAACGGTATTGGCAACCGGAAATTGCCGAAAGGGCTGGCGGGACTCATTGGCTGTGCCTCTGTCCTGGGCTCGTTCCTGCTGTCTTTGTACCTGTTCTTTGGGTTTGAGGGCTATGGCAACCGTCCGTACACCACGCAAATCTTTGACTGGATTAACGTCGCCAACCTCCAGATCCCGTTCGCCTTCCAGATTGACCAGTTGTCGCTGGTGATGCTGTTATTGGTGACGGGCGTGGGTTCTGTGATTCATATCTACTCAGCGGGCTACATGAGCCATGATGAGAACTTCGGTAAATTCTTCTCCTTCCTTAACCTGTTTGTGTTCTCCATGCTTCTGCTGGTGATGGGTGCGAACTACGTGATGATGTTTGTGGGCTGGGAAGGCGTGGGCCTTTGCTCGTACCTGCTCATCGGGTTCTGGAACAAGGTAACACCTTATAACAACGCCGCTAAGAAAGCCTTCATCATTAACCGTATTGGTGACTTAGGCTTCTTGCTGGGTATCTTCTTAATCTTCATCACCTACGGTAGCGTGAGCTACGGCGAGGTGTTCAACCAAGCCTCACAACTGAACCAGGTAAACGATGCCGTAGTGATTGCCATTACCTTTTTGCTGTTCGTGGGTGCTATGGGTAAGTCCGCTCAGTTGCCGCTTTATACGTGGTTGCCAGACGCGATGGCGGGTCCAACACCAGTGTCTGCCTTAATTCACGCCGCTACCATGGTGACGGCGGGTATCTACATGGTGATACGTTCCAACGTGCTCTATACCCTGGCGCCGGACACGCTTGAGTTTGTGGCCATCATTGGTTTGGCTACGGCTCTGTTTGCCGCTACCATTGGCCTTTTCCAAAACGACATCAAAAAAGTATTGGCATACTCTACGGTGAGTCAGCTAGGCTATATGTTCCTGGCGCTGGGCGTGATGGCATATTCGTCTTCTTTGTTCCACGTGTTGACGCACGCCTTCTTCAAAGCCCTTCTGTTCTTGGGCGCGGGTAGCGTAATTCACGCCATGTCGGGTGAGCAGGATTTGCGCAGAATGGGCGGCCTGAAAAAAGTATTGCCTATCACCTTCCTGACTTTCTTAATCGGGACGTTGGCCATTTCTGGTATTCCGCCGTTTGCCGGTTTCTTCTCTAAAGATGAGTTGTTGGCGCACGTATTTGTGCACAGCAAGGTGATGTGGGCATTTGGTCTGTTGACTTCGTTCATGACGGCCTTCTACATGTTCAGACTGTTGTATCTGGCTTTCTTCGGGGAGTTCAGAGGCACCGAGGAGCAACGCAAGCACTTGCATGAGTCACCCGCCGTGATGACCATTCCTTTGATTATCCTGGCCATTCTTTCTACCATTGGTGGATTCATGGGCTTGCCGGCGGTATTCAGCCAGAACCACATGCTGGGTAACTTCTTGTCGCCTATCTATGAACTGGCCAGAAGAGCCGTGCCAAGCGCGTTTGAGGCACAGCACCTGTCACATGAGACGGAATACATGCTCATGGGCGTGTCGGTGGCAGTAGCAGTAGTTGCCATTATCTTGGCTTATGTCATCTATGGCAAGAAGAAATCTGTTCCTGCTGAAGAAGGTGCCCCTTTGTCGCCGTTGCATAAGCTGGTGTACAACAAATACTACGTGGATGAACTGTACAACGCCATCATTGTAAAACCTGTTATGGCTCTGTCTACCGGTTTGCACCGCTTTGTTGAGAAAGGTCTGATTGACCCAATCGTGAACGGTTTCGGGAAAGCTACTTTGGGTGGCGGACGCACCTTGCGCTTTGTCCAGAGCGGAGCCACCGGTTCTTACATTCTGATGATGGTGCTGGGCATCGCGTTAATTTTATTGCTGAACTTTATTATCTGATAGGCCACACATGTTAACCGCATTATTAATCTTATGGCCTGCTGTGGCCGCACTGCTGGTACTGTTGGTAAAAGGACAGGGAGCCAAGAAAGTAGCATTTGGCGCAGCCTTGGTAGAATTGCTTTTGGGAATCTGGGCATGGGTTGGTTTCAACCCGACTGATAGCTCTGCCCAGTACTTGATTAACCTTCCGTGGATTGAGTCTGCGGGCATTGTGTTCAAAGTAGGCATGGACGGCATCAGCTTACTGCTGGTGTTGTTGACGGTGTTCTTATTGCCGTTAATCATCCTGTCCACGTTCAAGCACAACTATGAGCGTCCGTCGTCATTCTATGCCTTGATTCTGTTTATGCAGACCGGTCTGATTGGCGTGTTCACTGCCTTGGATGCGTTCTTGTTCTACTTCTTCTGGGAGGTAGCCTTGATTCCAATCTACTTTATTGCCGGCCTTTGGGGCGGGGAGAACAGAATACGGGTGACGTTCAAGTTCTTCTTGTACACGGTCTTCGGATCTTTGTTTATGCTGGCCGCGTTTGTGTATCTGTATTTCCAGACGCCGGGCACGCACACCTCTGAGCTTTCGGCTTTCTATCAATTAGTATTGGATGCGGGCACGCAGAGCTGGTTGTTCTGGTTCCTGTTTATTGCCTTCGCTATTAAAATGCCGGTGTTCCCGTTCCATACCTGGCAACCAGACACGTACGCCGAGGCTCCGGCCGCCGGTACCATGTTGCTTTCTGGTATAATGCTGAAGATGGGTATCTATGGCGTATTGCGCTGGTTGTTGCCAATAGTACCATTAGGCGTAAGCCAATGGTCTACGGTAGCCATCGTTCTAGCCATCATCGGGATTGTCTACGGAGCCATCATCGCCATCCGTCAGCATGACATGAAGCGCCTGATTGCGTTTTCTTCCATCTCGCACGTGGGTCTGATTGCCGCTGGTTTGTTCACGTTGACAGAGCAGGGCTTGCAAGGCGTGATGGTGCAGATGCTGAGCCACGGCATCAACGTGGTGGGCTTGTTCTTCATCATTGACATCATTCAACAGCGCACCGGTACCCGCGAGATTGCCGCCATGGGGGGAATCACGCAGAAGGCCCCGTTCCTGACAGTGTGCTTTATGGTCTTGATGCTGGGCGCGGTGGCCTTGCCGTTGACCAATGGGTTTGTGGGTGAGTTCCTGCTCTTGATGGGCGTGTACCAGTACAATGCCTGGATGGGAGCAATCGCCGGCTTGACCATCATCTTAGGAGCCGTGTACATGTTGCGCATGTTCCAGCGCGTGATGTTTGGCGAGACCAACCATATTACGGATGTTTTCACAGACCTGACCTTTACCGAGAAAGCCGTGTTGGTGCCCTTGGTGATAATGGTGTTCTGGATTGGCTTGAACCCCAATACGTTTTTGAACATCTCTGAACCGGCCATTGGGCAGTTGCTGAACGTGATTAACCGCTAAGTTTAGCGACGATATTATATACACAGGAGAAATTACCTGCACATGACCTCATTAATTCTACTCTCTATTTTTGGTATTGTGAACCTGTTCTTAGGGTTCATGAAATCTAAGAAGGTACTCATGCCTATGGTAATGCTGTTCTTGGCAGTTTCCTTAGGTGCTACGTTACTGGACTGGAACAATCCCCAGACCTATTTCAACAACATGTTCACCATGGACAATTTCTCCATTGGCTTTGCCGCCGTGATGATTCTGTCCACGCTGTTCATCTTGCCGTTCTCCAGCAAATACGGCCGCGATGAAGACGGGAACCTGGCGGAATATTACTCGCTGATGCTCTTCTCTTTGGTGGGCGGTATCATGATGGTGGGCTATGAGAACCTCTTGATGCTGTTCATTGGCATTGAGATTATGTCCATCAGCATGTACATTCTGGCTGGTTCTGACAAGCGCAACATCCTGTCCAATGAGGCTTCCATGAAGTACTTCTTGATGGGTTCTTTCTTTACAGGCATTATCTTGTTTGGGGTAGCTTTGTTGTACGGTGCCACCGGCTCTTTTGACCTGACCATTATTTCTGACGCTGCCAGAAACATTGACGCTGGCAACGCCCCATTGCTTTTGATGGGACTTCTGTTGGTATTGGTAGGAATCACCTTTAAAGTAGGTGCCGCGCCTTTCCACTTCTGGACGCCAGACGTGTATGAAGGTACGCCTACCGTGTTCACTAGCTACATGTCTACCGTAGTGAAGACCGCTGGTATTGCGGCTTTCTACAAATTGATGTCGGCGGCGTTTGGCGGCGTGTATGAGCAGTGGTTCCCAACCGTAGTGGCCATTACCGTCTTGACCTTATTGATTGGTAACATTGGTGCCGTGGCCCAGACCAGCATGAAGCGTATGCTGGCCTACTCCAGTATCTCGCACGCGGGGTATTTGATGATTGCCTTGACGTCTTTCAATGACCGTTCTGAGAATGCTATCCTGTTCTATTCCTTGGCCTATTCAGTGGCTACCATCGCGGCATTCGGTATTTTGAAGTATGTGGCAGATGAGCGCAAGTCAGATGCGTATGAGGCGTTCAACGGCTTGGGCAAAACCAATCCGTTGCTGGCGTTTGTGATGACTGTGGCGATGTTGTCATTGGCGGGTATTCCGTTGACGGGTGGTTTCTTCGGTAAGCTGTTCTTATTCTCTGCCGCCCTGGAGCAAGACATGCTGTGGCTGATTGTGGTGGCCATCTTGATGTCTGCCGTAGGTATCTATTACTACTTCAGAGTGATTATTGCCATGTACATGAAAGACCCGGCCGGCGAGCGAATCACCGTAGACGCCCTAGCCAGCTTTACTTTGATTTCCTTAGTGGTGCTTACCGTGCTAATGGGTCTTGTGCCAGGCTTGTTCAACGACTTGCTATAATCTATGAGCATATACAACCAAACAGAAGAGGCGCCTACAAAGCGCCTCTTCTGTTTTTACTCGTTTTTGGCCTATTTCCTGGAAAACAAGCTAAAAACGGAACCCGGTGTTTCGCCGTTTTAAAGTTTAGCTTCTCTCTCCTTTTACAGGAATTGAGCAAGTTGAATCTGCCCCCGAAGATTTTTAAACTTAATTGATTGATAAATGACAGACCAAGGTATTCCTATTGCCCTCTCTCTCCGTCCAACCTTAGAAGCAGAACACGTACAATCACCCCCTTCGCATAACAAGAAACGCCTCTTACTCATGGCCGCTTTGGCTGTGGGGGTGGCAGTGGTCATCAGTTTCATCGCCAAGCTTTTGGTCTACCTGATTGACCTGGTCACCAATATCTCCTTTTTCGGGGTGCTTTCCACTGAATACATGAGTCCTGCCAATAATACACTAGGCTTGTGGGTGATTGTGGTACCCGTGATTGGCGGCGCGATTGTAGGACTCATGGCGTTGTATGGTTCCAAGGCGATTAGAGGGCACGGAATACCAGAGGCCATGGAGCAGATCCTAACCAACCAAAGCCGCATTAAGCCTACCATCACCTACCTCAAACCTATTTCTGCGGCCATCTCCATTGGCACCGGTGGCCCGTTTGGCGCTGAGGGCCCGATTATTGCCACAGGCGGGGCCTTAGGTTCTACGCTGGGGCAGCTTTTGAAAATCACGCACAATGAGCGGAAGATCTTGCTGGCTGCCGGCGCTACGGCGGGTATGTCGGCTATCTTCGGGAGTCCCATAGCAGCTATTTTCCTGGCCATTGAACTGCTCTTGTTTGAGTTTTCGCCGCGGTCTATTATCCCGGTGGCGCTGGCCTGTATTACCGGGGCGGCCGGGCATCATCTTCTGTTTGAGCAAGGTCCGGTCTTTCCTATTGAGCAAATCATTGGGGTGCCGTCCAACACGGCGCTGGCGGGTTATAGTACCATTGGCATTGCCATGGGGCTGCTGTCTGTGCTAGTGACCAAGATCGTGTATTTTGTGGAAGACAGCTTTGAGAAACTACCCATCCATTGGATGTGGTGGCCGGCCCTGGGCGGAGTAGGCGTTGGGGTAATAGGATACTTTGCGCCGCGTACTCTGGGCGTAGGCTATGAGAACATCACAGATATACTCTCTGGGTCCATGCCGCTGCAGATTATATTGTCCTTGTGCCTGTTTAAGTTCCTGTCCTGGGCCATTGCCTTGGGCAGCGGAACATCGGGCGGAACGCTGGCTCCTTTGTTGACCATTGGTGCGGCAACTGGTGCTTTATTAGGCAGCGTGATTCTGTACTTTTTCCCGGCATCTGGCGTCACGCTTACGTTGGCGGCCTTGGTGGGCATGTCGGCTATGTTTGCCGGAGCCTCGCGCGCGCTGCTTACCTCCATTGTGTTTGCCCTGGAGACGACCATGCAGTCAAATGCGCTGCTTCCTTTGCTGGCAGCCTGCACGGGTTCCTACTTTGTGTCTTTCTTCTTGATGGAGAATACCATCATGACCGAGAAGATTGCCCGCCGAGGCGTAAAAACCCCGCACAGCTATGAGCCAGATTTATTGGAGAAGGTAACTGTGGCCCAAGTGATAGAAGAGAACGGCTTGGTGCTAAGCGAAGACAACACTATTGCCGAGGTACGCGCCTGGCTCTCCCAAGAAACCGACTACCAGCGCAATTACTTCATCATTGCCAGCAATGAGAATGAGTTCAGGGGCATTGTGAGCTCGTCCAACTTGTTTAGCCACCACCATGTGGGCACCAACAAAGTAGGCAGCCTCATCAAGCGCCGGAATATCTCTGTAGCCGCCGAAAACAGTCTGCGCACCGCCGTAGAGATGATGGCCAAGGAAAATCTGGACATGCTGCCCGTGGTGGCCCAAGACAACCATGTCATGGGCGTGCTGTCTTACAGAGACATTATTTCGGCGTACAAGCAGGGGGTAGAGGAGCACGAACAGAAAGACCCGCACATTTCCCTGAAGCGGCACGGCCTTAAAATATTGCTGAGGGGGCAAAAGCTGATGAGCATCAACAAGCGCTCTTAAAAATAGCAAGCCCGCGCGTCTCTGGGCTGAATCTCAAATTGAGACGCGTGGGTGTATCTGAGCTTCGTTTTTGGCTTGTTTTCCAGGAAACAGGCCAAAAACGAAGCTTTACAAACTCATCAGATCCTTGAACACCTGCGTCTGCCTGCGGGATACTTCTACTTCCTCGCCACCTCTCAGTTGAATCTTGATGCTGCCGCTGAACCACGGGTTGATTTGTTCAATGTAGTTCACATTGATAATCTGCTGGCGGTTGGCCCGGAAGAATACCTTGGGGTCTAAGCGGCTTTCCAGGTAATTTAGGGTTTTGAGGATGCAGGGGCGTTCATTGTTGAAGGAGAGCAAGGCGTAGTTTCCGTTGGATTCTATGAGGCGCACCTGCTTTAAGGCCACAAACCAACAGCGCTCGCCGTCTTTCACAAACACCCGGTCTTCTTCACTTAATTGAGAAGGGGCAAGGGCAGGCTTCACCGCTTCCTGTTTGGCCAGCGCTTTCTCCACGGCTTGGCGCAGGCGGCTCTCCTCAATGGGCTTCATGAGGTAGTCCAGCGCATTCCGCTCGAAGGCCTGCAAAGCATACTGGTCATAGGCGGTGGTGAAGATAACTTGCGGCACATGCTCTAGGGACTCCAATAACTCAAAGCCGTTCTTCTGGGGCAGGTGAATGTCTAGGAAAAGCAGGTCCGGCCGAAGTTCCTCTACTAAGGCAATGCCTTCTTCGGCATTTTCGGCTTCGCCTACCAGGTCTAGTTCCGGAAATTTGGTAAGTAAATGCTTCAGCTCCAGGCGCGCCAGCCGCGAGTCTTCAACGATGCAGATTCTCATATTCTTTAAAAGGAAGCGTGAGTGTGGCGGTCACGCTGGTGTCTGTGGATTGGTGCAATTGAAAAGTGCCGGGCTGGTCCAGGGAATGGTTTACGCGCTCCAGCAACCGCTGAATACCAATGCCTGAAGGAGCAGAAGATGTGCTTAGCTTACCCGTATTCTCTACCTGTACTTGTAAATGGCCATTCAATCGGTGTAGGGAAAGCGCAATGTGCCCTCCTTTGGCCTGCGTACCAATGCCATGTTTGATGGCGTTCTCCACCAGCAATTGAATGCCCAGCGGCGGAATGGCGGCTGATTTTAAATCATCAGAGACCTCAGAAGAAAATGCCAGCTTGTCCTCGAAATGGATTTTCTCCAGGGCCACGTAATGGTCCAGAAACTCCAGCTCCTCGGCCACGCTCACCAGGTTGTTGCGGTTGTAGCCAATCACGTAGCGCATCATGGCAGACAGGCGCGTTATCATCTCGCGGGCTTTAGACGGATCTTCTAAGACCAAAGACCGGATGTTGTTGAGGCTGTTGAACAGAAAGTGCGGATTAAGTTGAGACCGGATGGCCTCCAACTCGGCTTCTTTCAAAGATAGTTGCAGTTTGAGTGTTTCTACTTCTTTGGCTTTCCAACGCTGGATGGATTGAAACCCGAAATAAAAGGACGACCACGCGGTGAGTACCAAAGTGCCGTTGATGGAATACAGGAGCAAAATCAAGAATTCCATCTGATTCCACGTGTAAGCCCCGCTAAATACCATCTGGGCATAGGTAATCAATTGCACCAGCACAGAGCTGACGGCATTGTAGAGCAGTATCAAAAGGGCCAGCCTGGGGATGGACAGTTTCTGCCAGTGGTATTTCTTGGAAAGGAAGCGTTGCAGGTGCGTAGCCATCAGAAACAAGAAAGCACCGGTGAACTGGATGCCGTACATGGTACTGGAGCCCTTAAAAAACTTGTAACTGATGAACAGACCCGTTAAAAAGTAAAGGGTCCAGCCAATACCCTGGCAGACCCAATACCATTTTTGTTGACGTGTGTTTGACATGAACCGTGCTTATTTCTGCAGGAAGGCGTCCATCTGTGCAAACATCCAGGTGGGCTCATCATACATGATGAAGTGGCGGGCGGTGTCTGCTATCTTAACTTCGGCGGTAGGCAAGTTAGCAAATTGCCCTTTATACATGTTGGTGGTTAACTCTTTGGTCACGCCGTAATTTTTGTACCCGTACCAGGCACCCAACACTAGCACCGGAGATTTGATAGAGGCGATGTCTTTGCGCAAGTCAGTGGTATACATTTCATACATGGCCTGGCCGGTGGTTTTATAATCAGACTTTCTGCCCCAGTCAATTACTTTTTTGATGTGCGCAGAGTCGGTGGCCATGGTCACTCCGTAGCTGGCTTCCTGTTGTTTCTGCATCTCAGGGCTCATCTTGGCCATGGAGTTCTTCATTTGCTCGGCCATGGGCTTGATGGTTTCTACAGTCGCTCCAGGATTCTGAGCGGCACCAATGTACGGCAAACCGTCAACCACCACCACTTTCCCGAACAAATCAGGCGCTTTCACACTCAGCGCTAGAGTCATATACCCGCCCAAGCTGTGACCCACCAATACTGGTTTCTTAAGCTTGTTCTCTTGCACATACGTGATAATCTCGTCGCGTACGGTGTTCAGGAAGTGGTCTGTTTGGATGGCCGGCTGTCCCGCGAAACCCGGTAAGGTCAGCACGTAGCAAGTATAGCTCTTCTGGTAGTGCTTCACCGTCTCGTCCCAAACCTCACCATCGGAGTTTAAACCTGGAATCAAAATCATAGCGGGGCCTTTGCCGGTCTTTACTACTTTGAAAGAAGGGACTTTGGCTTGGGCTGTAATCGTGATGAACAACAGAAGTGCTAGGAGAGAGGTTAGTTTTGTTTTCATGGTTTTGTATTGGTTAAATGTTATTAAGTGCGATTGATTGATACAAATATGGAGGAAGTGTTCATGCTTGGGAAGGGAAATATGATGAGCGGTTGATGGAAGGGGTGAACGGCAGAGGCGCTTATTTTGCTTGATAAGTGAAGCCGTTTTTGGGTTGTTTTCTGGAAATTAGGCCAAAAACGAAAGTGATTGCTAATTGCCAATTGCTGATTGTTTGGGGATTGTTCCTACTCACTACCATTGTCGCTTGCTCAAAGCAGATTCTCCCCTTGAGGGGAGCGTAGAGGGGTGTTTATACAGGAGAGTACTCCTTCTGAAGTCTTATGTGATTTTATACATCGTGTAAGTGGTTTTGATCTATTAAGATTGGGGACGCAATTCCCAGCAAAGCAGACACCCCTCTTCGCTCCCCTCAAGGGGAGAATCTGCTTGTAGTAAACTGTATCGTGTGATTAGAAAGTGATGCTACGATTTCGTTTTTGGTCCGTTTTCACCAAAACAGGCCAAAAACGAAAGAGCCTGCGAAGTAGCAACTCCGCAGGCTCTTTTTATAACAATCAATAATTGACAATCAGCAATTATTTCAATCTCGTGTCTATCTGCAACTCATCCAATTGCGCTTGCGCGATTGGCGACGGTGCGTCAATCATGACGTCACGACCCGAGTTGTTTTTAGGGAAAGCAATGAAATCCCGGATAGAGTCTGCGCCACCGAACAGAGAGCACAGGCGGTCAAACCCGAAGGCGATGCCACCGTGCGGAGGCGCACCGTACTCAAAGGCATCTAGTAAGAAGCCGAACTGGGCTTGAGCTTCCTCGGGCGTGAAACCTAACAGGTTGAACATGCGTGACTGCACGGCACGGTCATGGATACGGATAGAACCACCGCCTACTTCTACACCGTTAATCACCATGTCATAGGCATTGGCACGCACGGCGCCCGGGTTGGTGTCAATCAGGTCCATATCCTCGGGCTTAGGCGAGGTGAACGGGTGGTGCATGGCGTGGTAGCGGTTGCTTTCCTCGTCCCACTCCAAGAGCGGGAAGTCCAGTACCCACAACGTAGAAAATGTGTCTTTGTCGCGCATGCCTAATCGGGTGCCCATCTCTAAGCGCAATTCGTTCAACGCTTTTCTGGTTTTATCAGCGCCTCCGGCCAAGACTAACAGTAAATCTCCCGGCTGCGCATTGAAGGCCTGCGCCCATAGTTGCAGGTCTTCTGGCGAGTAGAATTTGTCCACGCTTGATTTTACGCTTCCGTCTTCCTGCACGCGGGCATACACCAAACCGGTGGCACCTACCTGTGGACGCTTCACGAAGTCTGTGAGCTCATCCAATTGCTTGCGGGTGAAATGGGCGCTGCCAGAGGCATTGATGCCCACCACTAACTCGGCATCATCAAATACCTTAAAGCCTTTGTTTTTCACCACGTCATTCAGCTCTACAAACTGCATCCCGAAACGGGTGTCTGGCTTGTCTGAGCCGTACAGACGCATCGCATCTGCGTACGTCATGCGCGGGAAGTCTGGCAGTTCAATGCCTTTCACGGCACGGAACAGTTGCTTCACCAAGCCTTCAAATGTGTTCAGGATGTCTTCCTGCGTCACAAAAGACATTTCGCAGTCAATCTGGGTGAATTCTGGCTGACGGTCGGCGCGCAAGTCTTCGTCTCTAAAGCACTTCACAATCTGGAAGTATTTGTCAAAGCCCGACACCATCAACAACTGCTTAAACGTCTGCGGCGATTGTGGCAGGGCGTAAAACTCACCGGGGTTCATGCGGCTAGGCACTACAAAGTCACGGGCACCTTCTGGGGTGGATTTGATTAGGACCGGCGTCTCTACCTCAATAAAGCCCTGGCCGTCCAGATACGAACGCGTCTGCTGACCGATGCGGTGACGCAGCTCCAGGCTCTTGCGTACCGGGTTACGGCGCAGGTCCAGATACCGGTACTTCATGCGCAGGTCATCGCCGCCGTCGGTTTCGTCCTCAATTAAGAAAGGAGGTAGTTTGGCGGGGTTCAGGATCTCCAGCGCGGTTACTTTTATCTCAATATCGCCGGTGGCAATTTTGTCATTCTTGGCCACGCGCTCAATCACGGTGCCGGTGGCTTTTATCACAAACTCGCGGCCCAAGGTACGCGCCAGGGTGAGGGCCTCTGGGCTAGAAACGCCTTCCTCCAGCATCAACTGCGTGATGCCGTAGCGGTCGCGCAGGTCTACCCACAGCATGCCGCCTTTGTCGCGTGATTTCTGTACCCAACCGGTCAGGACAACTTCCTGGCCTACATTCTCTAAGCGCAATTCGCCGCAGGTGTGTGAACGAAGCATGGTATCTCTCTTTCTAATTCGCAAAAACAATGGGCAAAGGTACACAATCTCCTCTGTTCTTTTGAAAGCCGTTTTTGGGGTATTTTCCAGGAAACAGGCTAAAAACGGAAATTTTTCTTGGAAGCGTTTACCCCTGTTCTGCTTATGGTCTGGTGTTCGGTAACAGGCTAAAAGTGTTCATTTTTATACACCTGGGTCTGATGGGTTATTTGTAAATATCTGATAAATAGACAATTAAAATATTGGCACACCCCTTGCCAAGACGTGTCACAGGAAGGGCTGTGCCAGACGTGAACAGTTCTACGGCGTGTCCTTTGCCTTAACTAAGTACTTACCAAACAATGCCTACTATGAAACACCAAGACAAACTGTTCACCCTGCTCTTCTTCTTACTTTTGGCTACCGTGCCTGCCTGGGCGCAGGAGACCAGCCGCTATGAACTGAAGGGAAAACTACAAGGCACCAAGGCTGAGCCCCTGCTGGCCGCCAATATTCAGCTGGTGAAAGACCCTTCCATGGAACTGGTAAAAGTGGAGGTTTCTGCCGAGGATGGCTCTTTCATTTTCAGCAATCTGCCGGCCGGCACCTACAAACTCATGGCCACGCATTATGACTATGCCACCTACCAATCTGGCGTGATCAAGCTGGACAACAACCTCAACCTAGGCGATCTGGTCATGCCAGAGCGCGCCGTGGCCTTGAAGGAGATAAAGATTGAGCAGCAGAAGCCCTTGGTGGAACAGCATTTTGACAAGACGGTGCTCAACGTAGAGAACAGCATTGCTTCTACGGGCAGCACCGTGCTGGAAGTACTGGAGAAAGCCCCCGGCGTGAACATTGACCAGAACGACAACATAAGCATGCGCGGCAAAGGCGGCGTGATTGTGATGGTAGACGGCAAGCCCGTGCCCATGTCTGGGGCTGAACTAGCCAACATGCTGCGCGGCATGGGCGCCAACACCGTGGCCAAGATCGACTTGATCACCAACCCCTCTGCGAAGTATGATGCGGCGGGTAACGCCGGGATCATTGACATCAGGCTGAAGAAAGACAACCGCGTGGGCACCAACGGCACGCTTTCCTCTTCTTTTGGCATGGGCATGTACCCCAAGGCCAACCAGGGCCTGCAACTGAACCACCGCAACCGAAACGTGAACGTGTTTGGTTCTTACAACTACGTACACCGCAATGACATTAATAAGCTGGACTTGTACCGGCAGTTTTATGAAGTAGAGGAAACAGATACGGAAGGCCCTAAGTCTAGCAGCCTGCTGGGTATTTATGACCAGAAAAACGTGTTCGGCCACATCATCAATGGGCATAACGGCAGAGTAGGGGCAGACTACACCATTTCGCCTAAGACTATTGTGGGCATAGTGGGCAGTGGCGCGTTCACAGACATTAACCGCACCGTTAATAATCGCGCCGATGTGTTGGATGGCAACAAAGCTTACCAAAGTTCCTTCCTGACCAATGGCTTTACGGGCACCAACCGCAATAACCAGGCCCTCAACCTCAACTTGAAGCATACCATAGACACTACCGGCCGTGAGATTTCGGCGGATGTGGACTATGCCGCCTTCCAGACCCGTGACCTGCAAAACATCAACATTTCTTTTGTGAACGCAGCCAAGCCGCAGTCAGACTCCACGCTGTTTAGTGACTTGGACGGAGAACTGTCCATCTACTCGGCCAAAGTAGATTATGCCCAGCCCTTGAAAGCAATGAACGCTAATTTAGAAGCCGGTGTGAAAAGCAGCCTGGTGAAGGCAGACAACAACCTGCAGTTCTTTGACCGCTCAGAGGGCCGCAATGATTACCTGGACGACAAAAGCAACCACTTCCTGTATTCAGAGAACATCAACGCGGCCTACCTGAACCTGAATAAGAAGTGGACCAAACTAAGCCTGCAACTGGGGCTTCGGTTGGAGAATACTCAAGCCGAAGGAAAGCAGCTCATCACCCATGATGACTTTGACCGCAGCTACACGCAGTTGTTCCCCAGCGCGTACGTGGGCTACACCGTGAGCGAAAAGCATGATGTAGGTTTATCCTTGAGCAGGCGCATTGACCGCCCTACTTACAACCAGCTCAACCCGTTCAGATTCCTGCTGGACCATACCACCTACTCGCAAGGCAATCCGGCGCTTAAACCGCAGCTCACCTATTCGTTTGAGTTCACGCACACGCTTCTGCAGAAATTTGTGACCAAGCTGAGCTACAGCCGCACCACAGACGTGATGGTGAGCGTGCTGTCTCCCACAGACGAAACCACTGAAGACGGCAAGCCCATTGTAAAGCAGCAGGATCAGAACCTGGCCCAACTAGACTATTATGGAGCCACCCTTTCCTTGCCCATCACGGTGGCACGCTGGTTCACCAGTACCAACAACCTAGAAATCTATTACGGTCTGTACCAAGGCAATCTGGCCAACACCAACCTACGCAACGGCCGTCCTACGTTTAACCTCAACTCCAACAACTCCTTCCTGCTGCCCAACAACTGGTCGGCTGAACTGATAGGCGTTTACCGCGCCCGCGAGATTTACGGCTTCCTGGATGTGAACCCGGTCAAGTTTGTTTCTGTGGGCGTGCAAAAACAGTTCCTAGACAAGAAAGCCAGCCTTAAACTGAACGTGTCTGACGTTTTCTATTCCAACAAGACCCGCGCCACCACAGAGCTCACCGGGTACGCAGAACGCTTCTACCAACGCAGAGACACCCGCGTGGCTACCTTGAGCTTCACCTATAGGTTTGGCAAGAGCCAGGTGGCGCCTTCACGCAGACGCACCGGCGGCGCCGAAGAAGAGAAACGCCGTGCCGGGTAAATAAACTCTGCACCGGCAGAAAAGCATGGGCTTGCAAGAGGCCGGCGTTAGCATCCCTAACGCCGGCCTCTTCTTTTGGTATATGTGCTGCGCTGGTTGTCTTATCCTTTATCTGCAAGAAGGTGAAGCAGAGATGCAGTGCGGCCTTTGCGCAACGCTAACCTGCCTCCGAACTATCTGACCTGCAATAGGGTTTTGGGAGAAATTTGTGTATTTTTGCCTTCTCTTGTAGGTGGAATCGGTTAGTTTAATAATAGAAAGAACTTTTTATAATCTTAAAAGATTTTCTTTGAAGAGAGCACCCGCAATAGTAACTAGCTTTAAATGTATTCTGGAGAAATAGCAGGTTGCGCGGTCTATCTGTTGTAAAGGGCCTTCTCTTCAGAGAAAAGGAAAGTTAAATTCAGCATTTACTTAATATATTATCAATGTTTGGTCTGTTATGGCATAAGTCCACATCGGGAAAGTCTAAAAAGCGATATGAGACTAGTTCCTCAACAAAAGAGGAATATTTTGATAGATTGAACTACCCCCGCACGGCTGCAAGCTTGTTGAATATGATCACAGATTCAAAGGAAGTAGTGGAGAACACTGACCTTCGAATCAACTTTAGAGGTGTTGAGTTTGGTACTTCGCTCAAGGATGCAAAGCAAGCCCTGGGAAAGCCAGATTTACACGCTAACCGTGACATGGAGGTAGAAGGGCACGAGATTCTGTTTTACACGTCTTCTATAGGATCTGTACGGGTAACGCAGTGCCTTCACTTTAAGGACAACGGTTTCTTTCTGGGTCAGACCATTGTGAGAAGACCTACCCAGGAGCAATACAAGGCGTTTTTGGAGAAGGTATTGGACAAGTATGACCTCTTTCCGGCTAAAGGCCTTGCCGTTTCTGAGCTGGAGGAACAACTGCCCGTCATTGACATGGAGCGCAACCGCATTGAGTTTACCCATGCGTTCCACCTCACCATCAATTACATCTCAGGCAATCCCAAAGTGGCCGAAGCCTTTGAGGATGTCCGGAACCAGAAACAGCGCAAGCGCTCTTCTGCCCGCGCCTCGTTCAAGGAACAAGTGGAGAATTTTATTTAGTCTGCAGGTATTTTCCCAAACTATACAAACAACGGCCCTTTCTCTTATTGAGGAAGGGTTTTTTGTGTTTACGAAGCTCCTTCCCTAGTGGCTATTAAAGCCTGAAAGGGCCATTCAACCGTTGTTGATGCGTTTCCTTAGTCCAAAGATTAAGGTGCCCAGTTCCCTGTGAAGAGGGTAGGGATGATGGGAGAGTTCTGTGCCTTGAGCTACTGTCACCTTCCTTTCGTCTGGCGTGGGGCTTTGGAACCGTGACGTATGATGAAGGGAACTTCCACACTCACGGCTCTTTCCTTGATTTTTACCTCTCAGGATATTGGTGTAAAACGAGGATTCTCCCTTTGAGGATTGCCCAAACGAGAGTTTGAGGCAGCGAGCGGCAGCTCAGTAGAAGGGTGTTTACATCAACTGATCTTATTCTCCCGCCGTTGTTGGTGTTATCACCAACAACAATCGCTAGATGAGGATTCTCCCCTTGAGGGGAGCGTAGAGGGGTGTTTGCATCAGTTGGGCATAATTCCTGCCTCTACTGCCCAATTCCTTCTTGCCAAACTTCCCTCTTTCTTCCTTTCTGCTCAGGTTTGTCACTTTTCTCCTTGATGAGAAAAGTAACCAAAAGAATCAAGAAGAAAAGAAACTCGCTGCCGCTCAGACAGTCTTTTCTTCGGAGTGTGCACCTGGCTGGCGTGACTCGTTTCATCGTGAGCTTACGCCTCTGCTGTAAGATAGGCCGCTGCTCACTCCCTACCCATGCTCCGGGCGCACAGCCAAGGCTGCCCTGCGCAAGGTCGGTCGGCTGACTATTTGATGGAAGAGGGGTTGCAATGCCTTCATCGCCCTACCGGCGGAAATCTACTGTGACTCAAGACTCAGGACTCTTTATGACCTCGTAGTATGCGCAGCTCCTACGAGTGTCTTTACTCGTTTTTCGCCTAATTTCCAGGAAACAGGCTAAAATCGCAATTCTTTCTCAAGGGAGAGGGAAGGTCAGGATGAAGGAAGGTATTCTGCTGTTTGCTTAGATGCCAAACCTGAGCCAATGGCTTGCTTCAAGCGTCCCTAATCCTGATAAATCAAACAATCCAGCAAATTCTGCTTCAATCCAGCAAATCCTGCTAATAAAACAAAACAGCCCAAGAACGGGAGACCGTTTTTGGGCTGTTTTCTGGAAATTAGATGAAAAACGCTTAGATAGCGCCTTCTGGGGCGCTTCCGCGCTGTAAGAACGGGTAGCGGTAATCTACCGGCGGTACAAACGTTTCTTTGATGGTACGGGCAGTAGTCCAACGCAACAGGTTCAGCATGGAGCCGGCCTTGTCATTGGTGCCCGAGGCGCGCGATCCACCGAACGGCTGCTGGCCTACCACGGCACCCGTAGGCTTGTCATTGATGTAGAAGTTACCGGCCGCATGAGAAAGTTTCTTAGAAGCTACCTCAATGGCGTAACGGTCATTAGAGAAGATGGCACCTGTCAAAGCGTATGGAGACGTTTTGTCTACAATCTCCAAAGTCTCCTCAAATTTGTTTTCATCATACACGTGCAAAGTCAACACCGGTCCGAAAAGCTCTTCGCACATGGTCACATAAGAAGGATCTTCTGCAACGATGATGGTTGGCTCAATGAAGTATCCTTTGCTCTTGTCATAGTTACCACCGGCAATGATCTCTACCCCTTTGTCTTTCTTGGCAGCGTCAATGTACTTGGCCAACTTGTCAAACGATTTCTCGTCAATCACGGCGTTGATGAAATTCCCGAAGTCCTGCGGGTCACCCATCTCCAGTGATGCTAAGTCTTCAATCACGTAGGCTTTCACGTCTTCCCAGATGTTGCTAGGGATGTACGCTCTAGAGGCGGCAGAACATTTCTGGCCCTGGTACTCAAAGGCGCCACGAGTAATGGCCACGGCTACTTCTTTGGCATCCGCTGATTTATGTGCCACGATGAAGTCTTTACCACCAGTCTCCCCCACAATGCGTGGGTAGTTGCGGTAGTTGCCTACGTTCTCACCGATGGTTTTCCAGATGTGGTTGAATACGCCAGTACTACCGGTGAAGTGGATACCAGAGAAATCACGGTGCTTGAAGATAACGTCACCCGCAACCGGTCCGTCTACATACACTAGGTTGATTACGCCGTCTGGCACGCCAGCGGCTTTGAACAGGTCCATGATCACTTTAGCCGAATAGATCTGCGTGTTGGCTGGTTTCCAAACCACCACGTTGCCCATCAAGGCAGGGGCGGCCGGCAGGTTAGCGGCAATAGAGGTAAAGTTGAACGGCGTCAAAGCAAACACGAAGCCTTCTAGCGGGCGGTGCTCCAACCGGTTCCACATGCCGGGCAATGACTCTGGTTGCATCTTGTAGATGTCGGTCATGTACTTCACGTTGAACTTGAAGAAGTCAATCAGCTCACAGGCGGCATCAATCTCAGCCTGAAACGCGTTCTTGGACTGCCCCAGCATGGTGGCAGCGTTCATGCGCGCTCTGAAAGGACCTGCCAAAAGATCGGCGGCTTTCAAGAAGATGGCGGCGCGGCTTTCCCAAGGCATGTTGGCCCATTGCTCACGAGCGGCCAAAGCAGCATCAATGGCTTGTTGTACGTGGCTGGCATCTCCCTGATGATAGGTGGCAATCACGCGCTGGTGATCATGCGGAGGCGCGATGGTGCCGGTCTTGCCGCTACGCACTTCTTCGCCGCCAATGTACATGGGAATGTCCAGTTGCTGCTCGCGCAGTTCATTGTATGTGTTGAGAAGTTCTTCTCTTTCTTTGCTGCCCGGAGCATAGCTCTTCACAGGCTCGTTCACCGGAATGGGAACATTGAAAAATCCGTTGGCCATATTGACTATAGTTTTAGATTCTGGTTATGGTGTAAAGGTAGGGCATATACGGGGAAAAGGCTAACGCAACTGCGTTCAGTGGGTAAAGCAGGCTGTATACGTGTAACGTACTAGCCCGCCTACATTAAGGTAAGGCGCATAGAGTCAAAAAACTTCCGGATTCTTTCTTTATTTGGTTTAGACAGATGAGAAATGGGTGTGTACTGGGCTTGGTACACCCGTCCATCCACAAAAATAACCCGTTTGCTAAAGGTAATCTGATACGTGCCTCGGGGAGGCGCTGCTCTAAAAGAGAATTCCAATCCCTTGTAACCGTCTAGTGTGAAAGAAGCAGAATCTACCAATGTTCCGTTTGCGTCTTTAATCTGGGAACTCATTAAACTTACGTAATAGAGGTAAGAATTGGTGATGGGCCTGAGGCCGGGCTGTTTGTTATAATGAATGGCAGAGGCCATAAAACCGGCCTCCCCTGATTTGACAAAGTAGAGAGTTGTGCCACCCCCACTGCTTTGGGTAGGCTGACCAGGAAACTCAACAGAGAGCCGTTGGTCTATGTGCTGCCTAAGCCACTCAGTAACCGGTGGTGTAAAGGCCAGAAACGGGGCAATGCTACCGGCAATCAAAAGGAGAGTGAGTCTTCTGTTAAAAGAATTTACGTTCATGGTAATGTTGCGGAATAACGATATTGGATAGGTTGCTGAATTTAAAGCTTTAAACTACTAATTCTTATCTGGTTGTCACCTGGATTCTTACAGGAAGGGCATTCCCCTTTCTGAAATGAATGTAAATATACTTGGTCCACAGAACAAGCAGAGGGCGCAACACGGTAAATGCATGTGAAGTACCTGCGTATCGGTCTTAATTCAGTTTCCTTATTTCCATCAAACTTGTTCCTATGAGCGCTCCCAAAGACAATTTCTCCCGACAGGCAACGCTGTATAAGAAGTTCAGGCCGACCTATCCGCCAGCCTTGTATGAGTTTATTTTGAAACTGGTGCCGAACAGAGAATGCGCCTGGGACTGCGGCACTGGCAACGGGCAAGTGGCGGTAGAACTGGCCAAGCATTTCACCCACGTCAAAGCAACCGACATAAGTGAAAAGCAACTGCAACAAGCACCAGCTCAGGCCAACATAGAATATAGTCTTCAGCCTGCTGAGAAAACAAATTTCGCTACCAGTTCCTTTGACTTGATTACGGTAGGGCAGGCTGCGCACTGGTTTGACTTTGATCAGTTTTACCCAGAAGTGACGCGCGTGGCCAAACCCAATGCCGTTCTGGCGCTATGGGGCTACGGTTTGCTTTCTATTTCGCCAGAGCTGGATAGGGTCATCCAGCATTTTTACACAGACACCATTGGGCCATACTGGGATGCAGAACGAAAGCATATTGACTCCAGCTATGCTTCTCTGCCTTTTCCGTTAGAAGAATTGCCGCCATTTACCGGAACCATTGAGCAGAGCTGGACCATATCAGATTTAGAAGGTTACTTAAACACCTGGTCCAGCGTACAGGCATATATCCAGAAACACAAAGGAAATCCCGTGGATGCCTGCATGGCAGACATCAGAAAAGCGTGGGGAGAGAAGGCGGAGTTGTCCGTGCGTTTCCCGGTCTTCAGTAGGATAGGGAGAATTGTCAAGTAAGAAGGCAAAAAAAGGAGCGTCCGTTTTTGGCTTTTTTCCCGGGAAACAGGCCAAAAACGGACGCTTTAGGATAGGATTAGCAGCAGGCTACACGTCAAACAGGAAGAACGGCATGGCAAAACCGGCTTTCTGAAGGATGGGCTTGGCTACGTTGAATACTTTTACGCCGTGTGAGGTGGCGCCTTCCAGCGTACCCACGTGCGCGTGTCCGTGAAAACAGGCCAGCACGTTCTGCCGGTTCAAAGGTTCGGCCAGGCGGGAGCAGCCCAGGAACGGATGAATGGCCTCAGGCTCGCCTTCTACTGTGGCCCGAATGGGAGAGTAATGCAGCAGGGCAATCTTCTTCACTTCAGGGTACTCGGTGTCTAGTCTGGAGAGGCCGGCCTCCAGTTTCAAGGCTTCGTCTACGGCTTCCTGCACAAAGGCTTTGTTCTGGGTCTCGCCAAACATGGAGAGCATGTGCTGGTCAAAGCCGCCGCCAAATCCTTTTACGCCCGCAAAGCCCACGTTCTTGATCACTACGGCCTCACCGTCCAGAAAATGCACGTTGTCTTTGATGAGGCACTTCCTGATCTCGTCCTGCTCGTTTTTATCATGGTCATGGTTGCCCAGCACGCACACCACCGGAATGGTGCAGGCACGCATTTCTTCGGCCAGCACTTCGGCCTCGCGGGCGTAGCCGTGGTCAGTGAGATCGCCGCAGAGCAGGAGCACGTCTGCCTGGCTGGAAGCCGCCCTGAAGAACTCCACCCATTTGCCTTTGTCTGTCTCGCGCACGTGAATGTCGCCCACGGCGGCAATGCGGGTGGGGCGCTGGGGCTGTTCGGTAGGCGCTGGCACTGGCTGCGGTTGCTGGGCCAAGGGTTGTGACGGTTGCGGTGTTTCTTGCTGGGGGATAATAGGTGATTGCTCCATTTCTAAAGTAGATTTTAGACGCTGGACATTAGATGTTAGATACCCTATTTGAGTTATAGAATACGTGCGTAGATTAGCTGATAATGAAAAACTGCTTTACCTTCTGTATTGCTTGCTCAAAGTCTAGTATCTAACATCTACTATCCAGTTAAATAGTCATGATGGTCATGGCCTTAAAGCCCCACTCCGTGACGGCTGGCGCATATTGGGTCTGGTCAATGAGCAGGCCGCGGCACACTCTTTCTGTAGGCGGTGGCATGTCAAACTGTTCCTTGGCTCGTAGCAGTAACTCATCAAAAAGATCTCTGGGAATGATGTCTCGCTCTGACGGGTATACAAACTGGAAGGAGAGCAGTTGCATGAGCAGGAGCTGCCAGTGTTGCTCCAGCGTCTGCAGGATGCGTTCCCAGTCCATTTTATCGCCGTGTCTTAAAATCAAATGATTCAGGTCTGATCCGTCGTAACGCTCGCGGTTCTGCACGTAAATCTTGCATTTGAAGAGGTCTTCGGCAGAGATGTATTTGACGGGCACGCCAAACTCGGTGCCTTCTGGGGCTCTCCTGAACCAGCCGTCATTGACGGGCATGTTGCTGGCGGGGTTGTTGAAGATAAAGTCTACGTATTTGCCGTCCTTGAACGCCTTGGCCAGCCAGCGCGCATCTACCAGTTCGGTCTTGAACCCTTCATCAGAGAAAATCTTGAGCAGGCGCGGGCAGTCTCCGGCCTTGCAGAAAACGTCCATGTCTTTCATGTCGCGCTGCATGCCGGTATACTGCCTAAGGGCGAAGCCGCCACCCATCAAAAAGGGTAAGCCGCTCTCGTGCAGCATCTGTAGAGCCTGCGGGTAAAATTCTTTGGCCACTTCGGGGGCCATGTCATCTAGTTCCATAATTTTCTAAAGGTCTGAAAAGTAAAAGGATAAGCCTTTAGGTAAAAGCTTCTGAGCCACCAAAGGCTATCTAAAGGCGCGGGGAGGGCCCTGCACTCTTGCCCGGTGGTAATGCGTGTACTTAATCCTACGGAAAATGTTTGTCTCTGCGCCGGTCCAGGTGCTCTCTATTTATTTATTCATAGATAAGGATATAGCAGAACCTTAATGTGTTATTAGAAGTATGAAAGAATAAATTGCTTTAGTTCTATGTTTTAAGGCAAATATTTATTACTATTGTTCTATAAAGAGATGTGCGTATGAAAAAAATCTTGGTTGTTCTGCTTGGAGTCTTCTTGTTGAGTGCCTCAACAGAAGCAAGCCTCGCCTTTTCTCAAGGTAATCCAGAGGTTGGTAAAACGTCAGATGTGGTGTCTAGAAGAATGATGCAGTATCTGAAACTGAATGAGTTGGAGTATATTAAAGTAAAGGAGCTCAACCAGGCGCGCATTGCCAAGATCAGCGAGGTGGTCTACCAATACAGCAACAACATGGCCATGCAGGAAACGCTCTGCGCCGAAATTGAAAAGGATTTTGAAGCCAAGCTGGCGGCCACGCTCATGAAAGAGAAGATGGCAGGCTACGCGGCGTTCAAACTCACGCCGGAAGGAGACGTGCTGGCCCTGGTGAAGAATTCTTCAGACAAGTCACCTGTACAGGTAAAATAAATCCTTCTACTTTCTAAGATAGTCCTCTGGCAGGAGCCAACTGGTACAACCGGTAGCCCCTGCCAGAGGACTTTTTGCGTTAGGAGAGAAGTGACCAGGCCGGCCAGATGAAATAGGTTTCTTACCTTTGCCCTACATTTAGGCAGTGGCGCTAGCCGCCGCCATCTCTATTTAGCGCAAGCACCATGTCCGGAAAGAAAGTTAAGTACCTATTGATAGCCCTGGGCGCCCTTTTGGTGGTCTGGTTTGTGAAAGATGCCTTTACCCAGCCTAGCATTGATGACCTCTCTGGCGAGTTCATGGAGGTAGCCTTTTATAGAAACGAGAACAACACCGGCCCTATTCAGCGCATTTACGCCGTGACCGTAGAAGACACGCTCTGGGACCAGATGCAGCAGTACGGCGAGTTCATGCCCCACACCAAATACGGCAACACCAAGGTTTATTTCTTTCTGCAAGGCCAGCCCGTGCCAGAAACCTTAGCGCCCGGCCAGCAAAACTTTGACGCCCAGTTTGAGAAATACTGCCTGGCCAAGTTTGAAAAGGATGCCATGGGGCAGGTGAGTTTTGTGAAGCGGCCGTTCAGATAATAGGGCTGGTGGCCTTTGCCTCATTAATCAGTATTCTGCTTCTCTAGTTGCTTGTCCCTTTAGGCCGGAGAAACCTCGTTTTTGACCTGTTTTGCTGAAAATTGCGCAAAAACGCGATGGAGGGACAGTGTCTGGAGAATTCAAGCATATTTACCTGAGCAGGTAAATTATAGGCTGTTGCAGGTTAGTGTTTGAGGCTTTTCTTTGAGGATTTCATTCTATCGAATTTTATGAAAAATTTAGTCTTCACGCTTCTTCTGGTAGCAGGATCCTTTATTTGCAGCCAAGCACAGGTGTTGCCCGGCAGTGTGCAGATAGGCATTATTGGCGGACCTAGTCATGTGTATTTTGATAGAGATGAATACCCGTATGGTAATGTTACCATCAGTAGTGCTATTAGATGGTCGGCAGGTTTGTCTTCTAAATATCAGCTAAACTGGTTCTTTCTTAAGACGGAACCGCTCTATGAGAATAAAGGGTATAAGGCAGAAGCCGTCGTCTATAAGGCTCAAACCAGACAAGAGTTCAAGGATAGTAGGCATTTTCATTACCTGACACTGCCTGTGTTAGTAGGAGTGCGTTTGTTTAGGACGGGTTTTTACCTGAATGCAGGCCCTTATATGGGTAAACTTTTATCCCAGATAACATTTGAAAGCGTTACAGGATCAGAGGATACTTCTGCTCGTAGAGAGGAAACTAATTCTTGGGAAAAGTTTGATTATGGAATATCAGGAGGTGTCGGGTATTCTAAAGAAATCCATCCTCTATGGAATGTTAGTGCAGAGATTCGCCACAACAGGGGGCTATATGATATTTATACAGGAGGTAATTACAACCCAAATTCTACCAGCCTGCTTCTGGGTGTCCACTATAAATTGACTCCGTAATAGCATTCTTCTTTCGTTTTTGGCCTGTTTTCTCTAAAACAAGCCAAAAACGAACCTGTCCTTGCACAAATTCAAGAACCTTGCAGCCGCCCCCTTTTTCCATTTCGGAATCGAACCAGAATCGATTAACTTTGTAGAGCGATGGAGAATTTTGTTGTATCGGCTAGAAAATACCGCCCTACCACTTTTGACAGTGTAGTAGGCCAGCACCATATTACCACTACCTTAAAGAACGCAATCAGCAGCAATCATTTGGCGCAGGCCTTCTTGTTCTGCGGGCCAAGAGGAGTGGGTAAGACCACGTGCGCGCGTATTCTGGCCAAGACCATCAACTGCGAGAACATCACGCCAGAGACAGAGGCCTGCAACGTCTGTGACTCCTGCAAAAGCTTTAACACCAACAGCTCGTTCAACATCCATGAGCTGGATGCGGCGTCCAACAACTCAGTAGATGATATTAGAAGTCTGGTGGAGCAGGTGCGCTATGTGCCGCAGACGGGCAAGTACAAAATCTACATCATAGATGAGGTGCACATGCTCTCCAACCAGGCCTTCAACGCGTTTTTGAAGACCCTGGAAGAGCCGCCTTCCTATGCCATTTTCATTCTGGCCACTACGGAGCGTCATAAGATCATCCCTACCATTCTGTCCCGCTGTCAGATTTTTGACTTCAACCGCATTCGCATTGAAGACATGGTCCAGCATCTGGGCAACATTGCGGGCAAAGAAAACATTGAGGCCGAGGAAGACGCCCTGCACCTGATCTCACAAAAGGCAGACGGCGCCCTGCGCGATGCGCTTTCCATCTTCGACCAGATGGTAACCTTCTCGGGAAACCATTTGACCTACAAAGCCACGGTGCAGAACCTTCATATTCTGGACTATGACTATTACTTCAGACTAACAGATTATCTGCTTACCCAGAACCTGAGCGGCACCTTGTTGCTGTATGATGAAATCCTGAAAAACGGGTTTGACTCGCATAATTTCATCCTGGGCATTGGCGACCATTTTAGAAGCCTGTTGGTATGCAAAGACCAGGTGACGGTACAGTTGTTGGAGGTTTCTGAGAACATCAAGTCCCGCTACGCCCAACAGGCGCAGGAAGCCAGCTTGAGTTTCTTGATTTCTGGGTTGAACCTGGTAGGAACCTGCGACCAGAACTTTAAAGCCGCCAAGAACCAGCGCCTGCACGTGGAGTTGTTGCTCATGAAACTGGCGCATTTGCCGCAAGCCTTGCAACTGGCCTCAGACGTCTCTCTTACCGGAGACGTCAAAAAAAAAACTAATGGAAGTTCCGGCGTAGCCGCACCCGCGGCTCCGGCAACTGCTGTTCCTGCTCCAAACCCAGTTTCTGCTCCCGTAGCGGTTGCCTCGGCTCCTGCGGTTTCTGCTAGTTTTGAGAAAAACAGCCCAGAAACGCACCACAACACGGCGCCGGCAGACATGGACGCCGGCGAGGATCCCATCTTTGACACCTATCCAGAAGAAGCGCCGTTACCAGTGCCTTCTGTGATGGCACCCGCCGCTCCGGTAACTGCGCCGGCTCCCTTGCGCGCACCTGTTTCCTCGCCGCTGGCAGGACGCAAGATGTCCAAACTACCCAGCCTTAAGAACATAGAAGAGAAAGTGGCGGCTTCGGCGGCGCAAAGCATAGACGTGTTGGAAGAAGAAACCGAAGCCTACGTGCCCGGTTCTCTGCCTGCCATCAATGAGCACAAGCTGCGCCAGTTGTGGCAGGCCCATGTAGACCGCATTAAGCAAACGGACCGCACCCTGGAGTACACCATCATGAACCGCGACTGGGCCTTTGACGTGGAACGCGCCGAGATTCGTCTGTCTGTGGAGAACGATGTGCAGGTTGCCGAGTTCAACTCCTTCAAGCCCGAGCTGCTGATGTACCTTCGGCAGAGCCTGGGCCACAACCGCCTGCAGGTGAACATTGAGGTAGCCCAGCAAGAAAGCACCGGCCGCAAGCTCTACACCTCGCAAGACCGTTTCAACTACCTGTCAGAAATGTACCCAGAACTGCTTGAGTTGAAAACCAGATTAGGCCTGGATACTGATTTTTAATAAAATTACCCTTGAACCTGCATGGCTAAACACTGTGTAGGTTTTTCTTTACCTTCTCCCCATGTCCCACATTTTTGACCGTAAAACAGATTCTTTCTTCGGGACGCTTAGCTATGCCGGGTATGGGCTTTTGTTGGTGGGTGCTTTGACGGCCAGCAGCCCATGGTGGTGGAGCGGGGAAGTGAACCAGACGCAGATGCTGGCGGTGGGCGTATTGCTGTTAGTCATGGGTGTTCTGTTCAAATTCACGCACCATGGCTTCCAATTGGATTTTGAGCAACGCAGGGTACGGGAGTATTTGTTGATGTTCGGGATTAAATTTGGCCAATGGGCGCCGTTGCCAGCGTTTGAACGCGTAATTTTAACCACCAACATGATTCCGCAAGACCATGACCATCCGGGCGAGGAGCCTGCTTTGGTGAAATGGTATACGGTGGGTTTATATTCCACCGGAGAGGAGCCCGCCTATGAACTGCGCACCAGCCACGAGCACGAAGCCCTGCAAACGCTAGAACTCCTTTCGCAACGCTTGCAAGTGCCTTCTGAAAATAAGCTAGTTTCCTGAAAACAGGCCAAAAACGGCTTTGCTTGGTGATTGTCCATCGCTGGTTGTTGTACTAAACTCTAAAAAAATCTGGCGCGAGTCTCCAGACTCGTGACTAGGGATGCGGTGAGTCTCCAGACTCACTAGGTGTCACAGCCCTTTTACTTAGCAATAGCAGGTGAGAAGACACAAACTCAATCCCTGCCTAAGACAATAATTTCCCCTGTTTTCGCTTTATTTAAGTAGAATTTCATTCAATCCTATCCCTGTGAAGAAAAGACTAATTGCCTGTTCTCTTATGGGGGCTATGCTGTTTACCCAGTGTAAAACCAGCACTCCCAGCCAGCCAACCCAAGCCACCACGCCCGAAGCCCAGACTGCTGCGCCCCAAGCCAAGGAGTATACCTATACCACCGTCCCGAACGATCCGCTCAAAGCCCGAATCTATACTCTGGACAACGGCCTCACGGTGTACTTGACGGACTACAAAGATGCGCCGCGCATCCAAACCTACATAGCGGTGCGCGCGGGCAGTAAGAATGACCCGGCAGATGCCACGGGCTTGGCGCATTACCTGGAGCACATGGCCTTCAAGGGTTCATCCAAGCTAGGCACGAAAGACTGGGAAAAAGAGCAGGTGGAACTGGCCAAGATAGAGGCTCTGTATGAATTGTACCGCACCCAGAAAGACCCAACCATCCGCAAGAAAACTTACCATCAGATTGACTCTATCTCTGGCGTAGCCGCCACCTATGCGGTGCCCAATGAGTATGATAAGTTGGTGGCTTCCATGGGTATGCAGAACTCCAACGCCAGCACCTGGGTAGAGCAAACCATCTATTACGGAGACATTCCGAGTAACCAACTAGAGCGTTGGGCCATGCTGGAATCTGAGCGCCTGAGCGTGATGGTACCGCGTTTGTTCCACACCGAGTTGGAGGCAGTCTACGAGGAGAAAAACCGTTCCTTGGATTCTGACAATAACAAGGTGTTTGAAGCGGCATTTGCGGCTTTGTACCCTACGCACCAGTATGGCACGCAAACCACCATTGGCACGGTAGAGCACCTGAAGAACCCGTCCATCACCGAGATTAAGAAGTATTTTGACAAGTACTACGTACCCAACAACATGGCCATCGCCATGAGTGGGGACCTGGACCCTGATCAGACCATCCGAATCATTGACGAGTACTTTGGCAAGTGGCAGAAGAAGGCAGACCCGGTGTACAACGCTCCGCAGGAAAAGCCTATTACAGCCCCGGTTGTGAAAGAAATAGTAGGGCCAGACGCCGAGAGCGTGTTTCTGGGTTTCCGGTTTCCGGGCGTGAAATCCAAAGACGCCTTGGTGTTGCGTATGATCAGTCAGATTCTGAGCAACGGGCAGGCGGGTTTGATTGACTTGAACATCAACCAAAAGCAGGCAGCCTTGGGCGCAGGTTCCTTCGCCGAGATCTACAATGACTACTCCGTGCACTTCCTGTCGGGCAACCCGCGTCAGGGACAGAGCTTGGACCAGGTGAAGGATCTGTTGTTACAGCAGATTGAACTAGTGAAGAAAGGGCAGTTTGAGGATTGGTTGATTCCGGCCATTATCAACAAGAACAAGATTTCTAAGATGGAAGCCTATGAAAGCAACGAGGCCCGCGCCACGGCCTTCGTGGATGCGTTCATTGCCCGGCAGGACTGGGCCGACTATGTGAAGCAGGACGCCGAATTTGCCAAGATCACCAAGCAGGACGTGATGGAGGTGGCCAACCGCTACTACGGCAACAACTACGCCCTCATCTACAAGCGCACCGGCAAAGACCCTAACGCGCAGAAGGTAGAAAAACCGGCCATCACCCCCGTGCCCGCTAATCGCGAGGCGCAATCTGACTACTACAAAACGGTGGCCAACAAGCCGGTATCAGACCTTCAGCCTGAGTTTGTAGACTATAAGAAAGACTTGCAGGAAGGCCAATTGAAGGCTGGTATACCAGTGTACTACACGCGCAACAAGGAGAACGGCTTGTTCAATATGTACTACGTCCTGGACATGGGCACCAACAATGACCTCAAGCTAGGCCTGGCCGTGAATTACCTGCAATACCTGGGCACCGACAAATACTCTGCCGAGGAATTGCAAAAGGAATTCTTCAAGATTGGATGCTCGTTTAACGTGTCTTCGGGGCAGGACCAAATCTATGTGTCTTTGTCGGGCCTGGATGAGAACTTTGAAAAAGGCCTGAACCTCTTTGAAAGCCTTTTAAAGAACCCGCAACCAGACCCGCAGGCGCTCAAGGATTTAGTGGCCGGCATTTTGAAAGACCGCCAGGACGCCAAGCTAAACAAGAACATCATCCACAGCGTGGCCATGGTCAACTACGCCAAGTATGGTCCTAAGAACCCGTTCACCAACATCCTGTCTGAGCAGGAACTGAAGAAAGTGAAACCGCAGGAACTGGTGTCCTTGATCAAGAGCATTCCCAGCTATCAGCACCGTGTGTTGTACTACGGCCCTAGAGAACTGCAAGCCATCACGGCCACGCTCAACACTGGTCACATAGTACCCGCTAACTTAAAGCCAGTGCCCGCCGAAAAGCCCTTCAAAGAACTGGACATCACCAAGCGCCAGGTCTACTGGACTGACTACAACATGGTGCAGGCTGAGTTACTGTTCCTGACCAAGTCGCTTAACTATGACCCTAAACTGGTGCCTACCATCAGGTTGTACAATGAGTACTTTGACGGCGGCATGGGCGCGATTGTGTTTCAGGAGTTGCGTGAGTCCAGGGCCTTGGCGTACAGCGCTAGTTCACGGTTTGCCAACGCCAGCAAGAAAGACCGCGCCAATTACATTCTCTCCTACATAGGCACGCAGAGTGATAAATTGCCCGAGGCCATGGCTGGTATGCAGGAACTCTTGAATGATTTACCGCTCGCCGAGGCCAATTTCACCAATGCCAAAGCCTCGGTGCGCAACAGCATTGCCACGGAGCGCATCAACAAGACGGCCATCCTGATGAACTATGAGCAGGCCCGCAAACTGGGCATTGATCATGACATAAGAAAGGATATTTATGAAAGCCTGGACGCCCTCACTCTGGACCAAATCAAAGCCTTCCAACAGCAGTTTGTGAAAGGCCAGAACCAGACCATTCTGGTCATCGGTTCCAAAGACAAACTCAATTTCAAGGAGCTAGCCAAGTACGGCACCGTGAAGCAGTTGACCTTGAAAGAGCTGTTTGGCTATTAGGAGATAGACGTTAGTAGCTAGACACTAGAAGTTAGACTTTAAAGAAGGAGAGGCCGGTGGTTTCTCCTTCTTCGTTTTTGGGCCGTTTTGGCGAAAAGAGGCCAAAAACGCCGTTACCTCCTAACTTAAAAATATTTCTTCCTCTGCCTGTGATTTTCTCATCCCCAACTACACTAATAGGATGAAGATTGATTTTAGATGGACCTACAAGAGCAGTTTACAACCGTCATCAAAGAGAATAAAGGCTTGATCTTTAAGGTGTCGGCAATGTATACCAATTCTACAGATGACCGCAACGACCTGCAACAGGAGATTGTGTACCAGCTCTGGAAGTCGTTTGGGTCCTTTAATCAGGATTCTAAGCTGAGCACCTGGATGTACCGCGTGGCTTTGAACACCGCCATCTCGCACCTCAAGCAAACCAAACGCAGAGTCAGCACCATTCCGTTGGAACTGGACGCGGACCAGTTTGCTGAGGATTATGACCGCACCGAGGAGGAGCAGATACAACGGCTGTACGCCCAGATTCAGAGCCTCAACCTGCTAGATAGGGGCATCATCCTGCTCTTTCTGGAAGGCAAAAAGTACGAGGAGATTGCCTCCATCATTGGGATTTCGCCCAGCAACGTGGGCACCAGAATCTCGCGCATCAAAGAGAAATTAAGAACGCAGCTAACTAAACAAACCGCATAATGGAACTGGAAGAAATGCAACAAGCCTGGGGAAAACTAAGCCAACGGGTAGAGCAACAAGAAACCTTGAACACTCAATTATTAGAGAAATCAACGCGCCAGAACTACCACTCCCGCTTGAACAGAATCAAGTATTCTGAATTCATAGGCACCTTGGTCTGTTATGCCGCCGCTGGGTACGTGAGCGTGCACCTCACCCAAATAGAAGGCCTCTGGATGCAAGTCTTGGCGGTCTTGACCATTGTGGTGCTGTTGGTGTTGCCCATTCTGTCGCTGGCCTCAGTGCGCGCGGTGAGGGCCGTAAACATCTCAGTGGCGACGTATCTTGAAACCATTCAGACGTTTGCCCGGCAGAGAATCAGGTTTCAGAAGCTTCAGAAGATTAATGTGCTGTTAGGGTTGGTGCTTCTGTTTACTTCTTTGCCGGTTTTTGCGTCCATCCAAGGAAAAGACCTTAGCCAGATTCCGTATCTCTGGACGGTGATGGTACCCGTGGGTGCGACGGTGTTTTTAGGTTTCGCCTATTGGGTGCTCAAGTCCTACAACAAGATTCTAGCCGATATGGAACATCTGCTCACCGACATTGAGAAATGAGGTGGAGGACAAGCGGAAAAGGTAAGTTGCTCACAGCGCTTAACCAACAGTGAGCTTCATATAAAGATAACCATGGAAAAGGGACGGCTGCTGGTTGTCCCTTCTTTCGTTTTTGGCCTGTTTTGGTGAAAATAGGCCGAAAACGGAAGGGGTTAAATCTTAAAAGCTATAAAATGTAGGGCAGTAGAAAATGGCTGATATTCTCCTGCGCTTTGTAAGAATGCCGGATGGAGTGCTACTTATAAAAGAAAAACTCCATGAAGAGATTTTTCTTGCTCACTTGTTTTAGCCTCTTGTCTCTTTTCAACACGTCAGAGCTTCTGGCGCAGGCTTGCAATACGCGGGTGTTGGACCCCAAGGTAGCAGGTTTCCTGAAAATGATTGGGTATCAGGATTTATCGCTGGAGCAATTGAGAGCCATGCCTATGGAGCAAATCAAGTTTGCCGGTCCGCCGGCCATTCCTTATCCCAAAGAAGACGTGAGGAGAATCAAGATTACGGCAGACAGCATTCCGGTCTTGGTGTTCAATGCTTCTAAAACGCCCAACGCACCCATCATCATCAACTACCACGGCGGCGGCTTCATTTCGCCGTTGTTGCCGGGTTTGGAGCATTCACTCTGGCTGGAGTCTAAGACGTATGGGGCTGTAGTGGTGGCAGTTGATTACAGAGTGGCGCCAGAACATAGATTTCCGGGGGCGGTCAATGACAGCTACAACGCCTTTAAGTGGGTAGCGCAACACGGCAAAAGTTTGGGTGGTGACCCCAACAGAATCGTGTTGATGGGCAACAGCGCCGGGGCCAACCTGGTGGCGGTCATTGCCCAGAAAGCCATGAAGGAAGGCATTGCCAAGAAGATAAAACTACAGGTCCTGAACGGCTTGCCGGTGGATCTTCGGCCCAAGCACATGGAGACGTCTGTGTCTTACCAGCAGAATGCCAAAGGGTATTTCCAGACCAAAGACGCCTGTTACTTCGCGGTGGAAACCTATGCGCCCAACCAGTACAATAATCCCGAAGTCTCGCCTATTCTCACCAAAGATTTGTCGGGCCTGCCACCAGCGGTCATCATCAACGCCGAGTTTGATCCTTTGCGGGACGACGGCATTTTATATGCGGCTAAGCTGAGACAAGCCGGAGTGAAGGTCTGGGATAAGTGCTTCGCGGGGCAGATCCATTGTTTGATTGGCCTGCCACCAGGCGCCCCTGCGTTATTGGAGTACGAGGCGCTGGTGATGACCGCCATGAAAGAGAGCTTCCAAAAGTAGCCGAGCCAAATCTTGGGTGAAGTAGTTGAGAGGCTTCCCGTTTTTAGGCTGTTTTCTGGAAAATTGACCAAAAACGAAGCAGGAGCTTTCTCTGAAGAACCCCGGGCTAATATCTGTTAAATTATATATAGGCTTTGTTTGGGAAGGAGCAAGGTAAAGCAAGTACCTTAGGACTTTCAACTACATGAACACTCCCACAACTGTTTCCCCTGTACCTCTCATGAGAGCTTTTCTTATCCTGTTCGTATTGCTGCCGGCGCTGTGTTTTGGCCAGTCGGCCAAACAAAGTGATTCTCAAATCATCATCGGCACGAAGCAAACCCTGCATTCCAATATCTTAAAAGAAGACCGTGAAGTCTGGGTGTATGTACCCAAATCTGCGGGCGCGGGGAGTAAGGCGAAGTTTCCGGTGATGTACCTGCTGGACGGGGAGGCTTTTTTCACGTCCATGGCAGGCACGGCCGACTACCTGAGCACCGTGGTGGGCAAGATGCCCGAAATGATCATAGTAGGCATCAGAAACACAGACAGGGTGCGGGACCTGACGCCTACCCATTATCCGTTTTGGGCCAGTGGCGAGCCTGCCAATGATTTAAAGTCTTCAGGCGGAGGAGCCAATTTCATGGCGTTTCTAGAGAAAGAACTCATGCCTTACATTGAGACCCGGTACCCAACGCAGCCGTACCGCATGCTGGTAGGCCATTCTTTGGGCGGCCTCACGGTCTTGCAGGCGCTGGTACACCAACCGGCTTTGTTTACTTCTTACGTGGCCATTGATCCTAGCATTTGGTGGGACCACCAACGCATCATGCAACAGGCCGCGCAAACCCTTGCCCAGAAAGACTACGCCGGCAAAAGCCTTTTCTACGCGGTGGCAAACACCATGGACAAGGGAATGGATACGGTGCGGGTGGTGCAGGACAAAGCGCAGAACAACCATAATGTGCGCGGGCATCTTAGATTCAGAGAAACGCTCAGAAAAAGCAAGAACCTGGCCTGGGCCTGGAGGTATTACCCAGAGGACAACCACGGCTCGGTTCCGTTCCCGGCGCAGTATGACGCCCTGCGGTATCTCTTCAAAAAGTTTGAGTTAGACAAGGAGTTAGATGATTCTACCATCACGGTAGACTATATTAAAAACCACTTCAAGGCGGTGTCTGCATTGTTGCAGTACCCGGTATTGCCGGCGCAGGGCACGGTCAACACGCTGGGGTATATCTCTCTGGAAAACAAGAGGTATGACAAGGCCTACCAGTTCTTTAAAATGAACCTGGACAACTATCCCACGGTGGGCAACCTCCATGATTCTATAGGCGATTATTACCTGGCCGTTGGGGACAAGAAGAAAGCCATGGAATCCTTCAGGAAAGCCCTGTCTCTGGAAGAAGTGGCAGACACCAGACGCAAACTGAAGCTGCTGGAAGCAGGCCAGTAAACAAGAAGCTTAGTCTTGTTTTACCCTGATTCTGGGAAAGAACAGTTTTGATTCGTTTTTGGCCACATTTCCGGGAAACAGGCCAAAAACGAATCAAGGCTGTTCCTGAAGGGTAAAGGCTGAAACCGTGGGTAGGGAATAGCCAGAAAATGCGTTAGAATAAAGGCTTTTTTGAGAGAGGGCACCTTTCACACGTCACTGCTTGCTCAAAGAAGTATCACAAATAATAGGTACATGACAGATCAAGACATCCTGGAGATTCCAACAATTGCCTTAGACGCAAACGGGGAATTGGTAATTACCGCGTCGCCAACTTCCTCTAAAAACGATTTTGATTTCTATGAAGGCAAGTGGAAACTTCTAAACAGAAAGCTGAACCGGCGTTTAAACAAGTGTACAGATTGGACAGAGTTTGAGTCTACGCAAGAAATGTACAGGATCTTGAACGGCCTGGGGAATGTGGACAATTACCTGGCAACCTTTGCTGGCGAACCCTTTGAAGGCATGTCCCTGCGCCTGTTTAACCCGGCCACCAGGTTGTGGACCATCTATTGGGCAGACAGCAACCAAGGAGTCTTGCAGCCCGGCGTGTCTGGGTCATTTGACAACCAGATAGGTCACTTTTTTACCAAAGACACTTTTGAAGGGAAAAAGATACTGGTGGTTTTCCGGTGGGATGCCAGAGACGCAGAGAACCCCGTGTGGAGCCAGGCCTTTTCTGAAGACAATGGAGCATCCTGGGAGTGGAACTGGTACATGTATTTTAGTAAAATTGAGAAAAATGAAGTGCCGGCTGCCTGCTAAGAATTTAAGAAGGCGCTTTCTCTGACGGAAGTGGAAGACAGCAGACGCTAGCTATTTTCATCATTTTGATAAAAACGCGAGAAGGAGTGACCGTAGGTCACTCCTTCTCGCGTTTTTGGCCTGTTTTCTGGAAAGCAGGACAAAAACGGTTAACTAAGTAGTAGAATTTCTAGCCAAGGCAAAAACAGCAAACCAGTATTGCTTACTTTTAAGGAAAGATTTATGCTGTTTGCTTCTGCGCCCAACCCATGACCCTAGCTGATAAAATCACCACCCATAGAAAGAGCCAAGGCCTGTCACAGGAAGACCTGGCCGAGCTTTCGCAAATCAGCCTGAGGACCATTCAACGGATTGAGGGAGGCAAGAGCATCCCGCGGGGTTATACCTTGAAATCATTGGCCCAAGCGCTAGGCAAACCTGTGGAGGAATTTGCCGGTCAGGCAGAAGTAGCCGAACCGTTGCCGGTGGTACAGGAGCAGGAGTTGGCTCAGCTCATCACTCCAACTACAGGAACGTCACCTGCCGCGTTAAACATGTGGTTGCAACAATTGAACATCTCGTCCTTCGCGTTTCTGGTGTTGCCGTACCTGGGCTTTCTGGTACCGTTGTGGTTATGGAAGAAACAACCGGAAGGGTCAGAGGCCAGAGTATTGGGCGCGCGGGTGGTTAACTTCCAGGTGCTGTGGTGTGTGGGCTTGCACCTGGGTTTGTTGCTGGCTTTGGGCGTGCAGTTGGCGCTGGCGTATTACTTCCAGGTGAGGCTGGGGTTTCTAGTCATCGGGACGTTTTTCTTCTTCTACGTGCTTAACATTGTAGCCATTTTATATGGCGCGGTTAAGCTGAGAACCAGCCAAAATCTCTATCCCGTAGGGTTCTATTTGTTCGGGTAAAAGACCTTAATGCGGGCATTTTTTAGGTTGACGCAAGTATGTTATAGAACCTTTTAGAGTTTATTGCCACACCTGAATCAGGAGAAATGAACCCTTTGGGCTGCTAGTAGACAAGTAGCCCCAAAAGAAGTCGTCTCGCTCGCCTCCGGCGAATGTGAGCAACGGCAGGCCTCTGGCCGCTAACATCTCAATCTGTCTTCTATGAAACGGCGGGACGCCTACCAGTGCCCACACTCGCCGGAGGCGAGCGAGGTAAATCAGCCAAAAGTCTTAACAGATTCATAGGCAAAAAGGGCCTTGGCGCATGTTTGGCGGGCATATGACGTAAGAATGGCGTGTTCAAGCGCCGGTCTTTGCCCTAACATTGCAAGAAAAAAAACACTTGCTATGAAACTGCTGAAAAGACTCTCCCTCGTTTTTGTTGTCCTGTTTATCCTGAGCTCAGTAGGAGGTTGCTTCTACTTTAAGAAGAAGTTTTCCCCGCCCGCCAACCAACTGCACATGGCCAACCAGGCCCACTACATTCCGTTTGTATGGCGGGGTGATGCCAATGATACACACGCCTTTCTCTTGGTGCCGGTGACCCTGCCGGGTTCTTCTAAAAAGTTCTACATGCAGTTAGATACCGGCGCACCGTACTCGCTTTTCTACCAAAGCAAAGTAGAAGCGCTTCAGAAAAAATACGGCAATTATGGCCTGCACCAAAAAGAGAACGGTACGTTCTTAGAAGACCTGAAATTTAACGTGGGAGACCTTACGGTGACGGCCTCAGAAATCAAAGTGCTGGCCAACGGGACCACCGGCATTAACTGGGAAGACACTACCCAGGTAGAAGTGATTGGCACGCTGGGCTCAGACTTTATTGAGAACAAGGTGGTGGCCATTGACTACAGCAAAGGCGTCATCTTCTGGGGCGACCAACTGCCCAAAGAGATTCCAGCGTCTACGCCCATGCTGGACTTTGAATTTGAGAACAGACGCGTCATGCTCCCGTCTACCATCAACGGCAAAGAAACCAAGCTGATGTTTGACACCGGCGCCAGCGCCTATGAGTTGCTCACCAACCAGTCTACCTGGAAAGAATTGGCAGACCAGGGAAGTCGTACCGACACCACCAAGGTGAATTCCTGGGGCACTACCCTCACGGCGTTCACCGTCAACACCAGCAAAACGGCCACGTTCGGCCAGACGCAGATTCCTATCAAGCAAGCCACCTACATGGAAGGCATGAGCTTCATCAATACTACCTTGATGCGGTTTTCGGGGATGGGCGGGATGACGGGCAACAAGCTCTTCTTGGGGACTACGCTGGTATTGGATACCAAGCACCAGAAGTTCGCGATTGTGGCCAACCGCTAAGCCGTTTTGGCTTGGGGGATTGTCTTGTCCAGCAGAGCTACCGAACCCGTTTTTGGCTTGTTTTACAGAAAACAGGCCAAAAACGGGTTTTTACTTTTTAGAGGCCAACACTTCTTGCACGCTGGTCCAGCGCATGCCGGGGTAGCGGTCATTGTCCAGTGATGGCAGTTTGGTTTCTCCGCTGAGCATGTCGCGCAGGTACTGCATGCCTTGCCACGGTGGAAACACTTCCTGGTTATTGCGCATGAGCGTCTTGGTTACTTTAATTAGGACGTTCAAGACGCCCAGTCCGCCGGCTCTCAAGAGTTTAAAGGGTTGACCTGTGGCTTGACTGGCGACGCGTTGCAGGCTTCTGGGCGATTGCACGTCACCGGCAATGCGCAGGTAGCGGGGCGTGTTGGCGTCCAGGGCCACCAGGGCGGTGTATTCTGCGGTGTTGGCGATGGTAGTGAAATCCAGGGGTTGGTCTGCGTTGCCCCAGAACAGGATGCGCTTTAACGGGAACAGCACCACCGGCGCCTGGCCAGTGAGCAAGTCTGTGAACATACCGTTCAAGACCGAGGTCCCGGCAATGGGCGCTTGGTCCAGCACCTCACCAAATTCTTTCCTGAAGTCCAGGTTGCGGTTCTTGCCGTAGGCCAGCCGGGTGAAATCAATGGAGAAGTCTGAGGGAATAAACCGGGGCACGCCTGCCTGTACAGACGCGTTCAAAAGCTGGGTCTGGGTGTCTACCATCACGTCCCGCAAACCCGATACCGCACTTACCACACACGCCCCACCCCGGCAGGCTTGGGCCAAAGCCGGTGCGTTTTGAAAGTCCACTTCTACCACTTCGGCGCCTAGGGCTTGCAAGGCAGAACGTTTGCCCGCCTCGGTTCCCACCCGCACCAAAGCCCGCACGTGCGCGCCTCTTTTGCGCAACTCTTCGGTTAGGAGGCCTCCTAAGTGACCGGTGGCTCCTGCGAGGATGATGGTTGGGCTGTTGGGTGAGGTGGAAGTGGTCATCTTAGGTTATATGTTTGACCTGAAGAACTGCGAACAGGCAAAAAAGTTATGAACGTATACTGTATATAGTAATTGTCTATTAATTGATTACTATATAGTATATTCGGTAGTCCAATTCTATTAATCAGTCCACAGGAAGCCAGATAAACTGGTTTTTGTCTAGCTTCATAGTGCAGACAAACTAATACTTCATTTATATACAAGCTACAACACATAAGGATTAAATAATAAATATGAGTGTATTCATAAGTTACTCAAGCAAGGATAGTGAGTTTATAGAAAGACTTTCTGTGAATTTAGTAAAGAATAGAATCAATGTGTGGTTAGATAAATGGGCTATGCAACCTGGAGATTCTTTAATAGATAAAATTCAACAGGGACTTACTGACTCATCTTTTCTTTTAGTTGTTCTTTCAAATAACTCAGTTGAGAGTGAATGGTGTAAAAAAGAGCTAAATTCTGGTCTGATGAGAGAATTAGAGGAAAAAAAAGTTGTAGTAATTCCTATTTTGTTAGAGAAATGCAAAGTTCCTTTATTGTTAAAAGAGAAACTATATGCTGATTTTACAGAAGATTTTGATAAAGGCTTTGAATCTCTTTTGAGGCCATTGCAAAAACTATCTTCTGAACATTTGGGAAGAGTTAAAAATGGAGAAAATACAACTGACTATGCAATTAATTGGGGCCTAGATAAAATATCAAAAAATTTCTTACTAGAAATAGATGTTGTTACATGGTATCCAAAAGACCAAAAGACTGTATTGCTTCAAATTATAATTAATGGTGACAATAAAGCAACAGATAGATTTAAAAAGCAGTTTTTATCCGGTTTTTCACATCTAATGAAAGATGCTTTATTGTTGGATTTAATGAGCAATAAGGCAACTAAAGATTTGAATATTTTATGCCGTAATGATGCAATTGACCCTCATTTAATTCGACTGCATGATAGTAAAAATGGAATTGAATTTGATATAAAAATTAGAGGAGTCTTGATGGGAGTTGATACTGGTAACGATACATTAATTAACCTTATTGATATATTAGAAATGATAACTTCAATTGATAAAACGAAAAATTACGCGTGGTAACAACGCATGTGCAAAATCTTGCCTCCATCGCGATTTGCATACTAGATATTAGAGGGAAATACTATGCAAGAACTTAGGCTATAAATAATGAGTTATACTTTTAAGAATACGGAAATAAATAATGAGAAGGCGTCTGTTTTTGAGACAAAATCGCTATTATATCTTATTGGAAAAAGCGATAGCAAAAAAGATATTGAATATATCACATTCGATTGCTTTAATGATGTTAGTGGAATTGATAAAAAAGGAAATAATATTTGGGATATACAATCTAAAAATGAAGCTAATCTAAACCCAAAAAAGATTGGACAATATTTCTTCACCCTCTTTGATAACTCCATTTCAAAGTTGAATTTTAAGGAGTATATCTTTTTTTGCCGTCAACTTAAGGATGATTATAAGATTAATAAATCAATAAGAGCTTTTGGGTTTGCAAACTTTGAAACAAAAACTAAAAATAGAATAAAAAAAGGCCTGATTGAAGAGGTTGCCAGAGTGAAAGGAATATCAGTTGACTACTCTTCTGAAATAGAAACGTTTTTAGATAATGTCCTGATTGTAGAAGACGATATAGCAGAGCAAGAGTATTTAAAATTAATCACTAAGTTTAAGAACAAATCCCTTAAAACTGATGATTTTTATTTGAGTGTTTTTAAGGAGTTGCGGGATATTCAATCTTCTAAGAAAAATTCCTTAATCGAAAATCAAACAATCTCAAACATATTAGATGTAATAAGCTTTAATCGTCATCTTAAAATACTTGAAATTGATACTTTTGTTATTTGTAGAATAATTGGGGTTGAAGTTTTTAAGTACAAAAGCATTCCTTTTGAGTTCTTTGAATATGTTAAAGACTTGCCTCGTGATGATAGAGAAGACTTAATTCAGGAATGTAATGCAAATTTATCAAGGTGCTTATTTAATAAAATGAGCAATTATGAATTTTGGAAAATTTGTGAAGGAATCATCAATTATTTAAATTCTAGTTTTACTAAAGATGTAGAAGATATTTATGTGGTAAACTTTAGTTCTTATAAACCGAAATATAGTTATCTAAATGAGTTAACAATAAAGTATTTAATATCATTAATTATTGAAGGGTTAAAATGATTTTAAAAAAAGTAGCAATAGGAAATAGATTTGAGGCTTTCATAGAAGAAAGGTTTCAGGATAAAACAAACATAATATTTAGCGATGATAACAATAAAGGAAAAACAATTCTTATGCAAAGTATTGTTTATTCGATTGGATATGATTCAATATGGCCAGTAGGCTTTAATCCGAGGCTTTATTATTTTTATTCCAATATTTCATTTGAAGGCGTTGACTATGAGTTTCTAAGACACAACAACTCAATACTGGTCTTAGTGAACAATCAAAATTATTTGTTCAATAGTGTCGCAGAATTTAAGCATTTCCTCTCAAAGGATATTATGAAAATTCCATATATCCCAAAAGATGGACAATTAAAGATATCCGATTTAAGTCTTTTTTATGAATTGTTTTTCTTAGGTCAAGATAAGAGGAATACATCTAACATAATTGCAAAATCAAATTACAATAAAGTCGATTTTGTTAATATGGTATTCTCGTATCAAGGGATATCAACTATTCAGTTTGACGAAAGTATTGATATTGAAGCTTTAAAATTGCGTAAGATAGAGCTAGAAGATAAAATTAAAATCGAAAGAAAGAAAATTCAAATTCTAAGGAAAAGTCCTCAAATAGCAACTTTTGTGAGTAGCTTGGCCAATAATGAAGACTTTGAACGCACCAAAACTAGATTAAAGGATTTGCATAGTTCTATTTTTGAACTAAGAAAGCATAGGAACAGGGAAGAAAACAGGAGGGTAAAGTTGACGTATTTATTAGGAGAACTAAGTTCACTCAATAGAAACTTAAAAGAAGGGAAAGTAAAATGCTCTGATTGTAGTAGTACTAATATTGTCTTTTCTAATGATGATTTTGAATTTGATGTAAGCAATAAATTTGTTCGTGATAGCATTGTTTACTCCATAAACGAGAATATTAAATTAAAAGATGAAGTTGTTTCAGAGTTGAATGAGCTTATTTATAAAGAGCAAGAAGAAATTAACAAGTTATTAGAAACTCCAAACCCTGAATTTGGTAATTACGTCCTCTTTGAATCTGAGATTAGAAATTCTAAAGAGATTAATGACTCTGTTGCTTTCCTTAGAAGTGAGTTGACTGAAGTTGATAATCAAATAAAGTCTATAAATAATGGTATTGAATTGAATAAAGTAAAACAAGAGGCCTTTCTAGAGCAAATAATTGCTGAGATATCAAACTTATATAGAGTTATTGACCCTAACGGAACTATGGTAGTTAATGGGCTCTTTACTAAGGCAAACGAAACATTTTCAGGAAGCGAAGAACAAGAGTTTTATTTTTGCAAAATCGTTGCACTAAATAACATTCTAAAGCATAATTACCCTATTATTATTGATTCCTTTAGAGAGGGAGAGCTTTCAACAACAAAGGAAGAAAAAATGATAGAAGAATTTATAAAATTAAACAAACAAGTTATTCTAACCTCTACTTTAAAGAGGGAAGAATACTCTTCTGACAAATATTCATCGTTTGAAGAAGTAAATGCATTAGATTTCTCAAAGTTAGAAGACAGTAAGCTCTTGCAAGAAAGACACGTTGAAGATTTTCTGCAAATCATTGACAATTTCCCAATTTCGATTTAAAACCTAGTGCCATAATATTGTTTTTCCAATAGCTGGCCGAAATGCTTAATCGTAAATTTGGAAATTTAACTACTTTATTGGTCGAAGTTTTAGTGTTAAAACTTCGACCATCTTTAATAGATAAATTTAGAAAATGGAAAGGCCGCTTGAGATTTCTCCCAAGCGGCCTTTCCTTTTCTAAATATTACCTTCTCCTAGAACTGGTCTAAGAAAGAGTTCAACGTGGCGCTTGGGCGCATGGCTTCGGCAACTTTGTCCGTGTCTGGGTGGAAGTAACCGCCCATGTCTACGGGTTTGCCTTGGGCCGCAATCTGCTCCTGTACAATCTTGTCTTCGTTTTCTGTCAAGCCTTTGGCCAGGTCCGTGAAACGGGTTTTCAGTTCCTCGTTCTTAGTTTGCTTAGCCAGGGCCTGGGCCCAGTAAAGCGTCCGGTAGATTGGCTTCCGCGGTTGTCCATGTCGGCAGCCTTTCATAACTCACTATAAATGATCACCTAAGAAGAAGGGGAGAAGCAAGCCTACTGCTTAGCACGCAAATAAAATTTTAAGAAAATGTTCAGCCTTGGGTATTGCACATCCGTAAACCATTTGTAACTTTGAAACGCAAAGTACTTTATCATGAACCAGCCGCAAGACCAATTAGAAGCCCTGCATGAGATCCGAAGCATTATGGATCGCTCTTCCCGCTTTATTTCTTTGAGCGGACTGTCCGGTGTTTTTCCGGGCTTGGCGGCGCTGGCGGGTGCGGCCGTGGTGAAGTGGTACTTTAGTCAGCGCAACATCAATTTCTACCAAGACCTGGGCCAGAGCCTCACGCAGGAGAACGTGCTGTTTCTGCTGGCCGTGGGTTTGGCGGTGCTGGTGATAGGCTTCTGCGGGGCCACGTATTTCACGGTCAGGAATGCGCGCAGAAACAACCAACGCACCTGGGACAAACAGTCCAAGCGGCTGCTCTGGAACCTGGCCATTCCGTTGGCGGCCGGCGGGGCGTTTTGCGCCATCTTGATCTATCATGGCCTGTTGTACCTGGTGGCCCCGGCCATGCTGGTGTTTTACGGCCTGGCGCTCTTGAATGGCAGCAAATACACCATCAGTGACATTAGGTACCTGGGTATATTTGAAATCATTTTAGGGCTAGTTGCCAGTGTCTTTGTAGGCTACGGGCTGCTGGCCTGGACCATCGGGTTTGGGGTGCTGCACATTGTGTACGGTGCGTTGGTGTACTTTAAATACGAGCGCTAGCAGACCGGTGAAAAACTATTTAGAAAATATAAACAAGGCCTTTGAGAGCAAGGCACGGCTAGGCATTATGTCTGTGTTGATGGTAGAAGACAGCGTGGACTTTAGCACGCTCAAAGAAACGCTTCAGCTCACAGACGGCAACCTGGCCAGCCACCTGCGCGCGCTGGAAGAGGCCGAATACCTGCGGGTAGAAAAGCAGTTTGTAGGCCGAAAGCCCCAGACCACCTACCACGCCACCACCACCGGCCGAGATGCCTTTAAAAGCCACCTGGACGCGTTGGAGAAATTGATTTTGAGCAACCGGCAGGGCAGCTAAATTTTTTTGTCCCTCAACTTTGTAATTCAAAGTACTTTAAAGAAGAATTTTTAACCTTATTCATCACCTATAAACAACACTAGTTATGAACGCTCCACAACCTTCTGTAATGCCCACCACTCCTTCGGTATCCTTGTTTAAGCCCATGCTGTTGGGCGGCTGCATTGCGCTACTGGCCATCTCCTTTTTTGTGTTCGGGGTGGATAACCCTAACCCCGCCTGGGGAAAATATTGGATGGTGAGGCCCTTGATCATTACGCCTCTGGCTGGAGCCATGGGTGGCGTTTTTTATGCCTTCATGGACTACCAAAGCGCCCGGGGCTTTAACAGAACGCTGGCCGTTCTCCTGAGCCTGGTGGTTTTTGTGGTAGGCCTATGGCTGGGAATTGTGCTAGGCCTGGCCGGCACCATGTGGAACTAACTCCATAAAAAAATCCAGAACCATTCCGCCGCCTTTGCTAACCATCCGTTTCTGGCCTGTTTTCATCAAAACAGGCCAAAAACGGATGGTTAGCAACCCAGAGGGTAAAGCTCCTGAGGCTAACCCAGACTATCAAAACCAAGCATCTAGAACGATTTTACACCAATACTCATGAAAGAGGAAATTCTCACCCATTTACAAAACCCGCAGCAGTTGGAGAGGCTGTACCGGGCCAACAAAGCTGGCTTTAAGCAGGAGTTCAACGGGCTGTATCCGGAGTTGAGCGGCAACGCCCTGGCAGACTTCTGGCATGAACGCCTGCATCATGAATCTGACGCCATCTCCTGGGGCTCTAAAAGCGAGTTTTTGTTTGTGGCGCTCGCCTGTCTGCTAGCCGGCGTTCTAGCCAAACTGCCCGCCATCTTTCACCTCAATGAAGAGTTCTTCTACCCGCGCAACATAGGCTTCCTGGTGTTTCCGTTTCTGGCCGCCTACTTCGGCTGGAAGAACAACCTGCGGGGTGGCAAGATCGCTTTTATAGTGGGCGTGATGGTGGCTTGCTTGGTATACATTAACCTGCTGCCCAGTTCTACTACCAGTGACACTTTGATTCTGGCCTGCATCCATTTGCCGCTGCTGCTTTGGGTGGTGTTGGGCGTGTCTTTTACAGGCAATGAACTGAGCAATTACAGAAGACGCCTGGATTTTCTGCGCTTCAACGGAGATCTGGCGGTGATGTCGGCTATGCTGGTGATTGCGGGCGGAATCATGACGGGCATCACCCTGGGCTTGTTTAGCCTGATTGGGTTTAACATTGAGCAGTTCTACACAGAGTACGTGGTGGTGTTTGGCGCCGTGTCTGTGCCCATTGTGGCCACCTTCCTTACCCAGACCAACCCGCAATTAGTCAACAAGGTGTCTCCCGTGATTGCCAAGATTTTCAGCCCGCTGGTGTTGGTGATGCTGGTGGTGTACCTGGGCGCCATCCTTTACTCAGGCAAAGACCCTTACAATGACCGCGAGTTCCTGCTCTTGTTCAACGTGCTCTTGATTGGGGTGATGGCCTTGATTTTCTTCTCGGTGGCAGAGAGTTTCAATTCTTCCAAGTCGGCTTGGGGCGTGTGGGTGCTGCTTCTGCTGTCTGTGGTGACGGTGGTGGTGAACGGCATTGCGCTTTCTGCCATCTCCTTCAGAATCTCTGAGTGGGGCATTACGCCTAACCGCGTGGCCGTGATGGGCGCCAATCTGCTCATGCTGGTGCACCTGCTGCTGGTCACGGTCATGCTGTTCAAGACCGCCTCGGGCAAAGCCGCCATCAGTGAGGTGGGCAGAGCCATTGTGTTGTACCTGCCGGTGTATTTTGTCTGGACGGTGATGGTGGTATTCTTCTTCCCGCTGCTGTTCGGGTTTAAGTAAAACCAGCCAGGTGCCCGCGGTGGCACTGCAAGAATTAAGTATCTGAAAACGTAGAAATAATCAAAATTTTAAACCGAAGGACGCATGAACAAATCAATCAATACAACCGGAAGTATTTTCAGTGGGCTGTTTGGCCTGGTGGTGTTTGCCATAGGCGTGGTGAATACCTTTTGGGGCAATGACCCGGGGTTCGGCATATTTCTGCTGCTGCTTTCCCTGGTGTATTTTTCACCGGTGACCAATTACATAAAGCACAGAATTGGCTTTACCGTACCAGTATGGCTTAAAATTGCCCTAGGAATATTTATCATCTGGGCGGCCCTGGGCGTGGGCGAACTGTTTGACAAGGTAGACCTTATGCTGGGGAACGTCTAAACGCAGCGCCTACTTCTTACGGCAAGTCGCTTCTACTGCTTACAACATTTTTTAACCTGATTTCATCTTACTCATACTATCATGAATGCAACTACCAATTCTTTGAACCTCCTAGGCTGGGCGGCAGGTCTACTCCTGATGGTGATTGGCGTACTCAACTTGTTTTTGGTTCATCCGGTGCCGGGCATTGCCTATTTCCTGCTGTCGCTGCTCTTCTTTCCGCCGGCCAACGCCTTGCTCAAGCGCCGGTTTGATTTCTCTATTCCGGTGGTGGTGAAAATCATCTTGTTCGTGGTCATTATGATGTTCACCCTGGGCGTGAGTGACCTGGGAGACATGCTGGACAAGTGGTAAGGAAAGACATCAGCAGAAACTACTTAGCTAACCAATCTCCGCAGCCCGAAACCCATGAGCCTTTCCACCAGATTAGACCAATTGCACGCACAGGCCCGACGGAACAGATGGCTGTGGTTGTTCACCATTCTCTGCCGAATCTTGCTGGCCGTGGGTTTTATTCCGCCGGGGATTGTGAAGATTATGGGCGAGCGGTTCACGGTGCTTTCTGTGAATCACCCCATGGGCAATTACCTGGAGGCACTGCACCATACGGGCTACTATTATACTATGATTGGCGTGATGCAGGTGCTGGCCGGGCTACTGCTCCTAATCCCTAGGACGGTGGTGCTGGGCGCGGTCATTTACTTTCCCATCATTCTTAACATCTGCATTCTGTCTTTTGCCGTACGGTTTGAGGGTTCCAGGCTTACCTCGCCGTTGATGGTGCTGGCCAACCTCTACATCCTCTGCTGGTACTATCCCGCCTGGAAGCACATTCTTCCCTTTAACCAACCAGCCCAGGCTGGCAGGTTCCCGGGCTGGAAAGAGCTGGACACCAAGTTTCCGGTGAAGTTCTTTGCGGGTGTGGCGGCAGCCTTTGCGCTGGTGGTTCTCTTTGCCGTGTACGGAAACGAATTGATGCCCCGCAATACCTTGAAAGAATGCCAAACCCAGTGTGAAGACAGCGCCAACCCAGCAGCCTGTTACACGTTCTGCGACTGCATTCACCAGGAAGGACAACCCCTGGACGATTGCCTGGAAACCTACTACAAAGCGGGCAGTCCATAACCTGTTGCCCCGGCTTGTCACTGAGGTCTAGGCATGGTACTTATGATAAACACCGCTATGGCAAACGAAATAGGTTAAGGTTGGCATGGGCTTATAGAAATGATTCCAACGCCATTCATTGAGGCCTCGCTTCTTGTCATCTTGAAAAGGTCATCAGAAAACATGAGTTGATTAATCTGGTCATGTCACCGCCAGAAAATATTTGAAAAGAACAACTTAACAAAGTGCCTGCTCTCCTCAGGTAAATCGCTCCACTGCTCGCTCTCGCCTTTCATGAAAAGAGGCGCAGCGCGAAGATCAACGACACCATCCATCCCCTTAAAACCATCTTGAATAGCCTCAGGAGCACTTGCTGTGCCTGAACAGGATTCTTATTGCCTTCACATTATCATTAAATAAAAGCGTAACGCACATGAAACGTAGAACCAACCGCATTTTTACAGCTCCTGGCCAAAATAAGCCAGAGGCTGCACCAGGGAGCCTCAAAAAGCTTTTCCGCTTTCTTGCTCAACCCCTGATGATTCTCCTTTGGATAGGTAGCCCAGCCTTGGCCCAGGACAAAACCCCCGAGGTAGACAAGATTTTTAGTTGGGCATCTAAGGAAACGCCGGGTTGCGTGTGCATGGTCTCACAGAACGGGAAAGTGGTGGTGAACCGCGCCTACGGCACCGCTGATCTGGGGGAAGGCACGCCCTTAGAGACCAATGCAGTGTTTGACATTGGGTCCGTTAGAAAGCAGTTTATTGCCGCAGCCGCTCTGCAATTGGTTCAGGAGAAAAAACTTTCCCTGTCAGAAGATATTCATGCTTACCTGCCAGAGCTGCCCAAGTACGGCCAGAAGATCACGCTAAACCATTTGCTCACCCACACCAGCGGCATCCGGGACTGGACCGGGTTGTTGCCCCTGGCTACTGGAGACCCAGAGACGCTTACGGTCATCCTTCGGCAGAAGGGCCTCAACTTTAAACCCGGCGAGGAATGGTCATACTCCAACAGCGGCTATGTCCTGATCACTGAAATCATTGCCCGCACTACTAAAATGCCCATTGCCGAGTTTCTGCGCACGCGTCTGTTTGTACCGCTGGGTATGACCTCCACCGTCTACGTGACCAGCATGGCCAACCCTGTGCAGAACCAGGCCCTGGGCTATGAGAAAACAAAAGACGGCTGGAAACTAGACATGTACCTGGGCAATGACCGCGGTGGCGGTGCCATCCTGAGCACTGCAGAAGACTTGATCCGGTGGAACGATGTCCTTTCCAGTGGAAAGTTGGGCGCCTTTGTCTCCCAGAAACTACAGGAACCCGCCCAACTAAACAACGGCCGGAAGCTGGGGTATGGCCGGGGCTTGTTTCTGGAGACCTTCCGGGGTGTAAAAGAAGTGTGGCATTCGGGTGGAGCGGCGGGCTATCATACTTGGTTGGGCCGTTTCCCGGAGCAGGGTGTTTCTGTGGCTGTGCTGTGTAACTCCAATGCCCGTCCCGCTTCTGGCCTTGCCGAGCGCGTAGTGGATCTGTTTGTGACCTATCCAGAAACAGAAAAAGCCGTGGCCAGTGCGCCGCCTGTCCTCACCGGTGAAGCCCTGGAACAAGCCAAAAGCCGGGCCGGACTTTACTTCCCAGAGAAAACCGGTGAGCCCCTGCGCCTGGCCATAGACAAAGACCGTTTCAGGGTAGCAGGCGGCCCCGGTCTGGTGCCAGCCGGCCAGAACCGTTATCGCCGTCTGGGAGCCTTTGTGCAGTTTATGTCACAGGATGCGTTTGAGTTACATTTCCCGTTGCCGGATGTAGTAGAAGTGAAATCCATGGAAGGCAAAGTCTCCCGCTACCACCGCGCCCAACCTTACACTCCCAGCACCTCTGAGCTGCAGGCCCTGGCGGGCCGCTACCAGAACGACGAGATAGGCTCTGTCTTTCACATGACCGTTGGCCCAGATGGCAACAGCCTCTTCGGCCGCGCCAACGCCGCCCCCGCGCCCGGCTTTGAATTCAAGCCCGTCAGCAAAGACACCTACCAGCTGGGCGGCGTGCTCCTGCGCTTCGTGCGCGACAAAGTCGGCAAGGTAGTGGCCCTAGACTACAGCAACCCAGTGGTTCGCAACCTCATCTACACCCGCACAAGTGACCAAACCAGCCGGTAGAAGTGTGAATGTTGATGTGTCACTTCGTTTTTGGCCTGTTTTCTGAAAAATAGGCCAAAAACGAAGTAACAGGAGGCCTATTCTGGAGAACAAGTAGCTTGCTTTATGCAAGTATAGGTTTACCAGCTTTGGTGTAAGTATAGGTATCTAAATCTGAGATTGCTTTTATCCGCTTGCTAGGGTCAGCTTAGATAACAAATGGTTGAACTGCTCAAGTAATTTAAATGGACGGGATTTTATGTTAAGCTTATTGTTTCTTGTATTTATTGCAACCCCGCTGGTACTCGGATGCTTATGTTATTTTGTTCCTAAAATGCTGGGCTGTCCAAAAACAGCCAGGTATTTGACTATTGGTTATGGACTGCTTGTTACAGCAGCCGGATTCTTTATTGCATTTGAAGATATGTTCTTTACAAAGGCTTCTGCCAGGGAACTAATTGAGGAGCAGGGATTCAAACTTGAAGATGAATTTAAATTATTGAGGAATGAATCCATGTCTGGGATAGGTGACTATTACCACACGTTTACCTTGCAGATTTCAGACAATGATAAACAAGCGGCAATCTTATTGATTAAAAGTTCTGATAACTATAAGCCGGCTACTAGTTATCCTGATGATTTGCCATACCATCAAACTACAGATAGGTATTTCGGTAAAAAGATCATACGTAACTATGAGACATCTGAATCCTATGTCAGGGAATATTTTGAGCCCAGCGGCCGCAAAGGATATGCACCAACTTTTAGACAGATATTTATCCATAAAATCAAGAATGAAGTAGAATTTCAAGAAACTGACTAATGTTTATTACTGTCAACAGGCTTAAGCAGTACCTTTAACGGGTTATCTATGGGCTTACAAAAGGCTGTTATGTTCTGTTTGACCAAGAAACCATGTCCCACGCTTACATTTAAAGAGCTGCGCAGTGAATGCCTTACATAATTGCCTATCAAAATATCATCCCATCTCTTCAGAAGCCTGGGGTGCTCTCTCTAAGGCATTAACGAGGGTAGAGGTTTCAAAGAATTCCTTTTTGGTGAAGGAGGGAACGGTCTGCAACAATTTGTATTTTCTTGAAAAAGGCTGTCTGCGCGGGTACTATAACCTGGACGGGAAGGAGATTACTTATTGGTTTAGCTTTGAGGATAATTTCGTGACCTCTTTTTACAGTTTCATTTCCCGGAAACCAGCGGTAGAGAACATTCAGGCCCTGGAGGACTCTGCCTTGTGGAGCATCAGTTTTGAAGTGTTGAACCAGCTGTTTGATGCCCATAACGATCTTGAGCGGGTGGTGCGCATAATCAATGAGCAGTACTACATACGGCTGGAAGAACGGTTCATGGCCATGCAGTTTAAAACGGCTCGTGAGCGCTACGAGCAGCTGATGGAAAACTCTCCGCACATTCTTCACAGAATCTCACTGGGACAGACGGCGTCTTACCTGGGCATCAGTCAGGAAACCCTGAGCCGGATACGCAGCCAGGTGTAGCATTTTCCTTTTTGACAAATGTCAAAAGAAAGGAGAGGGGTGTGGCCTACTTTTGATTCATCACTTAACAAAAAACCAAAGATGAATCAGAAACCATCCAATGTATTTGCCGCGGCCTCTTATTTTGTTCTGCTTACGGGCATCAGTGCCTACGTGATAGGGCTATGGAACGCCAATATGCTGCTGAATGAAAAAGGCTATTACTTCACCATTCTTATGTACGGTTTGTTCTCGGCTATCTCTCTCCAGAAAAGCGTACGTGACCAGGTAGATGGTATTCCCGTTTCTAATATGTACTACGGGCTTAGCTGGTTTTCTACCATTACCGCCTTGGTGCTGCTCACCGTAGGCCTTTGGAACGCCGATCTCTTCTTGAGCGAGAAAGGTTTTTATGCCATGTCGTTTCTTCTGAGTCTTTTTGCGGCTATCACGGTTCAGAAAAATACCAGAGACAGTCTGGCAAAGGAAGGGCCGGTTAAGAACAGTGCAGAGGTGTATTAATAGCTAAGCAGAGAAGAAAGTCATAAAACCAAAAAGGCCGCTTGAGCATCTCTCAAGCGGCCTTTTTATGCTAGAACCAACCCTTCTTAGAACTGGTCAATATAGGTGTTCAGGGTAGCGCTTGGGCGCATGGCGGCAGAGACTTTGGACAGGTCTGGGTGGAAGTAGCCGCCCATGTCAATGGCTTTGCCCTGCTCGGCAATCTGCTCCTGTACAATTTTGTCTTCGTTCTCCGTGAGGCCTTTGGCCAGGTCCGTGAACTTGGCTTTCAGCTCTTCGTTCTTGGTCTGCTCTGCCAGGGCCTGGGCCCAGTAAAGCGCCAGGTAGAAGTGGCTGCCGCGGTTGTCAATGCCACCTACTTTACGGGCTGGTGACTTGTCTTTCTCCAGGAACTCGGCGTTGGCCGTGTTCAAGGCCTCCGCCAATACGGCTGCTTTGTCATTCTTGGTTTTGTAGGCCAGGTCTTCCAGAGAAACCGCCAGGGCCAGGAACTCACCCAGAGAATCCCAACGCAGGTAGTTTTCTTCTTGGAACTGCTGTACGTGCTTAGGGGCAGATCCGCCGGCACCGGTTTCAAACAATCCGCCGCCGTCCAGCAATGGCACAATGGAAAGCATTTTAGCACTGGTGCCCAGTTCCAGAATAGGGAACAAGTCGGTGAGGTAGTCACGCAGTACGTTACCGGTTACCGAGATGGTGTCTTGACCGTTCTTAGCGCGGGTACATGAGTAGCGCATGGCCTCTACCGGCGACATGATGTTTACTTCCAGGCCGTTGGTGTCATGGTCTTGCAGGTACTTCTCAACTTTCTTGATGAGGTTGGCGTCATGGGCACGCTGCGGGTCTAGCCAGAAGATGGCAGGAGCACCGGTGATGCGCGCTCTGGTCACGGCCAGTTTCACCCAGTCCTGGATAGGCAGGTCTTTGGTCTGGCACATTCTAAAGATATCGCCTTCCTCTACTTTGTGCTCCATGAGGGCGTTGCCGTTGGCGTCTACCACGCGCACGGTGCCGGCTTCGGTGATCTGGAAGGTTTTGTCATGTGAACCGTACTCTTCGGCTTTCTGGGCCATGAGTCCAATGTTAGGCACGGTGCCCATGGTTTTAGGGTCAAAGGCGCCGTTCTCTTTGCAGAAATTAATCACCTCTTGGTAAATGCCGGCATACGAGCGGTCTGGGATCATGAACTTGGCGTCATGCGCCTTGCCGTCTGCGCCCCACATCTTGCCAGACGTTCTAATGGCCGCGGGCATGGATGCGTCAATGATCACGTCATTAGGGAAGTGCAGGTTGGTGATGCCTTTGTCTGAGTCTACCATGGCCAGTGCCGGGCTGTTGTCATACACTGCTTTGATATCGGCTTCAATGGCGGCGCGCTGGTCTTCTGGCAGGTTTTGGATCTTGCTGTACAAATCGCCTAGGCCGTTGTCTGGGTTCACGCCGATTTGCTTTAACACCTGAGCGTGTTTCTCAAAAACGTCTTTGAAGAACACGGTAACGGCATGCCCGAACATAATAGGGTCAGAGACCTTCATCATGGTGGCTTTCAAGTGCAGGGACAACAGAATGCCAGAGGCTTTGGCGTCTGCAATCTCCTTCTCATAGAACGCACGCAGGGCTTTCTTGCTCATCACGGAGGAGTCAATCACTTCGCCAGCCTTGAGAGAGATATTGTCTTTTAGGATCTTGGTAGAACCGTTGGCGCCTACAAATTCAATCTTCACGCTGGTGGCGTTGTCCACTACCACAGACTGCTCGGTGCCGTAGAAATCGCCGCCGTCCATGTGGGCCACGTGTGATTTGGAGTCTGACGACCAGGCACCCATGGAGTGCGGGTTTTTGCGGGCGTACTGCTTCACGGCATCGGCTACGCGGCGGTCAGAGTTGCCTTCACGCAAGACTGGGTTCACGGCGCTGCCCAGCACTTTGCCGTAGCGGGTTTTGATTTCCTGCTCGGCGTCTGTTTGCGGGTTGGCCGGATAGTCTGGAATGTTATAGCCTTGGGACTGTAATTCTTTGATGGCCTGCGTCAGCTGGGGCACAGAGGCAGAGATGTTCGGCAATTTGATGATGTTGGCCTCGGGGGTTTTGGCTACGTCGCCTAAGTAGGCCAGGTCATCGCTCTGCTTTTGGTCAGCAGAAAGGTTCTCTGGGAAGGTAGCCAGAATACGGGCGGCCAGGGAGATGTCTCTTACTTCTACCTCAATGTTGGCGGCTTTGGTGAACGCCTTTACAATGGGCAGGAAAGACTGCGTGGCCAGCGCCGGCGCCTCATCTGTGATGGTATAAATGATTTTTGATGTGTTTGCCATAGTGGTTCGTGTTAAAGGTAAAGACCCTGTGTGCTTACCCGTGTACGCCTAAATAGGGCGCTCCGCCAATACGCGAGGGTTTGACCAGCAAATATAAGTGAAAATTGATACGCGAGGGACCGCCGCCCGCCAAGCCGTTGCATAAATTTGATAACACCCACCTACGCTGCACTGGTGTTTCGTTTTTGGCCAGTTTTTCAGAAAAGAAGCCAAAAACGAGGGAATGCGGGGCTGAAGACATATTTTTAAATCTGTTTTCTACGTAAAGGCAATTTGAACCTTCGGCAACCGGAACTTACATGCGCGCACCCTCTTCTTCCTTTGATACAGAATCTTCTCCAGGCGAGGGCCTTTCCTTTCAGAAGATTTTTGAATTGCAGAATAACCTCAACATTCTTCTGTCTACCTCTTTTCATATAATAGCCGTTACCAACGCATATGAGCAGGAAACCTTCATCTCCAGGGAGCAGGCAATAGGAAAGTCTGTGTTTGAGGTGTTTCCAGACAATCCAGAAGTAGGGAGAGAGGGTTCCTCTGGTAAGTTAAAAGCTTCTTTGGAGCAGGCGCTTACCAGCAAGCAGCCGTGCCAGGTGGAATTGATCAGGTATGACATTACAGACCCTGCCATGCCGGGGAGGTTCATAGAGCGTTATTGGTCTGTGGTGAACACGCCCATCTTAAATGAGAAGGGAGAAGTGACGCGCATTTTGCATGAGGCCAAAAACATCACAGAGGCAGAGAAAGCAAAAAAGGACCTGCAAGAAAGCGAAGACCGGGAGAAAATAGCCTTGGCCCAGGTAGAGCAGCAGCGTCTTAGATTGGAGCGCCTGTTTGCCCAGGTGCCCGCGGCTATGGCCATTCTGGAAGGACCAGACCTGGAGTTCAAGGAAATCAATGACGCCTACCAACACCTGTTCCCGGGCCGAAAACTGTTGGGATTGCCGCTGTTTGAGGCACTATCAGAATTGAAGGGCCAGCCCATAGAAGACATTGTGGAGCATGTGATAACCACCGGCGAAACCTTTGAAGGCAAGGAAATTCTAATACCCTTGGCCCGGCATGAAGGCCAACCACTGGAAGACATCTATTGGAACTTCATTTACCAAGCGCTCTATGACGCGCAAGGCAAAATAAACGGCATGTTTATCTTCGCCTTAGATGTGACGCCCTTTGTAGAAGCCCGCCAACAGGTAGAAAAAAGCGCCGAGGAATTAAAAGCCCTTAACCAGGAACTAGAGGCCAGGGTGGAGCGGCGCACCCGGGACGTACAGAAAGCGCAAGCCGAGGCAGAACGCCAGCGCCAACGGCTGGAGCGGTTGTTCATGAATGCGCCCTCAGCCATCTGTATTCTGTCTGGCCCAGAGCTGGTGTATGAACTGGTGAACCCGGTGTACGCCGGTCTTTTCCCAGACAGGAAACTTTTGGGTAAACCCATTTTAGAGGCCTTGCCTGAGATTAAGGATAACAAGGTGTATAGAACTTTCAGGGAGGTGTATGCCACCGGCATTACCCATGAAGAACCAGAACTTCTTATCCCTTTTAAGTCACCTGAAGGCCTCTGGGAGGACCGCTACTTCAGGTTCATTCAACAGGCCAGAACCAATGAAGAAGGTAAGATAGACGGTGTCTTGGTCTTCGCCATTGAAGTGACAGAGCAGGTAATCGCGCGCAAAGCCGTAGAAGAAACCGCCAATAACCTTAGGCTCATCACAGACTCCTTGCCGGTGCTCATTGGGTACTTAGACAGAGACCGTGTGTACCGCTTCACCAACAAGGCCTATGAAAGCTGGTTCCCTATTAAGTCTGAAGATTTGCTGGGCCGTAAGGTGCTGGATGTGGTAGGAGAGGAAGCCTATAATGCCACCAAAGGCTACATGGACCGGGCGTTGGCGGGGGAGCGGTTGAGCTTTGAAGCCACCATGCCCTACCGCGAAGACTTTGTCAAGCACATTAAAACAGACTATGTGCCAGATGTGAGAGACGGCCAGGTGCTGGGCTTTTACACCTTGGTGACAGACGTCACAGAGCAGGTAGAGGCCCGTAAGCGCATGGAGCGTAGCAGCGAAGAAGCCAGAGGCCTGGCGCAGGAACTGGCCGGCACCAATGAAGACCTTAGGTTAGCCAACCAACAACTTACCCACACCAACAAAGACCTGGATAATTTCATCTATACCGCCTCGCATGACCTCAAAGCGCCTATTTCCAACATAGAAATGCTTTTAAAGGAGCTGCAGGTAGAACTGCCCCAGGAAAGTCTGCAGGAAAGCGAAGTGCAAGCCATCATCAAGATGATGCAGAATTCCATTGACCGCTTCAAGAAGACCATAGCCAGCCTCACTGAAATCACCAAGCTGCAGAAAGACCATGACCAGGCGGCCCAGACCGTCAACCTGAAAACCATGGTACAGGAAGTGCAGCTAGACATGCAACAAAGCATCCTGGCCTCTGGAGCCCGGTTGGAGGTAAATCTTAGAGAAGACGCCCAGGTCTCCTTCGCGGAAAAGAACCTGCGTAGTGTGGTGTACAACCTGCTGTCCAACGCCATCAAGTACCGGCACCCAGAAAGAAGCCCGGTAGTGAGGGTGAGCTGTGAGCCAGAAGATGCCTATGTGGTTTTGATTGTGCAGGACAACGGATTGGGTATTAATCCTAAGCAACAACATAAGCTGTTCACCATGTTCAGCCGGTTTCATGACCACGTAGAAGGTTCTGGGGTGGGCCTCTACATGGTGAAGAGAATTCTGGATAACGCAGAAGGCAAGATTGAAGTACAAAGTGCCGTGGGCGTGGGGAGTACGTTCAAAGTGTACCTGAAAAGAGCCGTTTAGCCGCTGTGCGGCTTATTCTCAATAACAGACTAGTATCCTTTCCTATGAAGAAGACCCTTTATGCTTTCTTGCTGTGTAGCCTGGGGTTGGCCGGCTGCCAAACCAAGACGTCTACAGAAACCGCCACGTCAGGCACGGAGACTACGCCAGCTACCACTCCTGGCTCCTCTATGCGCCCAAGCCCCGAAGCCACGGTCTTGCAGCAGGACACCCTCAACGCTGTGCAGGATGAAACCGTGAAAAAGCCTGCCACCGGCAACGCCACCTCCGATTTTGGCGTGTTTTTCAGGAATTTCGAGAAAACCATTCAGCAGGAAGATGCCCAGGCCTTTAACCAGTACATTGATCCGGCACGCGGCCTCTACATCATAGACACGCCGGGCGCCATGCCCCAGTTCACCCACGTCCAGGACATACGGCAGTACAAGCGGTTTTACCAGAACCTGCCTTTCTTCACTATCAAAGAATACTTTAAAAGCTGTGATCTGCAGCCCATAGCCACCCTGCCCAAAGTCACCTGCGAAGGAGAGGATGCCTACGCCCAGAAAGGCTGTTTTGTGGCAGATGCCGTCGCTTTCAGGAAGAACACGGCCGTGCAATACACAGAACTCCCCGCCGCCCAGAAAAAGACCATCGCCCTGACGCAGCTCCTGGTCACCAAAACAGTCCTGCACACCGCCTCTGGGTTTAAGTTTCATTTCGCGCAGATTGAGGGCCAGTGGCGGGTGCTGTTCATTGACCTGATGATCCCTTGCAGCGCCTAAGATTCTAGACATAAGACGTAAGACTCAGGATGTGAAGTGGCTGGGTAGATCTCACCTGTAATAAGTTGGCGGGTGCAGGTAGGGCTGGAAAAGGGCGCTTCCAGAATATCTCTCCTGGTAGTTTCTGCGTAAGCTGTACCAATCGTTTTTGGCCTGATTTCCAGAAAACAAGCCAAAAACGAAAAGCAGACTCAGAACTCAAGACCTAGAACTTTCATCATGGCCTGGCCTTCGCATCTTCCTCCTCCAGACCCGCTTGTGGTCAAAGAACTTACCGCCAGGCAAGAAGAGCTTCGGGAGCAGGTGATCTTGCAGAAGCCTGACTTCCAACTGAACTGGCTAGCCGGCTGCGATTCTTCTTTCATAGGCGAAAACATCCTTTCTGTGTTTGTGCTTTTGAAGTACCCCGAGCTGGAACTGATGGAGAAGGTCTACCATTACGGACCCGTAGAACTACCCTATATTCCCGGTTTTCTGGCCTTTAGAGAAGCTCCCAATTTGGTGAAGGCCTACGCCCAGTTGCAGCAGAAGCCAGATTTAATCATGGTAGACGGGCACGGTATTGCGCACCCTCGTCGGTTGGGCATTGCCAGCCAACTAGGCGTGCTCCTGAACAAACCCACCCTGGGTGTGGCCAAGAAGGTGCTCACTGGCAAATACGAAGAGCCCGCCCCCGTCAAAGGAAGCATCACGCCGCTCACGCACCGGGGAGAGCAGATTGGCAACGTGATCAGAACCAAAGACAAGGTGAAGCCCGTGTTCGTGTCTCCGGGGCACCTCATGGATTTGGAAACCGCCACCGCCATTGCCCTTAAAACCGCCTTGAAGCACAAGCTCCCAGAGCCCACCCGCCTGGCAGACCACTACGCTGAAGTCTTTAAAGCCGAAGTCCGGTAAGCGTACCAATCATCTGTGGTTTTATGCGTGTAGAGACCAATTGCAAGCCCGGTGAGACAGTCCTTTAGCGTTGTTCTGAGGAACGACGTAGTGCTACGGAGCCAAGACGTTACGAACCTACCAGGATCAGTTATTATACCAAAATCTGCCGATGTAAAACACCCCCCTCGCCCCCCTCAAAGGGGGAATCTAATTAGTAATAGCCTCTGCTACGGGCACCAGTTCCAATTGCGACCTACAAAGGCCTTTACTAAACGCACCCGTTCCAGTCTTTCCGTCGAGTCGCCTAAGCAGGTTGCCGCCTCTGGAATGAAAGCGGACACGACAAGGCAATGCCAGCCAGTTAGGCAAGGGAGCGACCACGCAGAAGAGGCAAGCTGGTACAGCGCGAGGCGGGAAGACTGGGCCCCGCGGCCGCGAGCGCTTTGCGGTAGAGATGCAACAAACCGGCATAAGGGCACCGGCAGGAAGAACCTTCTCAGGAGTAGCCCACGGAAGCGCACGGCAGAAAAGCATTATGAGTCGAATAAGTGGCATAAGATCACCAGAAGAAAGAACCTGCTCAGGAATAGCCCACGGAAGTGCTTACATATAAAAAGAAAGTCACAGATGGAACATTCGCCGCGTCATGGGAAAGGAGGAGTAATAAAAGCCTTGGGGAGGAAGTCAGCAGCGACGTCAAAACCGACCATAATTTAATCAACCGTCTCAAAAAGCCCTCTTTATTAAATCTCCTGTTTACAACTGAAATCAAGGTGAAATTCTTAATATTAATCCTTCAACCCACAGGCCAACCCGTACCATGAAACCCAAGTACCTTCTTTTGCTGCTGCTGCTTATTCCCGTAGACTTCCTGTCATACACGCAGATAGGAGCGCTGCTCCGTCAGCCTTCCAACACAGCCGTGCTGTTTGGAGTGTTCTTTCTGGTAATACTGCTGGCGGGCAATTTCATCATCCTAAGATTCCTGCTCTCCAACATAAAACGCTCTTGAACCACCGCCTCTTTACCGGGGTACTTTCTGTGGACTCATTCAATCTTTGGTATTGCTTTCATCTAACGCTGTGCGGGAATTTGCCGGTATTCTTCTAAAACCTGCCGTGAGTCAAAGCACAATCATGCCTAACCTAAACCAGCGGCCTTACGTCTTTATCCAAAGGGCCGCTGGTTTTTTGTAGCCGGTGGTTTGATTGATCACATCTTAGTGTAAACGATTTATATGGACACGATACGCAGATTCTCCAGCAACTCAGAAGAAGAACTTTGGCGCCAACTCACCCTGGACATCGCCCGCGATAAAAACCTCACCAGCTACTCGGCGCAGCTGCTGCTCCATGATACCGAAGTGTTTCTGGACATTGACATAGACCTGGGCGGCGGGTTTGAGGGAGGCTCCTCATCCACCACCTTCATGGCACCGGTGCCTACCAGTGTGCCGCTTCGGTTTGCCCTGCATGAGCAGAACTGGATGAGCGAGATCGGCAAGTTCTTCGGGATGGGAGACGCCCAGCTGAACTTGCCAGACCTGGATGATGCCTTTGTGATAAAAGCAAACGACCCACAAGCGCTGGCGGCGCTGCTATCAGATGCCAAGGTGCGGGAAACGTTGCTGGAGCATTCTAACTGTGAGTTAAAATTAAGCGTGGATCATGACGAGCCAGATGCCACCCCGTTCCTCACTTTCTCTAAAGACGACGCCATTCTGGACATGGTCAAACTGCAGGATGTCTACCGCATGGTGCTGACGCTGGTACAAAAGCTAAGTCCGCCAGTTACTAGCACTACAGGGTTTGACAAGCTGTAAACAAGCCATTCTGTCTGATTATGTTAAATACGGCTTAATTGTTTCTGTCATATTTTCCGGAAAACAGGCCAAAAACGGTTCGGTACCTCATTTGCTTTATCGTCGTAGAAAACCAATAGACTACTCAACAACGACATAGAGCTATGAACTTTAATAATTATACTATCAAATCACAGGAGGCCGTGCAAAAGGCCACTGAGATTGCGGGGGGCAACCAGCAGCAGGCCATTGAAACCGGCCACCTGCTCAAGGGCATCCTGCAAACCGACGAGAACGTCACCAATTTTTACCTCAAGAAGCTGGGCATTAATGCCAATCAGTTCGGCAACCGTCTGGACGAGATTGTGACCGCCTACCCCGTGGTTACCGGCGGAAGCCCCTACCTGAGCAATGATGCCGCTGCGGCCTTGCAGAAGGCGACTTCCTATTTAAAGGAGTTCGGGGATGAGTATGTGGCCATTGAGCACTTGCTTTTGGGCTTGCTGGCCGGCCGAGACAAGGTAGCCACGCTCATGAAAGACAACGGCATCACGGAGAAAGGTTTGAAAGCCGCCATCAAAGAACTGCGTGGAGACTCTAAAGTAACCGACCAGAACGCCGAGGCCAAGTACAACTCCCTCAAGAAATACGCCATTGACCTGAACGAGCAGGCACGCCTGGGCAAGATTGACCCCGTGATTGGCCGTGACGAGGAAATCAGACGCGTATTGCAGATTCTGAGCCGTCGTACCAAAAACAACCCTATTCTGCTGGGTGAGCCGGGCGTGGGTAAGACTGCCATAGTGGAAGGCCTGGCTCAGCGCATTGTGTCCGGTGACGTGCCCGAGAACCTCAAGTCCAAAACCATCATGAGCCTGGACATGGGTCTGCTGGTGGCCGGTGCCAAATACAAAGGAGAGTTCGAAGAACGCCTCAAAGCCGTTATCAAAGAAGTGGTGGACTCAGAAGGGGACATCGTACTTTTCATTGATGAGATTCACACGTTGATTGGGGCCGGAGCCGGGGGTGAAAGCGCCATGGACGCCGCCAACCTGCTCAAGCCAGCCTTGGCGAGAGGTGAGTTGCATGCCATTGGGGCCACCACGCTCAAAGAATACCAGAAGTACTTTGAGAAGGACAAGGCCATGGAACGCCGCTTCCAGGCCGTAACGGTAGATGAGCCCAGCATCCCAGACGCCATCTCCATTCTGCGCGGTATCAAAGAAAAATACGAGTTGCACCATGGCGTACGCATCAAGGATGACGCCATCATTGCCGCTGTGGAACTCTCCAGCCGCTACATCACAGATCGGTTCTTGCCAGACAAGGCCATTGACCTGGTAGATGAGGCTGCTTCTAAACTGCGCATTGAAATGGACTCTCTGCCGGTAGAGTTAGACGAGGTGCAGCGCAAAATCATGCAGCTGGAGATTGAGCGCGAAGCCATCCGGAGGGAGAATGACAAGGAGAAAGAAAACCTGCTCTCCAAAGAGATTGCGGACCTGAGCGAAACCCGCGACAACTTGCGTGCCCAGTGGCAAAGTGAAAAGCAGGTGATTGAAGGCATTCAGAAGGAGAAGGAAGCCATTGAGCAATATCGCCTGGAGGCAGACCATGCGGAACGCGCCGGTGATTACGGCCGTGTTGCCGAGCTGCGCTACGGCAAGATTCAAGAGGCAGAAGCCCGCCTGAAGCAATTGCAGGAAGAAGTGCAGCAGCAACAGGACGGTGCCCACATGCTGCAAGAAGAAGTGACCTCTGAGGACATTGCTGAAGTAGTGGCCAAATGGACGGGCGTGCCGGTAAATAAAATGCTGCAAAGCGACCGTGAAAAACTGTTGCACCTGGAAGAAGAACTAGGCAACCGCGTAGCCGGTCAGGAAGAAGCGATTGCAGCCATTTCTGATGCCGTGCGCCGGAGCCGGGCAGGTTTGCAGGATCCTAAGCGCCCTATCGGGTCGTTCATCTTCCTGGGTACTACCGGGGTAGGTAAAACCGAGCTGGCGAAGGCCTTAGCCGACTTCCTATTCAACGATGAGAACGCCATGGTGCGCATTGACATGAGTGAGTACCAGGAGCGCCACGCGGTGAGCCGATTGGTAGGAGCGCCTCCGGGCTACGTGGGCTATGACGAAGGTGGTCAACTGACCGAGGCCGTGCGCCGGAAACCATACTCTGTTATTTTGCTGGACGAGATTGAGAAAGCGCACCCAGACGTGTTCAACATCCTGCTGCAAGTTTTGGATGACGGTCGCCTGACGGATAACAAAGGACGCGTGGCCAACTTCAAGAACACTATCATCATCATGACGTCCAACATTGGGGCCAACATTATCCAGGAGAACTTCCAGGATTTGGATGAGAAGAACCCAGAGCCTACCATTGAGCGCACCAAGGAGGAAGTATTTGAGGTCTTGAAGAAAACGCTTCGGCCGGAGTTCCTGAACCGCATTGACGAGCTGATCATGTTCCGTCCGTTGAGCTCCAGAGAAATCCGGAAGATTGTGGACATCCAGTTCCGTCACATTCAGGAGCGTCTGGAAGACTCCGGCATCAGGCTGGAAGCCACCAATGAGGTGCTGGACTTCCTGGGGCACGAAGGCTACGACCCGCAGTTTGGGGCCCGCCCATTGAAGCGTGTGCTGCAACGCCGCATCTTGAACGAGCTGTCCAAGTCCATCCTGGGCGGTGACATTAGAAAAGATGCCGTAGTAGAAGCGGTGCTGGACCATGACCAGATTAAGTTTGTAAACATTGACATTGATCTGCCTGTTGACAGATAAGAATGAATGATGCATAAGAAAAGGCGCCGGAGGGAATTTCCCTTTGGCGCCTTTTCGTTTATACTTGGCTGTAAATCGTTTTTGGCTTGTTTTGATGAAAAGAGGCTAAAAACGGTTCTTGGCACAGACGCTCGCAATTCCTGCTGGACGCTACGAGGTCTCGAGCAAAGGCACTTATTGATTGGAACAAACCTGTCATCCCCCTACCCCCTTCAAAGGGGGACGGTATACGCAGGTTGAGGCTGGCGCCTCATGGGATTGCAAATCCCCCTTTCCCAGAGTCCGGGATTGCAAATCCCGCACAGCGCAATAGAGCATGAGTGTGGTAGGTAAGATAGGCAGTTGAAAACTGCCCGCCACGGTGGGTCCAAGTCATAAACTTGAACCAGACGCGGGAAAGCAGATTAACCAACCTGTGCGCAGCACGAATGACTCTGCACAGACAGCCAAGGCCATTGCCCGAAACCAGCTAACCAAGCATCCAACGAAAACAGAATGGAACCGAAACCAGTCCTGGTCCTGAGCGCCTCTGGTGTTTGTGCGCCGCGGCCAGCGGCGGCAGGGACAAAGTCCCACAAACAACAGCAGTGCGAAGGGACAGGACGGGGCCCCGCGGCCGTGAGCGCTTACCGGAAGAAATGAAACAAGGCAGGTGGTCCGCACCGGAGGGAAGAGGCTACGGAGGAAAATCCAACTGCGTGCCTCCAAACCATCTTAATTGACAAAGTAGTCTAAGTAGTTGGTGAGAACACCAACAGCGGCGGGCGTAGTACTCAATGTAGGTGAACTCCTGCAGTAACCAGTGATAATCAAAGAATGAAAATCAATCCACTAAAGATCGTTTTTGGCCTAATTCTCAGGAAACAAGCCAAAAACGGCAAAACCAAGGGTCGCATTTGCAGGAACGGCGGCTTTTCCTAAATTTGTCAGCTTCGTTTCAAACCCAACCCTCCAGGCAGTGGCTTCCATCTTTTACACGTACCTTCAAGTAGGCTTCCATCATATCTTCAATCTGCAAGCGTATGACCACATGGTGTTTGTGTTGGCCATGTGCGCGTTGTACACCGGGCAGGAGTGGCGAAGGATTTTAGCCTTGGTTACCAGTTTCACGCTGGGGCACTCCATCACGCTGGCGCTATCTACCCTGGAAATCATCACCTTCAACACGGCGCTCATTGAGCTCTTGATTCCCATCACCATTCTGCTGGCTTGTCTGCACAACTTCACGCAGCTGGGCAAGGGCAAACGCAAGGGATCGGCGGTCTGGACCTGGGGGAATTTCTTCGCGGTGGCCTTCGGGTTGATCCATGGCATGGGCTTCTCCAACTACCTCAAATCATTGCTGGGCAAGGGCGAAAACATTGTGCTGGAGTTGTTTGCGTTCAACGTGGGCATTGAGCTGGGCCAGTTGCTGATAGTGGCCTTGATTTTAGTGATAAGCGCCATCCTGGTGAGCGGGTTTCGCGTAGCTAGAAGAGACTGGGTGCTGGGCGTGAGCGCCGCCGCGGGAGCCATTGCGTTGATGCTTATTCTGGAGCAGGAACTGACGGCCATCTTCTAAACGGCACGCCGCTAATTGCTGAATTCATCCTTTCCGAAGCGGTGGTTTTGCCAAGCCAAAGATGCGGGCAAAGCAAGAACATTGGAATGCTAGAACAAGGCTGCGCCTGTGCCTTCACCTGGCGGGTCTTCTCTGAACAGACACACATTTGGAAGCTCTTTCCGGATAAATAAAAGGTGGTATGCTGGCTGAGTCCTATAGAGTGTTGCAGGTTCCTTTGGGCGCGCAGATGCCCGAGGTGCGGCGTGCCTACCGGCAGCTAGTCTTGCAATACCACCCAGACAGAAACCATGCGCCAGGTGCCAATGAGATGTTTTTGCGGGTGCAGGCGGCCTATGAGTTTCTGCAGGGGTACCATTCCCAACCAGCGGCCTTCTACAAACCTCCCGTTGCCTCACCTCCCTCTGCCAAATCCAAGGCCGAGCAGGACTGGGAGAAATACCAATACGTGTACGAGCCGCCCGCAGACCCCAAGGAATTTGCCGCCTGGGCCGAGGTAGGGAAGGAGCGGGTTCGGCGTCAGGCCAAAAAAGACCATGAGATGTACATTCTGCGCACGCTGGCCATGAAAGCCAAATGGTGGTACCCACTGGCGCGTTTGGTGAGCTATCTAGTGCTTTGTCTGGGAACAGCGTTTGGCTTGGCGGTGTTGTTGACGCCCGTCATGTTTGGGTGGGCCGGGTACTTTTATTACAGTTACTACTACCGGTTTATCCTACTGGGGGTGATCATTATGCCCATCGGGTGGAGAGTGTTGCAGATGATGAAAGATTTGCGCCAGGACATCAAGTACTACTTCGGGGAAGACCTGCCGGCTTCAAAATTATAGCCGGCCACGCGGGTATTTCTTTGTTTTTGGCCAATAAATCCCTTATTTGCTCTTTCACACTACCTCAAACTCACAAACATTTAGAATGAAGAAGTTCGTACTCGCTTCGGGGCTGCTGTTGAGCGCTTTTGCCCCGGTATTAGCGCAGGAAACCATTGATAAGTCCAAATTCAGGCAACTGGCCCAGGAATTGCCCACTCCCAACACCTACCGCTCTGCCTCTGGCGCGCCCGGGCATGAATACTGGCAACAACGCGCCGACTATACCATCAAAGCTGAACTGAACGATGACAACCAGTCCCTGACCGGATCTGAGACCATCACCTACACCAACTTGTCGCCAGACGTGTTGACGTATCTGTGGGTGCAGTTGGACCAGAACATCTTTGAGAAAAACTCCATGACCAGCCTTACGCGCACCAACTCGGTGCCGGCGCGGGCGCCGTTCAGCACGGCAGAGGCTTTGGCAGAGCAGACCTTTGACGGCGGTTACAAAATCAAATCGGTGAAAGATGCCAACGGCAGAGCCTTGCCGTACACCATCAACTTTACCATGATGCGCATTGACCTGCCTCAGCCCCTAAAGCCGAAGCAGTCTGTGAAATTCTCCATTGACTGGACCAACCTCATCAATGACCAGAAGAAGCAGGGCGGCCGCGGCGGCTATGAGTTCTTTCCTGAGGACGGAAACTACGAGTACCAGATGGCACAGTGGTTCCCTCGTATGGCCGTGTATGATGACGTGAATGGCTGGCAACACAAGCAGTTCCTGGGCACGGGTGAATTCGCGCTTCCGTTCGGGGATTACAAAGTAAGCCTGACTGTTCCTTCTGACCATATCGTGGCTTCTACCGGTGAGTTGCAGAACGAAGACGTACTTACCTCAGCGCAGCGCAGCCGCTTGGCACAGGCCAAGAAAGCCAATAAGCCAGTCCTGATTGTAACGCCTGAAGAAGCTTTGAAAGCAGAGAAGTCTAAAGCAAAAGGCAAAAAGACCTGGACGTTTGTGGCCAAAGACGTGCGTGATTTTGCCTGGGCGTCTAGCCGCAAGTTCATCTGGGATGCCATGAACGTGAACTACGCCGGCAAGAACACCATGGCCATGAGCTTCTACCCCAAAGAAGGTAACCCGTTGTGGGGCCAGTATTCCACCGAGGTAGTGGGTCATACCATCAAGACGTACTCAAAGTTCACCATTGACTATCCGTATCCAGTGGCCATCTCGGTGCACGGCGCGGTAGGTGGGATGGAATACCCGATGATCTCGTTCAACGGCGGCCGTCCAGAGAAAGACGGTTCCTATACAGAGCGGACCAAGTACGGCATGATCTCCGTGATTATCCATGAGGTGGGTCACAACTTCTTCCCGATGATCATCAACTCTGATGAGCGTCAGTGGACGTGGATGGATGAAGGCTTGAACACCTTCGTGCAGTATCTAACGGAGCAGGAGTGGCAGCGGGATTATCCGTCTAGCCGCGGCGAGCCCCGCAACATGACCACGTACATGAAAATGGACAAGGCCATGCAACAGCCTATCATGACCAACTCTGAGTCCATTTCGCAGCTAGGAAACAACGCCTACGGCAAACCAGCCACGGCTTTGAACATCTTGCGTGAGACCGTGTTGGGCCGCAAATTGTTTGACTACGCCTTTAAAGAATACGCGCGCCGTTGGGCCTTCAAACACCCAATGCCGGCAGATTTCTTCAGAACCATGGAAGATGCTTCTGGCACCGACCTGGATTGGTTCTGGAGAGGCTGGTTCTATACCACAGACTATGTAGAGCAGGAGTTGACCGGCGTGAAATGGTACTCAGTAGACACCAAGAATCCGCAGGTAGAAAACGCCCGCCAGAGGACAGAGATCAATGCCGCGCCCAAGAGCTTGTCACAGCAGCGCAACCTGCAGGATATTCCTAAAACGCTGGTAGACGTGAAGCCAGAATTGAAGGACTTCTACAATACCTATGACCCCTTGGCAGTAACGCCAGAAACCCAGGCTGCTTACCAGAAATACGTGCAGGCCTTGAGCCCAGAGGAGAAGGCTATCCTGGAGAAAGGCCTGAACTTTTATGAGGTAGGTCTGCGCAACAACGGTGGTCTGGTAATGCCCGTGGTGATGCAAATGACGTTCTCTGACGGTACCAACCAGATTGTACGCATACCAGCAGAAATCTGGCGCTACAATGAGCAGGAAGTGACCAAAGTGTTCGTGACGGAAAAGCCTGTGGTGAGCTTCGTGCTGGATCCGTTCCAGGAGACCGCTGACATTGACATGAGCAACAACGCCTACCCGGCCCGCATGGCACCAAGTCGCTTTGAGTTGTTCAAGCAGCAGCCACAAGGTGTAACGCCTAACCCACTGCAGAAGCAAATGCAACAGCAGCGCCCGCAGGGCAATCAGTAATTTTCGTTTTTGGCCTGTTTTCTAGAAATTAGGCCAAAAACGACTTAAAACAGGAAAGCCCATTCTTTACAGGAATGGGCTTTTTTTTCGATTGCATTCGCTTGGTTGAAATACTGAGCCAGGCTTCAAAATTCAGACAAGAGGCTGTTTGACTTATGGTGCTCAGTGCTATAGCATTTGTAAAATAACTGCTTTGTCGATTTTGGCTTGTTTTCTTGGAAATAGCCTAAAAACGGTAAACCGATTGCCTTGCGCATGAACGTCTGTGTTTTAGGGAAGGACTTAAATTGCCATGTTATAGATACTATTTGAATAAGCGATTGAGCCAATTCCAAGAAATTCATTGTAAGGTTCTGAGAAATCATTTCTAGGCTTTCCTAGATTCAACCCTACCTTCTTTCCTAGATTCAACCCTACCTATTTACCCGCGTATAGGCCAATACCAACTAAAAGAACCTATACCGATATGGCTAAATTAAGAACGCTAGAAGACCTGTTTGAACACCAATTGAAAGACCTTTACAGTGCCGAGAAGCAATTGATAGAGGCACTTCCTAAGATGGCCAAAGCCACCGAAGATGCAAAACTGCGGCAGGCTTTTGAAAACCACCTGGAAGAAACCAAAGAGCAGAAAGCCCGCCTGGAGAAAGTATGCGAGCTGGTAGGCATCAGCCCGGGCCGCATGAAGTGCAAAGCCATGGAAGGCCTGGTAGAAGAAGGCGAAGAAACCGTGGAAGAAGACGCTGAACCAGAAGTAAAAGACGCTGGTCTCATTGCCTCTGCCCAGCGCATGGAACACTATGAAATTTCTGGATACGGTACCGCCGCCCACTACGCAGAGCGCCTGGGCCATGCAGAAGCTGCCCAACTCCTGAGGCAAACCCTGGAGGAAGAGCAAAAAACAGACACCCTTCTGAACAAACTCGCCAAAGGCTATATCAACCAGAAAGCTGAGTAGCATCAGAAATATCATTAAAAAAAAGCCTGCCTTGTAATAGGGCGGGCTTTTTTTGTTGGGGCAACCCTTGCAGGGTAAGAGGATGGAGATTTTATGATTGAGTGGATGATGGACCTTTCATCCTCTGCTCAGTGGGGAAATTGGAAAAGGGCAGCAGTCACAGCTTTCAGAAGAGAGGTTTCCTGTAACTACTTTATAAAAAAAGGCCCAACCTGGTAAATGGTTGGGCCTTTTTACTTTATATAGCTGTGGGTTTACTGCTTCTTCTTAAAATCGCCGCGCTTGATGGACTGGATGACTTGGTACCAGGCAAACGGGTTGAGGAGCGGGTTGGTGGCCCCAGGGTTGTAGCCGCCACGGCGTAACATCTGCTGGTTTTGCAGCTGCATGTAGTTCTGGTGGTTGGCATTGGCGTCCATGGGCGTGTTTTTGTACATCTGGGCCAGAATCTGGGCGCTCATGGCGGTCTGCTCGTCAATGTCTTGTGAGGGTAGTTTCAAGGCCAGAACCGCCTGCGTGAACTCCCGGAAGGTGGCGTACGGGAACACTCTGATCTCAGGTAATACCGTTGGGTCTTCCAGCATCTCAATGATTACAGAATAGCTCTGCTTTTCAAAATTGGCCGGAATGATGATGGACTGCTTGGAAAAGCCAATGGAGCTGATGACTACGCTGTCGCCGGCCAGTACCGGCAGGGAGAAAAAGCCGTACTCGTTGGTGTTGGTGCCTCGGCCGGCCTTGGGCACATACACGCTGGCGCCCGGTATGCCCAAGAGGCTGTCGCCGGCGGCTACTACGCCCGTCAACTGAATTACTTTTTTGCCGCCCTGGGCTTGTGCCGTAGAAGAAGTGAAACCCCAGAAGAAGCACATGAGCGCGGCGAGTGTGAAAACAGAGCGCCACCTGCGGCTGAGAGAATCAGAAAAAAAGAAAGAGAAAGTCTGCATTGAATAAGATCGTTTACAAGTATAGCCTTATTTGTGGTACTTTGTGCCGCAGGGGGCGTAAATTTGTTTACGCAGCTAGTAGAACATGAGGCTCAAACATTTCAACGTCAGTTTCGGGGAACAAGTATTCAAGGCTATGAGTGATGCTTCGCGCATCAGAATCCTGTACTTGCTTTTGCGCAACAAGGAGCTCTGCATCGCAGACATGGAAATGGTGCTGGACTTCACGCAGACCAAGACCTCGCGGCACCTCATCTACCTCAAAAACGCTGGTCTGGTGTCCTTTAGAAAGCAGGACCAATGGGCCTTTTACGCCATCAAAGACGAAATGCTGGACCTGCTGCAGCAGATGTTCGCCTACCTGGAGAAAGACGCCCAGCTGCTCAAAGACCAGGAAGTCTACCTAACGCTCTACTCTAACCGAGAACTGGCCATTAACCGCCTGCAGCAGCGGCATTTCACGGGTCTGTAGTCTTTTGGGAGCAGACCGAAGGCCACGGGAAATAAAACATTGCCTCTGTGGCTTGGTTTTATCTTAGAACGAAGAACTTTGCAACCCCCGCCTCCGTTCTTGAAGGCCCAACGCGTACGCTCATGAAAAAAGTAAAAACCTACCGCCATATTTTCTTCGACCTGGACCATACCCTCTGGGATTTTGAGAAAAACTCAGAAGAGACCCTGGTGCATTTGTTCCATGCCTTTGAGTTGCACCGCCTGGGCGATTTTACCCTCACAGATTTTTACAAGAAGTACAGTTACATCAACCTCAGGCTTTGGGACTTGTTCCATAAGGGCAAGATTAACCAGCAGGAGCTGCGCGAGAAACGGTTTGTCAAATGCCTGACCGGTCTGGGCGTGGCCGAGAAAGACGTGCCAGAGGGCCTGAGCGAAGCCTACACAGACATTTGCCCTACCAAATCTGCCGTGTTTCCGTTCACGCATGAGGTGCTGGGCTACTTGAAAGAGAAGTATGTGTTGCACATCATCACCAACGGGTTTAAAGACGTGCAGGCCATCAAGCTCAAATCCTCTAACCTGACGCAGTATTTCTCTGAGGTCATCACATCTGAGTGTGTCAACTGTACCAAGCCAGACCGCCGCATTTACCAACATGCCCTGGAGCGCGCTGGCGTAAAGGCTAGCGAGAGCCTCATGATTGGCGACAACCTGGAGGCGGATATTTTAGGCGCCATGAACGCAGGCCTGGACCAAGTGTTCTTTAACCCTGAGCGCAAGCGCATTCCCTTGCGGCCTACGTTTGAGGTGGCCTGCCTGAGCGAGCTGAAGACCTTTCTATAAAGCCGTTTTTGGCCTGTTTTCATCAAAACAAGCCAAAAACGAGGAACCATAAGAAGCTAGTATTTGTCTATTATTTGGTTACTTTTGCAGGCCTTCGGGCGTATACATAAGAGTGACACGTTCTTTTACACATTGGGGATGACCGGAATTGACAGCTTGAGCAAGCTGGGTGTAAGCATGTCGGGAGTTGGCAGTTTTCCCGTAAATCAGAATTGACCGACTATTATCTGGCGAGTCTAACTACGCCATGGCTGCCTAGTCTAGGTACTAAGCATTTTGCCATTGTCCTGCAGCTCCTCGGTTCGGTGGGGGTTGGTCACAGGGCATCGTAATGCCGATCTAGTGTAGGCCAAGGTGCGGGGTCTGCATGAAACTAAAGCATCTAAGGTGATTTCATAGGCCAGGCTTGGGCCTGGAATCACATGAAAACCAATCCAAGACTAAACATGTAGAAAGCGCTCAAGTTTCCTTGTCTGGACCAGGGTTCGACTCCCTGCATCTCCACAAATCACCAAAATTGAAGCCTGATTATCTAATTGATAGTCAGGCTTTTTGTGTTTGTTCTGAGATTGGTTGTACAAACAATATCTGAAAATGTTTGTACGTTTAAGTTGTTTGTTTGTATAAAGCTATTCGGTGCTTTCTTGGGATAAACTAATTTTATCGCTTTGTTTCCTTCTCCTAAATATGAAGTATATTAATCTTTCAATAAATAAGCCGTAAATGAAATTATTTATAAGTAGCCCAATAAGAAATATGGGACCATTCATCCAATCCCATAGAAGTGTATGTGTTGGAAAGCGTAAGATATAATACAATCGTGCTAGAGCATACCATATCTTGTCATTACAATTGGTTCCTTCATCTTCACCCCAAGCGGCTATAAAAGAAATTACTGTCAAGAAAAAAATGATGGTAGTCCATATGAGAACAGTGTATGGATTGATATTCTTAGTGATTCTCATAATTACCATCTATATCAGGTTCTTTACTCCCTGAATTGTTTGATACTTCTACATCACAAAGCTTTGCAGTTTCTCTGATTGGATATCCATATCTAAGATACTTAACTTCTTGCTTGTATTCTTGAAGCATCTTGGTTTTTCTTTAATGCAATCTTTGAGCCTGCCTAAAACCTGCATCTCCACTTATCAACGCAGAAGCCCCGTCATGCAAATGGCGGGGCTTCTGCGGTATATGCAATTGCGTTGGCAACTTCGCGTGAAGTCCGGCCTGCAAGAAGCCATTCTTATCCTCTACTAACCGGTTATCTTTTTCCTTTTTTAAGCTTGTTGCGCGGCCTTAGTTTAGAGCCGTCATGCTATCCTTACCTCTTCTGAATGTAAGTCTCTTGATGCTATAAGAAGACTTGTTGAACGCTCTTCTGCGGGCTAACAACATTCTGCCTAAATTCCAGTACATTTCTGCATGATAGACTCAGAGCCTTTTTACAAGAAAGCCACTTTAGTGTTACTAGGGATTATTCTTTTGGTGTATGTGCTGTTTACGCTGGCAGATATTCTGGTGCCCATTGCCTTTTCCCTGTTGCTGGCTATCCTGCTCAACCCCTTGAACAATAAGCTCATGCGCCTGAAGGTGCCCAAGGTGTTGTCTATCTTGCTCACGCTCTTGTTTGCGCTCACGGTGCTGGGTATTATCCTGTATCTGCTTTCTTCCCAGATCTTGCAGTTCGGGGAAATGATGCCGGCCTTGAAACTCAAGTTTACCCAGATTTTAACCAATCTGCAGAACTACATGGAGACTACGTTTGGGGTAAGCATACAAAAGCAGACGCAGTTCCTGAAAGATGCGGCCAGCAGTGGCAAAGCCTTGGTGGGCAGAACGGTGAGCAGTGTGTTGGGTATATTCAGTCTGCTGTTTCTTATACCGGTGTACATCTTTTTGTTCCTGCTCTATAAGCCCTTGATTCTTAATTTCTTGTTTGAGGTGTTCTCCTCCAAGAATACACGGTACGTGGCAGATATCCTGCATGAGACCAAGACGGCTATCCAAAGCTACATTGTGGGCATTTTAATAGAAGCATCTGTGGTGGCCGTGATGAATTCTGCGGCCCTGATGCTGCTTGGGGTGCCGTATGCCATTCTGTTAGGAGTGATTGGGGCGATCCTGAATATGATTCCCTACATTGGAGGTGTCATTGCCATTGCCTTGCCCGTTCTCATGGCAACCGTCACCAAAGACGGCTACTCCACCCAGCTAGGCATCATAGGGGCCTATGCTCTTATTCAATTCATAGACAATAACATTCTGGTGCCGCGTATTGTGTCTTCTAAGGTGCAGATAAATGCCTTGATTTCTATTCTGGCTGTATTGCTGGGCGGGGCGTTGTGGGGAGTGTCGGGGATGTTTCTCTCCATACCGTTTGTGGCCGTTCTCAAGATCATCTTTGACCGTCTGGACTACCTGAAACCCTGGGGGAAACTGCTGGGCGACCAGATCCCGGAAACCTATCCGGGGCAAGCTTCTTCAGGGCCTAAAGTGCTCACTGACAAGAAAACCTTCTAAAAGAGAATTGCTTTTGCGGAATGAAGTGCCTGGCCTGTGCCAGGCACTTCTGTTTAGATCTTTTTTGCTACTTCTAGCAATGCCTTGGCTTATCAAATTTTACCAGGAGGGAATATTTGTGAAACCGATCAGATAAGGGTGTTGGATTCATGGTGTCAGCGAAAGGTCAGTAGATGAAAATGGACCTTCGCCTAGTCAACCTGATGGTGCTTCTGCAGAACATGGTTTTCTGGAAACTACTTCTTGACCACCTGCGATAAGTCTGACGGACGGGGTTCAGGTGATGATGAATCTGAACCTTTCTCAATATTTAAAATCCTTAGGAGTGACTTGATCTTTTTCATGGTTTACTACGTAAAACTGGGTAAAGTGCAATATGTTTAATAGCTGTTTTGGTACAAAAGACTGTGTTTTGCCTAGAATAGTAGTTAAATATTGTATATTTCAAACAATGTAATTGCAATTTAAAGTCAAAGTGCAATTTGTCTGTAACCAGGCGTGGGATAGGGCGTTAAAGAGGTATGTAAGCTGAAATGTAAATAAACACAGCTGATTAACCCTAAACGCAACTTAAAATATGAAAATAATTGTACTTCCTATCCAGATTCAGTCAGCCATAACTGACCTCACTTACCAGATCTTCCTTAACTAAGGTAAGTTTTCCCTCCGCCTCTCTTGTAAATAGAGAACCCCAGTACCTGACAATTCCATTGTAATATACATTTTCCAATAATTCCTGTAACTATGAAAAGATACCTACTTTCATGGGCTAGCATCCTAATGTTCATACTTTTTGGATTCACTCAACAAGCCCAGGCTCAATGCACCGCATCTGACGAGTGCTTTGATTTCACTTTCCTAGGCGTAGAGAAAATTGAAAACGACTTCGTTCGTCTTTCTTTCAAGGTAAAGACCAATTGCTCTAATGATCTGAGCAACGTGGCCTTTGAGTTGCCAAACGGCGCCGGGGTTACTTCTTCAGCCATTGCCTACTCCTCTGCCAAATATAAATACTCCGTAGAGAACGGCACCAACAACCCTTTCTATTCCATCAAATTTGAGGGCGTAGGTATTAACGGTTACAAGAATGGGGTAGAAGACATCTTCACCTATGACCTGAGCGCCTACGAGTACTCTACCATGAAAACCCTGAGAGTGGCTGCCAAGGCTGCCACCACCACAGGAACCGTGATGTTTGATCTTTCCAAATGTGGTGTAGCCACTGGCGGCACTACAAACGGCGGCGGAACCACGGGCGGAGGAAACAATGGTGGCGGTACAAACGGCGGCGGAAACGGTGGTGCTAACTGCAGCACTTCGCAGCCTTCTCCCATCACTGGTCCTTATGACCCTTGCCCAGGTGACATTGTAACCTATTGCATCACCGCAGACGCCAAATATACTTCTTATGTGTGGGACGTTCCAAGAGCACACGCCGGTGAAGAACCAACTGGCTGGGTAATCATCTCTGGCCAAGGCACTAGCTGCGTGACCGTGAAAGTAGGTGAAAAACCAGGTACCATGAAAGTGAAAGTGAACCACTCTGAGTGCGGTACTAAAGTAAGAACCAAACCCGTACACCCAGGACGCACCGCCAATGTAGACATTGCAGGCCCAGCCCAATACTGCCCAGGTGAGCGTTTAACCTACACGGCAGACATTGACAAGCAAGGACCAGGCAACGGAAATGGCAACGGCGGAAACTCTAAGTTCTTCACCTTTACTTGGGCAGTGCCAGCCGGCTGGCAGATTGTTTCTGGCCAGGGAACAGACAAGATTGTAGTAGTGGCCGGTGCTTTGCCAGGTGCCATCTCTGTAAGCGCAACTTACAACAAACCAGGCAACGGCAACGGAAACAACGGCAATGGGAACAACACAGACGGTAATCCTAACAACGGAAACGGCAACACGGGCAACAACCAGTCTCAGAAAACCTATTGCGGAAACGCCACAGACACTATGCCGGTTACTCCTAAGCCAGAGTGCGGCGGCGGACCATGCGTAGAACCAGAAGTTGCCTTGGTAGTACCAGACACCGTGTGTAACCTGTCAGATGAATTCTACACCTTTAGCGTGGCCGAAGTGCAGGAAGGCGTGACCTACTCGTTCACATTGCCAGAAGGCTTCATTGTGATTGAAGAAACCAACGGATCTGTTACCGTGGCTGCCATCTTTGAAGAAGACCAACTGGGTGTTCCGCAGACCATCACCGTAAACGCCACCAACGACTGCGGAACTGAAACCGCCACTGCTCAAGTAGTTGTCTCTGAATGTGCTCCTGGTAACCCGCTTCCGGTGTCACTGACCAGATTTGACGGAGTCTCTAGAAACGGAGTAGTTGAGTTAAGCTGGGCCACTGCCACAGAGATCAACAATGACCGGTTTGAGATAGAGCGCAGCACCAACGGCAAAGACTTCGTGAAAATTGGCGAAGTGAAAGGAGCTGGAAACAGCAGCATTTTGAGAGACTACACCTTCACAGACCGTCAGGCTTCTAAAGGAACCGTGTACTACCGCCTGAACCAGGTAGATTTAGACAATAGCCATGAGTACTCTAAAGTGATTGCGGTACAGCATAACTTAAGAGGCGCTGGCAACGGATTCAGAGTGACTATGTACCCTAACCCGGTAAGCAATGGCAACCTGAACATCAGATTTGACGAGATGCCACAGAACGCCGGTGACGTAGCCATGCAACTAGTAGACATGAGCGGTAGAGTGTTGCACACTAGAACATTGAACGGCAACAGCGGCGAGGTAGCCGTAGCTTTACAGTCTCTAGGATTGAAACAAGGTGTCTACATGGTGTCACTCACCGTAGCCGGACAGAAAACAGTACAGAGAATAGTAGTACAATAAGGAACAAAAAGGAATTACAATAGGATGCTTTTGGAAAGGCAGCGGCTCAAGGCCGCTGCTTTTTTTTTGTGCCTGTGGGTAGCCACTGGTGATTAGGGTATAAGTTTACGGCTGTCACTATGAACTTAACAGTTTTTGCAAAGCTGAAAACAATGCCGTTTTTGGCCTCTTTTCCGGAAAAGAGGCCAAAAACAAGGCTGGTAATCAATATGCGTTTCTAGTTTTAAAGGCGCTTGGTGTATAGAATTAAAGGGGCAGACTCTTCTGTTGACGGTGGTTACCCCTCATGCGACCTAGCATTTAACATTAATGCTGCTATCCTTAGCATCTAGAACTTCTAAGATAACCACTTCCATTTTTTGCGTCTGTTTAGATCATTTTGCCTAATCAATGTGCTATACCAGAGTATAGCTGGCAAGAGGGTTGAACACAAGAACATATTGATGATTGATGAACTTGGTGCCGGGCTCGGCTAACAGGTCGCGAAGATTACCCGTCTCCTACGTGTGTGAGCGAGAAAATTTCATTATGCCTTTGTTTTTACATAAGAATTCTCTCGAAAGCCCAATTATCCAATACCGTCATAGACCTACGTATTTCTAACATCTAAAAAGAGGTTTTCTAGCATTTGCTAGGCGTTTTTTGGGTTTATTGAATTATTACTTGGCTTTTTGTAGTAAAATAATTCGGGCCGTTACGTTAAATACTGATAAAGGTTTCTACATTTGCCCTGCCTTTTACAATTTTTTAAGCTGGTCAAAGCATCTTTCTCCCCCAAGATGCTCAGGTATTGTTAAGCTATCCCCCTTGGCTTGTTAGATACCACAGTAATAATATTTCATCATAGAAGTGCTAATTCTGCTAAGAATAGCCCTGCAAATACAGCTTTAAAGCTCTTTCGGGCTTTTTCATAACCATTACAACTGATAGCTCAGGCTATCCATTACCATTTGTACCCTAGTAGTACTTAATCATCAGCCTTGGTTAAGCATGCATTAGACGGTTCATTCTGTACCTCTCACGGTGACGGAATGAATAGTCAATTGTATGCTATGAGGTCATTCTTACTAATTCGCTCAAACATTCTATCTACTACTTAACCCTTTCTATGAAGCAATTTTACTCACCGCCTCCTAAGCTACGGTGGCAAACGCCAGACTTTAAAAGGTCAAAAATAAAAGCGCTGTTCTCTTGGATAGCAGCCCTCTTGATGCTGGCTGCTCCTTTTGTGGGCAATGCTCAAACAACTACGCTAACCTACACGGGTGGACTACAATCCTATACTGTACCTGCTGGCGTTACAAAGATTTCTATTGAGGCCTTAGGCGCTCAAGGAGGAAATGGAGGCGGTTTAGGTGCAAGTATAAAAGGGGAGTTCTCCGTAACGCCAGGTGAGGTGTTGAATATACTGGTTGGAGAGATGGGTACATCCGTCACTAGCTCTGATAATTCTGGCGGCGGCGGCGGCGGCGGTACATTTGTTGTAAAGCAAATTGGGAATACTCCTTTAGCAGTTGCTGGCGGAGGTGGAGGTTTTTCTAGTGCTTTTTTTACTTCTGGAAGCTTCAATCCACTAGTGTCTGGAGGGCAGATAACTACCTCTGGCGGGTCTGTGCATAATAATGGCGGTGGTATTAACGGAAACGGCGGACAATCTGGGTTGACTGACTGTTGTCTTTTAGGTAATAGGGGGGCAAGCGGCGGTGGCGGGTTATTAACCAATGGGTTAAATGGCTCTACTGGAACTGGAGGAATAGCTTACGTTAATGGAGGACAAGGTGGAGCAGGAACAACGGCAGGTAGGGGCGGATTTGGTGGAGGTGGCGGTGCCGCATATGATAATGCTGTCCGCTCTGGCGGCGGAGGCGGTTACAGTGGAGGTCAGGGTGGTTCTTTTGTTGGATCAGGTTATGAATATGCGCACGGTGCTGGCGGAGGTTCATACAATGCTGGCTTGAACCCTACTAATCTCGCTGGAGTAAATTCAGGAAATGGAAAGGCAATCATAACTGTACTTGTTACCCCTGCAACAGCCCTTAACTTTGATGGTGTAGATGATATTGTTGATTTAGGCAATGTTCACAATAGCCTGGAGTCACTTACCATCAGTGCCTGGATTTACAGAACAGCTAACAATGGATTTGGCTATGATGAGATTTGGGCGAAGGATAACATTAGCTCCATGTCTATCAACAATGCCAACAACAAGTTGCACGTCAACTTCGGAAATGGCAACACTTGGGGAAATGCCACTGAGTCAGCGCAAACCATTCCACTCAATGAATGGGTGTTTGTAGCGGCTACCCGTGATTTTACCACCGGTGCCGTTAAAATTTACATCAATGGCGAGCCAGATGGCAGCGGCTCGAATAATCTAACGGGCTTTAACCTATCCTTAAGGGGTATTGGATATAAGCCGGGCGTTCCTCTGCAAAACGGAATCTTTGCCGGATCCATTGATGAGGTAAGATTGTGGAACCGGGTATTGTGCGAAGGCGAACTTAAGAACAGCATGAATGCTGAATTGACCCTTCCGCAAACAGGTTTGGTATCTTACTATAAGTTTAACCACGGCAATGTTGGAGAAGATAACGCTGGTGTTACTACTGTAGCTGACTTAGTGGGGGGTATGGACGGAACCTTGTCCAACTTTGCCCTTACGGGAGCTTCTTCTAACTGGGTAGCTGGTAAAGTAACTGGTACTGCTCCAGCGTTTGTAGCACCTACCGTATCCTTCACGACCAATAACCCCCTTACCCAGTGTAGTGGTAGCTCTGTTGTGTTTACGGCTACCTCAGCGGCAGGAAGCACCTACCAATGGACCAAAGACGGAACTCCAATCAACGGAGCAACCAACAACACCTATACTGCCACCGCATCAGGTAGTTACAACGTCATTGTAACCCAGACGGGTTGCACTGCCTCTGCTACGGCTCAGGTGGTAGTCATAGAAGATACGACCAAGCCAATAGTTCCTGTTTTGGCAGATGTAACGGGTCAGTGTTCGGCTACTGTGACGGCCCCTACCACTACAGACAATTGTGCAGGCACCATCACAGGTACTACCACAGATCCTTTGGTGTACAATACGCAAGGCGAGTTTACCATTACCTGGACCTTCAATGACGGGAATGGAAATAGTTCTACGGCTCAGCAAAAGGTTGTAGTGAAAGATACTCAAAAACCTGGAGTGGTTGCGTTTGCAGCGCCTTCCAACTTGCTGGCTAATGTCTCTGAGGCGGCTAATTTCAATCTGGCCTATACGTTGAACATACCTAATACTGCAGATTACAACAGCCCAGATGATATTCTCTATGCAGTAAACAATGCATCGTCCCTACAGGGGAAGGCTATTACGCGCATTGCCTATGCTTTAGAACTGGATAACAAATGGGTATGGGTATCTATGGATGCTTTTAGCCAAAACGTTTCTGAGTTGGGTATCCCAACCGGAGCAACTGGCTTCCAGCAGAAAGTGAACAACTTGAATGTCTTTGCTAGCTCTAATGCTGGTGTGACCACTGGCACGGGCATTGCAACCGGTAATGTTGAAATCTGGTCTAACTGTTATGCAACAGGAAATGCCACCAATTTACCGGGAGCTAATGCAGGTGTCTATGATTTTGATGATACCAGAGATGGTGCCAACTGTTATGGGTCCTTTCAAGTCCATAATTATGGAGCAAAACAGACGCTTCTTGCCTATAATAGATGGTCAGAAACTGTAGGTGGGTTTTCAGACGTAGGAATTGGCAACCAGGGCGTGGGGAATCCAGACTGGACGTTTGCTTTTAACGCCAATACCTACACAACCAAAAAGCTCCACGTATTTGTGCAAACAGATGCAGGCCTTTTTGCTAAAAATGCCACGGTCTTCTTAGATGCCAACGGCAACGCCAGCATCACGGCGGCAGACGTAAATGCTGGTGTTACAGATAACTGCGGCATTGCCTCTGTTACCGTTGACAAAACCAGTTTCACAGCGACTAACCTGGGAACCAATCCCATAACGCTTACCGCCACAGATGTGAACGGCAACGTGAATACTGCCACAGCCACGGTGACGGTACTGGACAACACCAACCCGGTATTTACCTCTTCGCAGGGCAATGAAATAGTAGCCTTAGATGCCATTACAGGCACGGCCTCTTTGAAAGATTACGCAGCCCTGGCCTCTGCCACGGATAACTCAGGCTCAGTTGCTATCACGCAATCACCAGCAGCAGGAACCGCTCTTGCTAAGAACGTACCTGTCACAGTAACCTTGACCGCTACAGATGCTTCTGGTAATAAAGGAACCCAGACGTTCACTGTAACCGCTACAGACCAGACCAAGCCAGTACCTAATGTGAACCCCTTGGCAACCATCACAGGCGAATGCTCTGCCACGGTAATTGCTCCAACGGCCACAGACAACACGGCAGGAACCATTACGGCAACTACCACTGATCCATTAACTTATACGGCCCAAGGAAGCTACACCATCACCTGGAAGTATGATGACGGCAGCGGCAACATAGAAACTCAAACTCAAACCGTAGTAGTGAAAGACGTAACGGCACCTGTGTTTGCAACTGTTGCTTCTATCACTAAGACCAATGAGGTAGACAAGTGTGGAGCTATTGTAAATTATGATGCTCCAGAAAAGATTACTTTCTCTCAGGCATTTGTTGAAGGGCAAACCTCTCCTCATTGTGATGAGTGGAAGGCTTTCCAAGATCAACTATTACCAAGCTTAAATTTTTCAAAATTAACTATTAAGGGTTCTTTGGACCAGACAGGAGTATCTATTTCAGATCCTGCTTTAATAGCTCAAATTGCCAATGCATTACATACCAGAACGTCAACTTCTGTAACTGAGAACGGCAGGACTTGGAATGTTGGTTTCTGTGGAACAGACGGAAACAACCAGCCTGCTATTGAACTAACAGCCAGTGGATCAATGTGTAGTTGTCAAAATGGGTACACAGTTAGACCTTGTATTGATGTTAACTTCGGAAATCCTAACTGGGGTGGTGCAGGTTCACAAACGTGTAATGGACCTTCACAGGTTCTAACAGTTGTATTTGAAATTTCAGGCGGTAGCCCAGGAGGAGTAACCGCCACTGACAACTGCACCAGTCCTGTAACCATCACCCAAACAGCTGGTCTTGCCTCTGGTTCTTTGTTCCCAGTAGGTACAACTACCAACACGTTTGAAGCAAAAGACGCGGCCGGTAATATTACCACTACCAGCTTTGATGTGACCGTAACGGATACGCAGAAGCCAACCGTCCTTACCCAGAACATTATAGTAGCGTTAGACGCCAATGGTACAGCTGTTATCACTCCGGCGCAGATCAACAATGGCTCTACAGACAATTGCTCTATACCATCCAACGGGTATAGCCTGGACAAAACCAGCTTTGACTGTACCAATGTGGGTGCGAACACGGTGACGTTGACCGTAACAGACGTGAACGGCAACTCCCAGACGAAGACGGCCACAGTAACCATTGAAGACAAAAATCTGCCAATGGCCAAAGCCAAGAACATTGCGGTACAACTAGATGCGAACGGAGTGGCAACCATCACGCCAGCCATGGTAGACAATGGTTCTGCAGACCAATGCAGCCCTGTCACTTTAGCGCTTTCTACAGCCAACTTTGACTGCATTAACCTTGGCGAGAACACAGTAGTGCTAACGGCTACAGACAACAGTGGCAACGTACATACGGCCACTGCTGTGGTGACTGTTCAAGACGTAATCGCCCCAGTGGCCATTGCCAAAAACATTACAGTACAGCTAGATGCCACAGGTAAAGTATCTGTTGCCGCCGCTCAGGTGAATAATAGCTCTACAGACAACTGCGGTATTGAAATGATGACCCTTTCAAAGACAGCCTTTGACTGTGGTAACATTGGGCCAAACACGGTGACGTTAACGGTGGCAGACAAGAGCGGCAACATGCACGCAATAGACGCTATCGTGACGGTAGAAGACAGAATTGCGCCGGTGGTACTTGCCAAGAACTTCACCGCACAGTTAGATGCCACAGGTAAAGTGGTGGTTACCACCGCTGATGTAGACAATGGTAGCTCAGACGCCTGCGGCATTGCTTCCATGACTTTGTCTAAATCAGATTTTGACTGTAGCAATGTGGGGGCTAACCCAGTAACAATAACAGTAACAGACAATAATAACAATGTGTCTACAGCCGTAGTGACTATCACCGTACAGGACAAAGTGGCGCCTACGGCCATTGCCAAAAACATTACTGCTCCACTTGGGGCCAACGGTACTGTTTCTATCATGGTGGCAGACATTGACAACGGAAGCTCAGATGCCTGTGGCATTGCCTCCATGACATTGTCTAAAACTACATTTGACTGTACTGCCACTGGCCCTAATACGGTAACCCTGACGGTAACCGATGTGAACGGAAATGTGTCTACGGCAGATGCCATTGTCACGGTAGTAGAAGAGATCGCCCCGGTAGCCATCGCTAAAAACATCACGGTAGAGCTAGATGCAAACGGTGAGGCAACGGTGACGGCAGCTCAGGTAAACAACAATTCAACAGACAACTGCGGAATTGGTACACTAGTGCTCTCCAAGACTGATTTCAACTGCAGCAATGTTGGTGAAAACACAGTGACGCTCACCATAACTGATAAGAGCGGAAACACCAACTCTGCTTCTGCTGTCATTACCATTGTGGACAAAATGGCTCCGGTAGTGACTGCGCAGAACATCACGGTGCAACTAGACGCAGCCGGCAATGCCAGTATTACAGCTGCTCAAGTGGACAATGGTTCTAAGGACAACTGCGGAATCCAATCTGTCACCATAGACAAGGCTAACTTCAGCTGTGAGAATGTAGGAGACAATGTGGTGACCCTAACGGTAACTGACATCCATGGCAACGTCTCTACGGGCACAGCCACAGTGAAAATTGAAGACAAGGTTGCTCCGGTAGCCGTTGCCAGAAACATCAAGGTTCAGTTAGATGCCACGGGCAAAGTCATCATTGCAGCTGCTGACCTGGACAACGGTAGTTCAGACGCCTGCGGCATTGCCTCCATGACAGTGTCTAAGACAGACTTTGACTGCGGTCATCTAGGACAGAACACGGTTGTCTTGACGGTTACAGATAAGAATGGAAACAGTGCCACAGTGGAGGCCATTGTTACGGTGGAAGACAAGGTGGCGCCGGTGGCTGTTGCCAAAAACTTGACGGTACAGCTAGATGCCACAGGGAAAGTTGCCATCACGGCTGCTCAGGTAGATGGCGGTTCTACAGACAATTGCACCATAGCGACTATCACTGTTGACAAGACGGACTTCACCTGCGCGAACGTAGGAGACAATGAGGTCACCATCACGGTAACTGACCAAAGCGGTAACACGCACACGGCCAAAGCAATAGTAACCGTAGAAGACAAGGTGGGCCCAGTGGTACTGGCGCAGAACCTGACTATACAGTTAGATGCCAACGGCGCGGCTACCATTACCGCGGCAGATGTAAACGCAAACTCTTCAGACAACTGTGGCATTGCGTCCATGGTGCTGTCTAAGTCTGTGTTTGACTGCAGCAACGTAGGGGCCAACGTGGTAACCTTTACCGTGACAGATGTAAATGGCAACGCAGCCACTGCCCAGGTGATCATAACGGTAGAAGACAAAACCAACCCAACCATTACGGCTCCGGCCAATGTGACGGTAAACGTTGATCCGGGCAAAACCACGGCTTCTAATGTGGCCCTCGGCACGCCGGTAACGGCAGACAATTGCTCCGCCACCACGTTCAACAACAATGGCCCGGCTGAATACCCAACCGGCACCACCACTGTCACCTGGACCGTGACGGACGCTTCTGGCAACACCGCAACGGCCACACAAACGGTTACTGTTAGACCAAACGCGGTTTCTGTAGCCAAGCCCGCCATGGTAGAAGTGAAGATCAGAACCACTTTTGCGCAGGTGCCTAAGCCTGCCACCGTAGAAGTGACCTTCACAGACGGAAACAAGGCACAGGTGCCAGTCACTTGGCAGCCAGGAACCTACAACGGCCTGGTGGCCGGCGATTATGAGCTGACGGGCATTCTAAATGTGCCGTCAGACAAGTCTAACGTAGACAATGTGGTAGCTAAATGGACCGTGCGCGTGTTGCCTAACCAGGCGCCTACAGACATCAAGCTAAGCAAGGCTACCTTCCAGCCAAGCATTCTGCCTGACCAAGCCATCGGCACCTTTACTGCGGTAGACGTGGATGATCCAATTGACAACCTACCAGAGAACCAGCATCGCTTTGACCTTATCACCGGTGCCGGCAGCACAGACAATGACCTCTTTGACATCAGAGACGGCAAGCTGTACTTGTTGTCCAACAAAGGCTTGTCTGGTAGAACCACTTTCTCCATTAGAGTATTGGCCACAGATCCTTATGACAACACCTTTGAGAAGGTCTTCACCATCACCAAAGAAGCCTACAGCAAAGAAACCGTTGACCTGAAGATTGTGAACGCTTTCTCTCCCAACGGAGACGGAGTCAATGACACCTGGACCGTGCCAGAACTGAGGTTCTACAACAGCGTGGAAGTACAGGTGTTTGACCGTTCTGGGGTGCGCTTGTTCCATACTACCAACCCAGAAGAGGGCTGGAACGGAAGAGACACCAACGGCAGAGTATTGGTAGGTCCTTACCTGTACATCATCCACATCAAGGATATCAACTTTGTGAAGAGAGGAACGGTGACCATCCTTAAGAAACAATAATGATGAAAAAGTTAACCATATCTATTTGTATACTGCTTACCGCTCTGGGCGCTTCTGCCCAGAGCCGGAAGCATATTGCCAACTTCTCCCTGTTCCAGCAGTACTTCAACCCGGCCTTGACCGGGTATGAAGGCTCCATGGTAAAAACCTTTTACCGTGATCAGTGGACCGGCTTTGAAGACGCCCCACGCACCATTTTTGCCTCTGTAGAGCTAGACGCCGCAGACATCACTGCCTGGAGAAATTCTGACGTGATGAAAACCCGCAACCCAGACTACTACAACCGGCAGGCGGGCGCCAAGCATGCCTACGGGTTGTCGGTGCTGCATGACTCCTTCGGGCCGTTTGTAGAAACGCAGGTGCAGTTGAGCTACGGCTCGCGCATTAGGCTCTCTGAGAAGATGAGCCTGCGGGCCGGCGTGGGTTTGACCTACGGCATTCAACGCCTGAACGGCAACAAACTGGTCATTGACCAGGACGGAGACCAGGAATATGCTGAATACCTGGGCAAAGAAAACCGGGCCGGCAAGCTAGACATGAACCTGGGCGTGATGCTCACAGGAGAGAATGCCTATCTGGGCTACGCTCTGCAGGACATCGCCAAAGGCGAAATCTCTTCTGGCGACAAGTTCTTGGATGGCAGCTACGCCTTGCAACACGTGGTGCAGTTGGGGTACCGCGCCGCGGTTTCAGACCAGATTGGACTGGTGGCCAACGGTATCTTCCGGTATGACAGCTTTCAGGAGGAAACCACCGAGGTGCAGGCAAAGGCCGTTTTCCAGAACACGTTTTGGGCAGGAGGCGGCTACCGCCATGACCTGGCCTACACCGTGAACGCGGGCGTGCGCTTAAACCAGTTCAGGATAGGGTATGTGTTGGAGATGCCCACCGGCAAAGCCAACTACATAGGCAAGAACACCAGCGAGTTCATGGTGACTTATAACCTCTTCCCTGTCAAATACCCTAGACTGGGTAAAAAAGTAACCATGTGGTAATCTGAGTTTAGCTAGATACAATGAAAAGAACCCTTTACACAATAGCCATCCTGCTGTCATCCTGGACGGTGGGCCAAGCTCAGACGGCCGTACGTGAAACCAAAGACAACCTAGCCGATTTCTATCTGGTAGGCGAAGACCTGCTGGTGTACACCATCAAGGAAACCAACGGCCAGTTTCTCTACACCGAAAAGCGCGGCGACCAAGGCTCCTACCACAAAGAGGCGTCTCTCAATGGTGGGGCGGTCAACGCACTTATTGGCTCCAATGCTGCTGGGAACGAACTGTACGTCTACCAAAAGGTAGATCGTAAGCAGGAAAGAATTGCCATTTACCGCTGGGACGGGGCTGGTTTCCAGAAAACTGGGGAGAAGCCTTTCCCTAAGTTCAGAAACCACTCCTATAACATGGGTGCCCATCTCTCACCAGACCAGAACACGCTCATCATCACCGCCGGTCTGCGCAAGACCAAAGGCTATGATGACCTATACCTGAGCAAATGGGAAAACGGCAAGTGGACCAAGCCTTTCAATTTTGACAAGCCCATCAACTCCCGCGAGTCTGAGTTTGCCCCGTTTGTAGTGAACGACTCCCTGTTCTTCTCCCAGAAGAGCGGTGACCACGGGTACGTTTACGCAGTGCCTATGCGGGCCTCTCTTCCTACGGGAGAACCAGCTATGCTGAGAAGCGTCATCAACAAACAGAATGCCTTTAACGCCGGCTACAAGCGCATAGGTGAAAAGCAACTCTGGATTACGCGCACCGCAGACGGCGTGCACACGGCTTACATTCTAGAGCCGGCTCCCATTGTAGTGCCACCGGTAGCAGAGCCAGAACCAGAAGTGGTAGCCGCGCCAACTCCTCAGCCCGAGGCTCCTGTAGCCAAAGAGATGGAGGTGAACTATGGCTTAAACGAGGTGTTCATGAGCACCGCTGATGCCGCCTCGCTAGATGCGTTTCTGGCCCTGCAGCCAACCGGCGCTACCATTTGGGTGAAAGGTTATTCAGACAGCATCGGGCCGGACAAGGCCAAGAAAAGCGTAGCCAGAAAACGCGCCGAATTCCTGAAGAAGTACATAGAAAGGTACCACACAGACCGCCTGTTCAAGGTTGAAACCTCCAGTGATGTCTTAGGCACCGCCGGCCGTGACTCGCGCAAAGTGGAAATCCACAAGCACGACTAGTCTAACTGGTTTTAAATAGTAAGAAGCCCCTTTGTATATGCAGAGGGGCTTCTTTTTATATGCTAGCTAACCCGATTCCTTGCGTAGATAACGGGTCGTTTTGGCTTGTTTTCAGAAAAATAGGCCAAAAACGAGGATGTAGCTTAAAGGCGCTTAATCATAATGTGGCGGTACCAGACATCATCGCCGTGGTCTTGCAAGGCTATCTTACCAGACTGGAACATGCCAAAACCAGGCATCTGGGCAAACTTGCTCTTAGCAATCAGTTGCTTCCAAGCATCATCCCAAAGAGTGGTAGCTACCACCTGCGTCCCATTCAAAGTAACCGTCAACTGGCTGTTCTGGCTAATAATCTCCACTTGGTTCCATTGACCGGCGGGCTTCACGGTTTCTGGACTGCTGGCAATGAGGTCATACAAATCGCCGGCTCGGTGCTTCTGGATTTTAGCATCTGGGTGGCCGGCATTATCTAATACCTGAATCTCTGGCCCCGTACTCCAGGGGTAGGGATAGAGGGCTGAGTCTTCCTGCACAAACAGAATAATGCCGCTGTTTCCATTGGGCGCAATCTTCCATTCCATCTTCAAATGAAAGTTGTCAAAACTTTGGTCGGTGACAATATCTCCGCCTTCAGCCGTTTGCCAATCTTTCTTAGAAGAAGCATCTAAACGGAGAGTACCGTCTTCAACCTTCCAAGCTTTGCCGATGGTCTTTTCACCGTAAGTATGCCAGCCGGTGGTGGTCTTGCCATCAAACAACAGTTGCCATTCTTCGTGTTGCTTTGCCTGAGCCTGTGTTTCCATGGTAGTAGTTTTTGAGGATGTCTGACAGGAAAGCATTGCCATCAGTGGGAGGAAGAATAAACAGTTTCTTAGAAGCATGGAGTGTATTACCTAGATTTATAAACGCAACTCGTTTTTGGCTTATTTTCTGGAAACTAGGCCAAAAACGACACAAGCGCAAAATTTTCTTCCTGCAATTCTATAGAGTAGAAAGCAAGACTGCGAAATGTAGCGCCCTAATCTATGCCGCTTCAATCTTGAAATTTGATGTAAACCATCTGCCAGTTGGAAAGCGGTTTTTAGGCTGTTTTCCAGAAAACAGCCTAAAAACGAAAAGGCCTCACCTGTTTCCAAGTGAGGCACTTTCTAATTCTATAATCCAGCTTATTCCTGAACGCCAGGTACGCCAACCGGTAGCGCGCTGTGCCAGTCAAAGTCCGGAGCTTTCTTCTTGGTTGGGGCTAGCTCATCCAAGGTGTTGGCATCATACAGACGGCCGTTGCGCATCACGTACTGCACTGTGTTGGTGTTACGGATGTTCTCTAGCGGGTTCTGGTCCATAATAACCAAGTCGGCTAGTTTGCCATTCTGGATAGAGCCTAAGTCGCCTTCTAAGCCCAGAGACTTAGCGCCTAAGATGGTGGCAGTTTTCAAGGCGTCCATGTTGCTCATGCCACCAGACTGCATAGACCAAAGCTCCCAGTGGTAACCCAAGCCCTGCAACTGACCATGTGACCCAACGCCTGCCAAACCACCGGCTTTCACCAGGTTGTTCACAAACTGCGCGTGGCGGTCAAAGATGTGCTCTTCTTTCATGAACCAGCCAGCACGGCGTCTAGACTTCTCATCCAACTCTACTTTAGGCGTGAAGTAGTTGAGTTTCTTGTCGCCTTTCAGGTCTTCGGTGGCGTAGTAATAGTTCTCGGCCCAAGGTCCACCGTAGGACACCAACAAGGTAGGCGTGTAGGCAATCTGCGACTGAGACACAAAGTCAATCACATCTTTGTACAGCGGGTAGATTGGGTAGGAGTGCTCATGGCCCGGATAGCCGTCCAGAATCTCAGTCAGGTTGCTCTTGAAGTCAAGACCGCCCTCGGTGGTTGGCATCAGGCCTTGCTCTTTGGCCGCCATGATGACCCACTGGCGGTGCTGGCGATTACCCACCATGTACATCTTAATGGTCTTGGTGTTGTAGTACTCAGAATACTGCTTCAAGACGTTGCGGGTGTGGTCAAGGCTCTTCAGGTTATAACCCCAGTAACCAACGCCCGGTCCGGTTGAGTACACGCGCGGTCCAATCATCTTGCCGGTCTCCACCATGTCAGAGTAAGTCAACACGTCGGTAGTGGCGGTCTGTGGGTCGCGGGTGGTGGTCACACCGTAGGCCAGGTTAGCGGCGTAAATCCAAACCTGGTTAGAGTGAACGCCCCAGCGTGGCCACATGTGCGCGTGGGTGTCAATAAAGCCAGGCGTGATGGTTTTGCCTTTCACATTCACCACCGTGGCGGTCTTAGGAGCGTTCAAGGTTCCTGAGGCACCCACTGCTTTAATGCGGTTGTTCTCTACTAAAATGTCGCCGTTTTCAATCACCTCATCGCCGTTCATGGTAATGATGCGGGCACCTTGCAATAACACTAAGCCCTGAGGGATGTCACGTGGCACTTCTACCGCTATTTTCATCTCCTTCGGCTTATAGCCTTCAATCTTCACGGCCTCTTTGGCGCCGGTGCTGTCGGTCTTAACAGCCACTTCTGGCTTGGCGTCTTTCTTTTTCTCTTCGGCTAGTTCCAGTTCTCTTTTTCTGGCAAACGCATCATCTAAGTTATAAGCGAAGAACGCGTTACCGATAGACCAGTACACAGATTTACCGTCGGCGGACCAGCTTGGGAACTGACCACCAATGTCAGTTAACTTCCAGCTTGGGAATTGAGAGCTGGTTACGTCTGCCACCGAGATAGTTGGCGTCTCACCACCCACAAACGGAATGGTTACCACGTAAATCTCATTGTTGATGAGAGCCAAAGCCTTGTCGCCTTTAGGGGCTTTAATCACCGTGGTGGCGGTGGAGGCCTGCATGGTAGGCTCCTTCTCGTTCACATGCGTGTTGTGGCTCATCTCCTCTTCCAGCATATCCGCGAAAGAACCATAGGTGGTAATGCCTTTCACCTTCACGTACGGCTTCTTGTCGGTACCATCCCAACGGATAGAAATCAATCCGTCAGAAGAACTGTACAGGTAAATACGGTCATCGCCTTGCACGAAGTGTGGGTTGGCACCCAGGTTGGCTTTGGTCACAAAGGTGCTGGTGCCGCCTTTGCTGGAAATCCAGTTAATAGTCTGACGGGCATCAAACGCACCCGGACCCGCTGACTCGCGGTAGGTCTGCGCAGAGCCTTTCACAAACACAATCTTGTCGCCTTTAGGTGTCCAAACCGGCTCCTGGAAAACAGAGTTCTCTACCGTCAGTTTTTCGGGTTTGCCTTTGCCGGTGGCTGCTACTTTATAAATAGCACCGCCGGTTTTCTCATGCCAAGTTACAAATGCCAGGCTCTTACCGTCAGGCGACCAAGCTGGCTGGGCCTCGGTGAAGTCATTGGTGGTGATGCGTTTTGGAGTTCCGCTTGGGTAGTCCATCACGTACAATCTGTCCAAAGCTGTGAAGGCCACGCGCTTGCCATCTGGAGACACCGCAGCGTCTCTGATTTGCGTCACCTTCATGGTCTTGTCATCCTTGATAGGGTACTTGAATTCCAGCTTTGGACCGATGGCGATTTTGGTATTCACCTCAAACGGGATTTCCTTGGCGGCGCCCCCGTTCATAGGGATACGGTAAATTTTACCACCGTAAGAAGCCACCAGTTCTTTGCTGTCTGGCGTGAAGGACATGGCTGGCAACACACCCAATGGCGCCACCGACTCTTGCTCATCACGCTGTACCGGATAGGCCAGCCATTTCTCATCACCTGACTTTAGGTTCTGGGCAATTAAACCCGTTTGGTTGTTATAGCGCGTGCCATATACCAGCCAGTTGCCGTCCGGTGAAAGGGTAGGTGTAAAGGCGGAGCCATAACGTGACGTTCTGGTATCGGTCTCGCCGGTTTCACGGTCAAACGTAGAAAGCTGGTATTGCGGCAATTGAGCGTTGTAGTTCCAGCCGCCGGTTCTTTTAGAATACCAGATGTGGCGGCCGTCATTGCCGAAGGCAGGTTCAACGGTTTTTAGCGTCTCTGGTGTTTTGATTAACTGCGTACCAGAACCGCTTTCTTTGTGGTATAGGTGCAGTTTTAAATTACGGCGTCCTTGGGAAACTACCAGGTACTCACCGTCTGGCGTCCACTCAGCGGCCTGAAAATTCTCGTTTTTGCTCTTGCTGATTTGGCGCGTCTTCTTGTTGGCCAATTCCATAATCCAGACGTTGTCATTGCCGTCGCGGTCAGAGAGGAACACAATAGACTTGCCGTCTGGGCTGAAACGTGGCTGAACGTCCATAGCCATGCCTTCGGTGAGTTGCTCCGGTTTGCCGCCCGTGATAGGCAGCAGGTACAAATCACCCAGCATGCTAAAGATGATTTTCTGCCCGTCTGGGCTCACATCTAGCGCCAACCAGGAACCCTCAGTGGTTTTGATGTCAAGGGTGCGGCCCGCCTCTAGCGGCAGGTCTTTTTTCTCTTCCTTTTTAGGGGTGTCTTTCTTTGCAGCAGGGGTGGTCTGGGCAGAAGCCGGGTCAGACAACAAGCCTAGTGTGCAAAGCAGAAACACTGATTTGGTCCAACGGCCGGGGCGGCTGGGAAATAGATGCTTCATGCAGTCAGGGTTAGTAGTGTTTGTTTGTTGTCCTGAAGATAAGGAGCAAACGCTACAATGTAAATACCACTGAGGAAGAATAAGTTACGGTTTAGTCGCGAGTCTAGAGTCGCGAGTCACGAGTCTGAATTCGTTTTTGGCCTGTTTTCCGGGAAACAGGCCAAAAACGGAATTTCAGATGATAGCTTATGAGCCGCCAAACATACGCTGGTTCATGTGCTCAGAGAAGGCGTCGTTTTCTTGGCGGGAGGCTAGGCGGCGTTCCTCAGAGGAGGCGTAGCCTACTTCCAGTTCGCCTTGGTCCAAGCGTTGCATCACTGAGTCAGCGAAAGCATCTAACGGTTCTCCAAAATTGTGCAAACCTACGCCGCCCAAATCTGTGTTGACCGCCGGCGGTACAATCTCCAACACTTCTACATTGGTTTTGGAGAGCAGAAACCGCAGGGATACGGTGAAGGAATGCAGGGCGGCTTTGGTGGCGCAGTAAATAGGCGCGAAGGCGGCCGGTGTAAAGGCCAACCCCGAGGTCACATTGATGATGGCTGCTTTCTGCTGCTGTTTCAAATGCTCAGCAAACAACATGCACAGGTGAATGGGGGCCTCTAGGTTAATAGCCAGTTCCTGCTGGGTCTCGGTCCAGGGTTCCTGCGTTTCAACGGGGTTCACGCGCCGCTGGATGCCGGCGTTGTTCACTAGTACGTTCAGATGGGGGAAATTCTGGGTAGCCCAGTGCACTAAATCTATTCTGTCAGATTCTCTGGCCACATCGCAAACGCGGGTGTGTAGTTGAGGGTGTTGTTGTTGGGCTTCTTGAAGTTTGTCTTCGCGGCGCCCGCAGACGAGGACAGTGCTACCCGCTTGCAAAAATCGTTGGGCGATGGCCAACCCAATGCCCGAGGCTCCGCCGGTTATTAAAACGGTATTTCCTGCTAGTTTCATATAAGCCTGATGAATGGTTTAGTACACTATACTTCCTAAATAAAAAAAGGTGGGATTGGCAAAGCGAGGTGTTGGCATCTGCCTGCTATCCATTCTGCTTTTAGTCATTGATTAGGATGGTTAGTTCGAGAGAAATGCATTAAAGCTCACGGAGTGATGGAATGCTTAAGAGTAACTTTTGATAAAAAATTAAAAAGTATAGTGTGAATTTTAACTAAAACATGTTATTGAGGTATCTTTTAAAATAAAATCATTATTTATTTGGTGGGTTCAATATGCTTTTTTTATATTTGGTAGGCGATGTAAGTGGTTTTTTACAATTGTCATAAACTTTTACAGGCAATTCAATTACTAGAGATTTTAAAAAGATTAGGCTAACAGCTGCTTTCAATAGAAGAGCTGAGGGATGGCTCTGTAATTACAGGCTTATTTAACCTCTTCCCTTTATAGGCCTTCTGGCGCAACGCCTTTTAACTAATGAGTCATCCATACCACCATACCCTTTAACCAATGCCAACCATATGAAAAAAGTCTTTACCCTATTGTTGTTCTTATTGATAAAATCCGTGGCAGGGTATGCCCAGGATTTTGTCTTGAAAGGAACTGTTTCTGATAAGTCTGAGCCTTTGCCAGGGGTAAGCGTTGTGGTGAAGGGCACCACCAACGGCACCACCACCGATGTCAACGGCGGGTACAGTATTAAAGTAAAGGACGGCAACGTGTTGGTGTTCTCTTATATTGGGTATGTTGCCAAAGAGGTAGCCTACAACGGTCAGAATCAGTTGGATGTTAACCTGGAGTCTAATGCCAAGGAGTTGCAGGAGGTGGTAGTGGTTGGTTACGCCGTGCAAAAGAAGGCAACTTTAACGGGGGCTGTGGCTTCAGTGAGCGGCGAAACGCTTACTCAACGCAAAATGCCTTCTCTGTCTACCGCCTTGCAAGGCACCATGCCGGGTGTAACGGTGCAGCAGACTTCTGGCCAGCCTGGCGCAGATGGTTCTAATATTAGAATCAGGGGTATTGGCTCCATCAACTCCAACACGTTTCCGCTGGTTTTGGTAGACGGCGTGGAAATGGACATCAACCAGGTAGATGCCAACATTGTAGAAAGCATTTCTGTATTGAAAGATGCCGCCTCTGCTGCCATCTACGGCTCACGAGCGGCTAACGGCGTTATCTTGATTACCACTAAGCGGGGCAAGGAAGGTAGCATCACTACTTCTTACAGTGGTTCTGCCACGGTTCAACGCCCTACCAACATGCCCAAAGTGGTGGACGCCTGGCAATACCTGCAGGCCGAACTGCAAGCCAAAGACAATGCCGGCGTGAGCGTGTCTCCTTCAGAAAGAGAGCAACAGCTTAAGCTTATTGAAGACCAGAGAAACTTGGAGCCAGACAACTGGAACCGCTATGACACAGACTGGAAAAAGGAGACCCTGAAAGACTATGCCTTGTTGCAGACGCACAACGTCTCTGTAGGCGGCGGAACCGAAAAGCTACGCATGTTTGGTTCTGGTTCTTATGTATTCCAAGACGGCCTGATCCCAAACAACAACTACCAGCGCACCAATATTCAGGTGAATACAGATGCCAAGGTGCTGTCCTGGTTAAAGGCCGGTCTCATAACCAGTATCAGGGAGTCCAACACCAAAGCACCGGGCGTAAACACGCCTAAAAGCATCATCAACAAATCTTTGTACATGCTACCTACCTTGTCTGCCGCCAGAGAGTTGGACGGCAACTGGGGCTACGGCAAGAACGGGGACAACCCCACCGCCCAGGCGTATGCCAGCGGTGAGAACAGAAACAAGAGCTCAGAGATCCTGTTGAACGGTACCTTGACGGCTACTCCCTTTGAAGGCTTTGAGATTGTAACTCAGTACGCCCGCCGTAACGTGACTGGCAGAAGCAGAAGCCTGGTAACGCCTTACACTACTTCCCTCAAGGGTCAGGTGATGGGCATCTATCCGGCGGAAGACGGTCTTACCGAAGGATGGTCTCAGACGTTGCATAATACCTTTAGAGCGCAAACTTCCTATGAAAAGGAGATAGGCAGACACTATGCCAAGGCATTGGTGGGTTTCCAGACAGAAGACAGTGAGTTCACTTCGTTCTTCGGGGCCAAGCAAGGATTTGACCTGCAACGCTACTACTTAGGCAACGGAGACGGAGCCACCGCTACCTCTGGCGGCGGTGCCAGCAGTTGGGCGCTTATGTCTGGCTACGCCCGCTTAAACTACACGTTTGATGAGAAGTATCTTTTGGAGGTGAGTGGTCGCTATGACGGTTCTTCCAGGTTCATTGCCAAAAACAGATGGGGCTTCTTCCCTTCGGTTTCTACAGGCTGGGTACTATCCAGAGAGAAGTTCATGGACAACCTGGCTAGCCATGTAGACCTGTTGAAGATACGCGCCTCTTATGGTCTTTTGGGTAACCAAAACATTGGTAACTATCCGTATACCGCTACCATCAGCCCTGGCTACGGATATTACCTGGGTGATAACAAAGAACTGGTGCCCGGGGTGGCGCAGACAGACTTGGAGAATGCCAACATTGGCTGGGAAAAGTCAAAACAGTTCAACGTGGGGATAGATGCAAGCCTTTGGAAAGGAAAACTATCTTTCACGGCAGACTATTACATCAAGAGCATCTATGACATGCTCATGAAGTTCCCACTCCCGTACTACGCAGGCTTAAGCCCGGCCTTCACCAATGCCGGCGACATGGAAAACAAAGGCTGGGAAATTGGCATCACGCACCGCAACCAGTTAGGCGACTTCTCCTATGGGGCCACCTTTACCTTGAACGATAACCAAAACGAAATCACCAACCTGAACGGCTTGAACTCTCAGGATAGAACCATGGTGGAAGGATATCCTAACCAAGGCATCTGGGGGTACCTGACAGACGGCTACTACCGTGACTGGGATGACGTAGCCAACTCTCCTAAGTTAGGAACCTCGGCGCGTCCTGGCTTTGTGAAGTACAAGAAGATTTACGTGGCCGACGGCGTGAACCCCATGATCATTGACTCCAGAGACTTGGTGTACCTGGGTGATCCTTTCCCGCACTTTGAATACAGCTTAAACTTAACGGCTGGCTGGAAGAACTTTGACTTCACCGCTTTTGTGCAGGGCGTGGGCAAGCGCTCCACCTTCATGAGCGGCGTAGGTCTACGTCCGTTCTTCAATGGCGGTAACTTGTTTGAACATCAGCTAGATTCCTGGACGGTAGACAATCCAAACGCGTCTTATCCTTTGCTGGTACCAGAGGCGAACTCAGCAGACAACTTTGTGCGCTCAGACAAATGGGTGCGGGACGGTTCTTACACCAGACTGAAAAACTTGGTGCTAGGCTATACCATTCCAAAGGCCATCACGCAGAAAGCCAAAATTGAAAGCTTTAGAGTTTACGTGAGCGGCCAGAACCTGTTCACCAGAAGCAACTTCTTTGATGGCTATGACCCAGAGGTAAGCTATGGCGGCGGCGTAGGCGGTGAGTTCTACCCCATCATGCAGACGTACACGGTTGGCGTTGATCTAAAGTTCTAATCCAGACATCAGATTGAAAATGAAAAATATACTAAAAAAGCTGTTTAAGGCGAAAGTAATAGTTTGTGCCCTGGGCTTGGTAACCTTGAGTGGTTGCGATGACTACCTGGAGCGCGAGCCCATGAGTGACTACCTGTCTTCAAACTTTTATAACAATGAAGGGGCTATAAAACAAGGAGCCAATGGCGTGTACCAACGGTTAAAAATGAACCATGGCAGCACCAGCAACATCCCGTTCTCCATCTTGTGGGACATGTACACGCCCTTCGGTATTGAGCGGGCAGACAACAGTTCTGTGGGCGTGGGCAACATTGACCTGAGAACCAACTTCTCCAATGAACTGCTGTGGTCTACCTTGTATACGTCGGTGGCCAGGGCCAATAGCGTACTAGACGGAGCCGCTCCTTTTTACGGCGAGTTGAATGACAATGCCAAGAGATACCTGGCAGAGATCAAGGTGCTGAGGGCGCACTTCTACATCCAGTTGGTGTCTATTTACGGCGATGTGCCTTACTTCCCTAAGTCTGTGACCTCAGAACAACTGACGAATGTGAACAGAACGCCTTGGAATGAAGTGGTAGACGCTATCATTACAGATCTGGATGACGCCTCTACTAATCTGCCCTGGACGGCCACCGAGTGGGGAAGAGTAGACAAATCTGTGGCCCAGGGCTTGAAAGCGCGCATTGCGCTGTATGCCGGCTCATGGCACAAGTTTGGCTACGGCATGGATGCTGAAAAGAACCCTGCGCAGGCTGAGAAATACTTTAGAATCTCTGCCGCGGCTGCAAAAAAAATAATGGATGAGGGTGGAAAGGGCCTGGCCAACAACTACAATGACTTGTTTACCCGCGTGGGACAGATGAAACCAGATGCCAAGCGCGAGAACATGTTCTTCATGATGTTCTCAGACTTCGGGGACAAGAGCTCCCAGTACATGTCTCTGGGAGAGCAGGTGCGTATGATTGGCCAAAGCGGTCGTTTCCCTACGCAGCAGTTGGTAGACACTTATGAGACGTCTAACGGCAAGCGTATTGACGAGGCAGGTTCTGGCTATGATCCTAAAAAACCGTTTGAGAACAGAGACCCTCGCTTAAAATACACCATCTACACGCACCATGACACCATCATAGGCAACACCGGTAGCAATAAGATGAAGTTCTTGATGGAGGTATACAAGCCGCAGACCAAATCTTGGGATGAGAACGGCAACCTGAAAATGATTGACAACAAAGACTACACCGGTTCTGTGGCCCAGTACGGCTACGTGCAAAGCGGCGTGGGCTTTGCCTGGAGAAAATACAACCACTTTGATGATGAGAGCAGCGCCTTGCCTACCTATAACATCATCTTAATGCGCTACGCTGAGATTCTGCTTACCTACGCTGAGGCCAAAATTGAACTAGGCGAGATTGACGCCACCGTGGTGAACGCCATTGACCAGGTGAGAGCGAGAGTGGGCATGCCCGGTATCTTGACTTCTGATCCCGGCAGAACTGGAAACCAACTTAAGATGCGCCAGATTGTGCGTCGTGAGCGTAAGGTGGAATTGGCCAAAGAGTCTCTTCATTTCTTTGACATGCGGCGCTGGAGAATTGGCGGTCTGCAAAATGCAGAACCAACCTACGGCTATCCATTGGCCACGGGGGTGAATGCTTCTCAGGGCATTTATCCAGATGGGTATGATCAGGCTACGCCAGACATGGTGCCTTCTTTTGGAGCAGGCGGTTCAGAAAGAGACATCAATGACATTGCCAGTTACCAGGCCTATGCCAGCAAGCTCAGAACCCGTGACAGAGACCGCAAATGGAACGACATGTTCTATCTGTGGCCCATTCCGCAGACGGAGCGCAACAAGGCGCCTTGGCTCACTCAAAACAAAGGTTACGGTTTATAAAAGCAACCTGGCTGGAGGTTAATATCTCCTTCGGCTACATTAAAACTTCATCATCATATGAAAAAGATAATGTTTCTTAAATGGCAGGGTGCTCTTATGGCGCTGCTGTTGTTGGTAATGACCGCTTGTACCGAAGACGACTTGTCCAGGGACTATGAGTCTGTACGCGTGGTAGGCGTAAAAATCAACAATGAACTGTTTACCCCAGGATACGGTGCAGGCAACGTGGTAACGGTCATGTTGCCCGGCGGCAAAGATCTGTCTAATGCCAAGTTGCAATTGTTAGTGGCCAACGGGGAAGTAGTTGGTTTTGAGAACAATGCCCGCTATGACTTGAGAAAACCCATGGCCCTTAAATTACAAGGTTCCAACGGTGAAGCTTCTGACGTAGTACTCAAGGTGCAGTCGCCGCCTACGCTTTCTTCTTTCATCATTGAGGGTCTGAACGTAGAGAAAAAGGATATATACCTGGGCGCCAGTTCCTTGATTGTGCAAGTACCCAAAGGGACAGATCTATCCGCTCTCAAAGTGACCATGGAGTTTGTGAACGGGACCCTGGTAGGCTTTACAAATGGCGCAGCCGTAGATTATTCTGGGGGCAAGAAGACGTTCAGCTTGAGAGGAGTAGACGGCGAAACCTTGTACCCTTATGACCTGATCATCACCACAGAGCAAGTGGGACCGGCATCCGTGAAGGCCATGACCATCAATGGCGTTCCTACAGATTCTGTGGTGCTGCAAGCTCCTTCTACGTTAATCCCATACGTGACCGGCTTGACTAACTTCACCTCTGCCAACGTGGTATTAGAGACCGGCTTTGGAAACAGCATAGACCCAGCGTTCACGGGTCAGGGGCTAAACCTTTTGGCGGGTACTTCCAAAGTGAAGATCACTGGTACAGATGGCATCGTGAAGGAGTTTACCATTGGTAAACCGCAGTTGTCCATAAAGCCTTTGTTCACGAAAGAGTATGCTAGCTTCGGGTTTGGCGCCAATGACTTGAACAGCGTTGGGTTTAGCGGAAATTACCTGGTAGTGCCTAACTATTCTGCGGTGGCACCAACGGTGGTGGGGCCTAACTACTATGACTTCTCGGGCCAGCAGGTAGGAGTTTTGGATAAAACGGGAACTGTCATTGTGCACAGCCTTAGAAAATTGGCCACCGATGACAACGGGGTAATCCTGGGCGTGCCACTGGGTATCAATGATGCGGAGAACACCATTTACCGCTGGAACAGCGTGACCGCCTCGCCAGAACCATACATCAAATACTCTAAGACTTCGCTGGGCCTCAGCTACGTGCCAAGGTCTGCCGGTATCAACGTGTCGGGTAGCTTGGACGGTAATGCCACCATTACCGTGGGCATGGCTCAAAAGACGGATATTTTCGTTTGGACGGTGACGGGTGGCGTGCTCAACCCAACGCCAACCCGCTATGACTTCCCGTATTCTGGTGCTGGCTTCTACTACGGCATTGAACCGCTTCCAGCGCCCATGACAGGCTACGTGGGTGCTGCCACTGGCAACAACCTGAACGGCATCATCTCCCTGAGCAACACCATGGCAGAGCTGCACAAGCAAACCGGCATTGTGGCTACAGACTGTAAGGTGAAAGTGCACAATGGCCGTACCTATCTGGCTTATACGGCGTACGTGACGGGCAAAGGAGCGTATATGCGGGTTTGTGACATCACAGACGGACAGCCAGCTTCTTACCAGAACCCCATCATGAATTCCCTCATGCCGTCTACGGCCGCCAATGCCAACAATACCATGGATGCCGACATGGCCGTTGTCAATGGTAAGTTGCACGCCGCGTTTGTGTGCACCAATATTGGCATGCGTCTGTATAAACTAGAAAAGTAAACCTTTAATCACTTGGGTGAGCGCTTCCCTCTTAAAAAGAGATAGGCGTCCACCCAAGTGATTTTTTTTATTCCCATACCCTCATGAAATTATTTCTCTCCATCATGGCGGCGGTATGCATTTGCTTTTGGGCATGCAGCAGCCAGGACCCAGCACCCACAGACAAAGCAACAGAAGACCCCATTACTACCTTCTTTCCCAATGAGGTGAGACCCGCCGTGAGCTCGCCTTGCTTTGCCGGGGCCTATTACCGCAAAGTGATGTCCAGCAAGGACGTCTGGCTGGGCATAACGGGCAAAGTGGTGCTACCGTCCATTACCTTTGACCCAGAAAGAAAGAACCCGGCCAAACCGCAGCAGTATTTAGACAATCCGTCTGTGTACATGGGCGGCAACATGGGAGGTCAGGAAACGGACATTGGGCTAACCTGGGAAGTCATCAGAGATGCCAACGGCAATGTGACCCAAGATAGGAGAGCGTTCAGGCCGTTTCTGCGCCGTACCTCTCATCCCAGCGGCCAGGTGGCCCTGTATGAAAATGCACCCGCAGAAGCTGGTTATTACTGGTACCCCGGCGAGGAAGTGACCATGTCTGTGCAGATCATAGGCGCTGGTAAACTGAAATTGACCATTGAAGGGGCCGGTAAAAAATATGAGAAGGAGTTTGCCGCCGCCGGCTACAACCAAGGCAGCCTGGGCGACTTTAAGCGCGTGAACGCCATTGACCAGGTAGCCAATGAAGGCAAGCCGGCGCAAGCCACTAAAACCAAAGTGGAGAATGCTATCTGGAAGAGCACCAGCCTGTACCGTTTATGGGAAAGCAAAATAGTAGAAGTGCCTATGCACAGCAAGCGGTTCACTGATATGCGCTGCCCTAACGTGAGCTACTTCAAAATCATAGCGTCTGAGGATGAGCGGAAAGTAGGAGGAGAGGCCATTAACATTAACGGGGCCGGGTACTAGCCTGTGCCATTACATATGAAGACTAGCTTCCTAAAACTATTGTGTCTGCTGCTTGCTTTTTTCTCTGTGAGCAGCTGCTCTGCCAAGGCAGAAGAGGAGCCTGCCCCTGCGCCAGTGAAAAAAGAACGGTTCTCAGGAGTTTGGATCACCAACGTGGCCAGCAACGCCTTGGACTCCAGAGAGAACATACGGCAGGCTGTTGCTTTGTGTGAACAATACGGCATCAACAACATCTTCATGGTGGTCTGGAACCGTGGCAGAACGCTGTACCCCAGCCAAGTCATGCAGAGTACGTTTGGCGTGCGCATTGCGGATAAGTTTGCCGGCCGTGATCCCTTAGCAGAAATGATAGAGGAGGCGCACAAGAAGAACATAAAGGTGCATGCCTGGTTTGAGTATGGCTTTGCGGCTTCCAACAATGAGAACGGAGGCCTTATCCTGCAGACCAAACCAGAATGGGCGGCCAAAGACGCCAGCGGAAACCTCCTCAAAAAGAACGGCTTTGAGTGGATGAACGCGTTTCACCCAGAGGTACAGGCATTCATGACCTCCTTGGTGACAGAAGTAGTGAGTAACTACGCCGTGGACGGCGTACAGGGAGATGACCGGTTGCCGGCACTGCCTTCTACTGGTGGCTATGATGACTACACAGTAAACCTATACAAGTCTCAGCACAACAACGCCACTCCGCCTTCTAATTACAAAGAGGCCGCTTGGGTTACCTGGCGTACCAACCTCTTAACTGATTATTTAGGCTCCTTATACGCGGCCGTAAAGAAAATCAAACCCAACGTAATTGTTTCTACGGCACCAAGCATCTACCCCTGGGCCAAAGAAGAATATCTGCAAGACTGGCCCGTCTGGTTGAACAAAGGCTATACTGACATGGTCTTGCCCCAACACTACCGCTATGACATCACCGCGTACCAGGCAGTGCTTAAGCAGCAGTTGAGTTTCCTGGAACCACAGCACCGCAGTAAGTTCTTTCCGGGCGTACTCATCCAGAATGCAGACTATAACCCGTCTCCAGAATTTTTAAGCCAGATGGTAGCCGAGAACAGAAGACAAGGCATCACCGGTGAGAGCTTCTGGTTCTTTGAAGGCATCAAAAAATTCCCTGAATTCTTTGCCGCATATAAGCAGCAAGTCGCTCAGTAGAGACCGTATCACTAATTATTAAGATGATCCTCCGTTTTTGGCTTGTTTCCTAGAAAACAAGCCAAAAACGGAGGATTTTTCATGTTTAGAATAAGATAAATAAATTATCGTTACATTTTAATAATATTTAATAATTGTTCTTATATTTAAAACAGTATTAAAATGTGGGCAATATTTGAATGAATGTAGCCTCTACGATCTACCCATTTCTATGAAGAAGATTCCCCTGCTCCTGTTATCTCTCTGTTTCGCAAAAACAATTTCTGCCCAGACCTTAGATGCCCAGCTAACACAAGCCATCCTGCAAAGTAAGCAGGGGGCAGTGGTAGAATTGCCAGGCTTCTTGAAGCAGAAGTTTACCTCTATTGAATACCAGAAGATTGTTGCGCCCGGTCCCCAGTACCTCATTTCAGATGACCCAGAATACATACGCGTGCCCGAAGCCATTGCTTTTCAAGAGCCAGTACAGCCTGGTGCGGTGCGCTTATATGTGTACAATGTGAACGGCATCAAAGAGCTAGAGAAAATTGACCGGAAGATTACGGCGGTCATCAAGAATACGGGCACGGCAGACATGCACATCCGCATGCTCAAGTACTCTTCACAGGCCCCTACCACCAATTATTTTAAAGCTGGTAAAGAAGGCCTGGCAGATTATTTCGCCTCAAAGCCAGAAAGCAAAGTACGCACGGTAAAGCCCGGCCAATCCATTGCCCTGGACGAGCGCCTGGAGAAAAACGTGGTGAAGTATGATGAGCTGGTGCACGGCTTCTATGAGTTTGTCATTGACCAGCCCGGCCAGGTGGCAGTGCTGCAAACCGATCTAAAAACCTCAGGTCCGGCAGCATTTGCCAGAATCAAGGACGTGCTGCCTCCTAAAAGTAAAAGCGGGGCCGGCCGCGGCGTGTTTGGCGTGAGCAATTACCGCATTATTACGCAGGGCGTGCTAGACACCAAAAACGGAGCCAGCGAGATTATCATCGCCGATGGCAAGAAAGACCCCTGGGTGCAGGGCCGTGAAAGCAGCCGAAACGAGGTTGCCACTTTGGCCGGTAACTACGGGGTGATGTACGAGGTGGAAATGAAATGGAAAAGCTCAGACGGCAAAGGCCTGGCCTTGGTCACCTACAACTCCCGCGCAGAAGACAACCAGTGGTGCGGGGGCATGGCGGCTGCCATAGTCATGAGCAAGGGCAAGTTTGACGCCGGCATCATTCAATTGCCCAGTGACCGCCTCAATACCAAAAAAGACCCTGAGGCGATTGTGATTCAGGTGTTTCCGCCGGCTCCCAACGGCGAAGAGCAGACCATCAGGTTCACGTATTCTCCGCCCGGCGCCTCCTGCCTGCCAACACCCCTCATTTTTGTACCCATTGATATGCAATAGGCCTATTTCTGTGCCTTTCAATTACGTGTTGTATGCCCTCTAAGCGTTCTAACCTTTTGCCCTGGCTCATGGGCGTTCTGTTGTTCATTTTCTTCGCCACAGAAGGAAAACAAATGCGAGCTGCTCAAAATAGCCCAGACACTATTGCTGGAGACGGCTGGGAATGGCATGCGGTACAGGAGTTTGGCGTGCGGGGATTAGGATGGCCAGAACTGGAGGAGACCTTTACCCGGCTTCCGGCAGCAGCCAAAGGACAGGTTACCGATGAGGTTTGGAAACTGAGCCAACATTCGGCCGGTGTGCACGTGGTGTTTTCCTCTAACTCAAAGAAGTTGAAAGTGAAGTGGAGTGTGCGCGGCAATAATAGCTTTAACCACATGGCGCCCACCGTGGTGAAAGGCGTTGATCTGTACGCGCTTGGAGCCAAAGGCTGGCAATGGGTGGGCGTAGGGAAGCCCACTGGCAAGAAGAATGAAGCAGAACTGGTGGTCAACCCAGTGGCTCAGGATAGAAAATTCCTCTTGTATTTACCCTTGTATGACGGGGTAGACTCCGTTTCAATCGGCGTTGAAGACGGGGCCACTATCAAACGGGTAGAAAAAAACACCCAGAAACCTATTGTGTTTTATGGTACCTCCATCACGCAGGGAGCGTGCGCCTCACGGCCCGGTATGGCGTATCCGGCATTGGTGGGCCGTCAACTAAACCGGGAGACCATCAATCTGGGCTTTTCTGGCAATGGTAAGATGGAGCCAGCCATGGGAAAACTGCTCACCGACCTGAATCCTGCCTTGTACGTGATAGACTGCCTGCCCAACCTTAAGCCCGAGGAGGTGCTTCCTAAGACATTGGCCCTGGTGAAAACCCTGCGTGAGCGTAACGCAAAAGCCCCCATTCTGCTAGTAGAAAACATTCCCTACGCCCATGAGTGGGTAGACCTGCACGTGGCCGGTTTGGTGAGCCAAAAGAACAAGCGTTTACAAGAAGCCTACGCTCAGTTAAAGAAGGAGGGTATTTCGCGGCTGTATTACCTGTCCAACAAAAACCTGGTGCCCGCCAACGGAGAGGGCACCGTAGACGGCATTCACCTGACAGATTTGGGCTTTACTCAATTAAGCAAAACAATGGCCAAGGAAATAAAGACCATCCTGGCGCGCGCTAAATAAGATTACTCATTCTGGGCTGTGTCGTTTTTGGCCTGATTTCTTGAAAACAAGCCAAAAACGACACAGCCATTGAATTACTCAAGCATGAACCTCCTTCATACCATGACCAAGCATTCTCTTTCTACTCTCTGGTTGTTCTTATTGCTGTTTCTGGTATTGCCGCCGGTACTGGCGCAGAAGCCAGATAACCCGGCGCTCTGGGAAAAAGAGATTCAGACCTTTGAGAAAAGCGATAGCCTGCAGATGCCCGCCCCCGGGGGGATTGTGTTTACGGGCAGCTCGTCTATAAGAGGTTGGCGCACACTCCCTGCAGACTTTCCGGGATACCCCATTATCCTGCGGGGCTTTGGCGGCTCGCGCCTAGGAGACGCCACCTTCTACTTTGACCGGATTGTGAAAAAATACCAACCCAAACAGGTATTTCTGTACTCTGGAGACAATGACATTGCCAGCGGCAAGACGGCAGACATGACGTTTGCCCAGTTCAAAGTCTTCGCCAAAAAGATGAAAAAGGAATTGCCAGAGGCAGAACTGGTGTACCTTTCCATCAAGCCCAGTTTATCCAGATGGGAGATGTACCCGGCCATGCAGGACGCCAACAAAAAAATCAAGCGGTATGCCTTCTGGCACCGCAAGGTAAAGTTTGTAGACGTGGGCACAGGTATGTTAGGCGCAGACGGCAAACCTAAACCAGAGTTGTTCATTGGCGACGGGTTGCACATGACCCCTGCCGGATATGCGCTCTGGAATCAGATCATTGAGCCCCATCTCCAAAAATAGGCGTCATGAGGAACGCCTGGCGTAAATTATATACACTTATCCTTTTCGTCTGTGTAGGGCTGGCATTTGGAGCCTGCACCACCGCCATGCAGGCAAAGCAAGAGGCGGTGGTGAGGTCTAGCGAGGGCCTTATTCCCATGCCCCAGCACTTGCAACAGCTGCCCGGTACGTTTACTTTATCTGCTTCTACCATCCTGGAGGTTAAAAACAACTCGCCAGAAGAACGGCAGGTAGCGACCTTCCTCTCACAATCATTTAAAGAAACGGTGGGGAGTTCTCTGGCAGTAAAGACGAAAGGCAAGCCTGTTGAAGGTGCCATCTCGCTGACCATTGATTCTACGCTCGCCCTGGGTCAGGAAGGGTACCAACTCACCATTCAACCTACCGGCATTGTTTGTAGCGCCAAAACCCAGGGGGGACTCTTTTGGGCAGTGCAAACCCTGAGGCAGTTGGTAGCCTTGCAACCAGTCCATGGAGTTTCAAAAAAGGTTCTCTTGCCTTCTTTGGCCATTACAGATGAGCCTGCCTACGCTTGGCGAGGCCTTTTGCTAGACGTAAGCCGGCATTTCATGAGCAAGGAGTTTATCAAACGCTACTTGGACCTACTGTCTTTCTACAAGTTAAATATTCTGCACCTGCATCTTTCAGATGACCAAGGGTGGAGGTTGCCAATTCCTGGATACTCACGGCTTACCCAGGTAGGGGCCTGGCGCAAGGAAGAAGACGGTAGCACCCATGGCGGCTTTTATATGGCCACCGAGGTGCAGGAACTAGTGGCTTATGCACAAAGCAGAAACATTACAATTATTCCGGAGATAGATGTGCCCGGGCATGTGCAGGCAGCCTTGGCGGCCTATCCAGAGTTATCCTGTACCGGTGGGCCTTTCCAGGTTTCTAACAAAGCAGGAGTGCACTCAGATATTCTCTGCGCCGGAAACGAACAGACATATACGTTTTTAACCAGCGTTTTTCAGGAGGTGGCGCGCTTGTTCCCGGGGCAATACGTGCACGTGGGTGGGGATGAGGCCCCCAAAACCAGATGGAGGTCTTGTCCAAAATGCCAAGAGCGCATGAAGGCAGAAGGCCTACCCGATGAGGAGGCCTTGCAGGCATACTTCACCCGTCGCGTGGCCGCCATAGTAGCGCCTCTTGGTAAAAAGGTCATTGTCTGGGATGAAGCCTTGAAAGGAGGCATTGCGTCTGGAACCTTGGTACAGTCCTGGCACGGGGCTGGAGCCGTGCGGGAGGCTACCCGCCAGCACGGGCAGGTAATTGTATCACCGCGCAGTAGCTTTTACCTGGACCTTAACAGCGGCATTACACCCCTGGAAAAAGTGTACAATACGCCCTTGGTGCCTACGGGGCTTTCTGTGCAGCAGGAGAACCTTATAAAAGGCGCTGAGGCGGCGCTCTGGACAGAAACCATTCCCCAGGAAAAGGTAGATGCCATGGTATTCCCCAGGTTGTTGGCCTTTTCAGAGAACCTCTGGCGGCACCAGAACAAACCCACTTTTGACAATTTCAGCAACCGGTTAAATGCCCATTATTCTGTCCTGGAAAAGCAAGGAGTGACCTATGGTTTTGAAACATGGCCGGTCACCGTGCTGCCTGCCTACATTCCCGCCACAGGAGCATTCGCGGTAAGGTTGCAGGCGGGGCTGCCGTCCACAGAACTGCGCTATACCCTAGACAATTCTCTTCCTTCTTATGCCTCAGCTTTATATACCGGTAAGGCCATCGGTTTCACTTCCTCGGTAACGCTAAAAGTAACGCCCTTTAAAAATGGGAAGCCTTACAGCGAGCCCGTAGAAGCAGTTTTTGTCAAACACAAGGCAGTATACAAAGAGCCGAAGCTTACGCACCCATTCCATGGTTCTTACCAAGGCAGCGGGGCCATGGCGCTCACTGACGGGATTTTGGGCGATGCAGATTATCGCAAAGGTTTCTGGCAGGGATTTGAGAAGCAAGACCTGGAGGCGATCCTGGACTTAGGCCAGGAGCAGACGGTTACAAAAGTCACCACTCGGTTTTTGCAGGACGCCAATTCCTGGATTTTCCTGCCCACCAGGGTAGAAGTCTGGGTGGCGGGTAGCAACCAGAAATACGCAAAGGCGGGAGTGCTGTCGCACCTAGTGCCCCTAACCCTGGAGAAGCCTGTCATCCAATCGTTCACCCAAGCCTTGGATGAAACTCCTGTGCGCTATGTTAAGGTGATCGCTAAAAATATAGGAGTCTGCCCACCGGGACACCCTGGCGCAGGCGGTTCGGCGTTTCTGATGGCAGACGAAATCATTGTTCACTAATACCTTTTGTAGAGATGAAAAAGATTGGTTTACTCATAAGTCTTTTCCTGATTTTGCTTCTTATGACCCAAGTGAGGGCGCAGGAGTTGAGAGGCACCTGGATGGCACGCTCCTCTTTCAGCAGCAAAGCCAAAATAGCCTCGCAAATGGATAGCCTGGCCGCCGCCAATTTTAACGTGGTCTATGTGAACGTGTGGAGCAGAGGCTACCCGCTGTGGCAGAGTGAGGTGTTCAGGCAGCATACAGGCATTTCCATTGACCCGGCCTACACCGGCCGCGATATTCTGGCAGAGGCCATTGCCGAAGGCCACCGCGTGGGGCTGCACGTAGAGGCTTGGTTTGAGTACGGCTTTGTAGCCGGCTATGCGCCCTCTGGTACCACTTCTAAAGGACCTATTTTTGAGGCCCACCCTACTTGGGTGGCCCGAACCCAAACGGGGGTGGAGAAAGATGCCAGCAACTTCTACTGGATGGTGCACAGCAACCCAGAGGTACAGGAATTTCTGGTAAGCCTGGCCACTGAGATTGCCCAAAAGTATGACGTGGACGGCATTGAGATGGACCGCATCCGGTATTCCAGCAAAGACTACGGGTATGACCCGTTCACGGTAGACTTATACAAGAAGGAGCATAATGGGGCAGAGCCGCCAGTCAATGGGGCAGACTCCGCCTGGATGCGTTGGCGCGCAGATAAACTCAATCAGTTTGTGGCCCTGTTGTATGACAGGCTCAAGGCAGAAAATCCAAAGGTAAACGTGTCCAGTGCGCCCAGCCAGATGGGAACTTCTACCTACACCGCCTATGAGAATCTCTTGCAGGACTGGAAATGGTGGGTGAACAATGATAAAGTAGACAACCTGCAAATGCAGAGTTACACATCCAACATCAGTACGTATCAAAACTGGCTTACCTATACCAAAAACGCCGTCAGCAACTATCAAAGCATTTATCCTTCGTTTGCGGTAAACCCCGGAACTACTTCCCTTACGCCGGCAGAAGTGGTGGACTACTTAAACGTGAACACCTCCTTAGGTTTTAAAGGAGCAGCTCTGTGGTTCTATGACGATTTAGTGGGGAAGTTCAACTACCTGAAAAATTCCCGTTTTGCCACGCCCATGTACCCGCCATACGCCGCCCCAGACTGGCGGGAATACAAGGCCATTACCGCGGTGAGCAATACCCAGGATGCCGTCCGTACCGGTGCCTGGGCCGAGAGCAGCATGCTGGGTTACCAAGGGAAAAGCCTCTACGGTGGTCTGGAAGGAAGAGTTCTGCTGGATTACTTTGTGCAAGTGCCTGCCAACGCCTGGTATGAGGTATATGTATACAATGTGCCGGCTTCCAACAGAACCACGGCCGCTCCCTACATCGTGTACGACTATACCGGAGCCATAACTACCAAAACAGTAAACCAAACGCAACCTTTGCTGGCCGGCTGGAACAAGCTTAGTGACGCCTATCTCACGGCAGGCCGCCGCCAGGTGGTGCAACTGACTAATGACAACGTAGAGGCCGGCAAGTTGGTGAGCGCAGATGCCGTAATGATCATTCGTAACCGCCGGCTGGATGCTTCCCCCGCCCCGGGTCCCTTAGGAATAGAAGATGCGGTTTGGCAGCAGAAAGGTGGCTTAGGTCTCTATCCAAATCCTTCCACGGGCAACTTTACCATCACAGGACTAGACCAGGCAAAAAGAGTAGAAAACATCTTCTTGATGGATGCCGCCGGAAAGCTAATCAGACAGATTCAGGACAAGACACCAGATGCCATGGGTAGCCTGCAAGTGAACCTACCAGGAGTGAGGCCTGGCATCTATGTGCTGAAAGTGCAACAGGGTGCTCACCTGAAGACTCAAAAAATAGCCATCCGGTAGGTGCCTTGCGCTTTATCCTGCTCTCATTTTGCATGTCACTAAATCTTCCCCAACTCAACTAAAACCTATTCTATGCTAACATCTTTACCTCTTTTCAAAAGGCTCTCACTGGCAGGGTTGTTCCTGGTGGTCATGCAGCCCAGCTTCGGGCAGATGGTCTGGACCAAGCCCAGTGCGCTTAACGCAGGACTGCCCGCGTCTGTAGAAGTGTTTACCTCCACCACGCCTTTGGCCCCGGGAGTAGCCACCAAAGCCTATTATACGCTGGCAGACATCAAAGACCCTTCCCTTGAATTGAAAGCGGTGTATGGCGGTGGCACATCCTCTAAAACGCCTTCGCAGTACTTTGCCGCCGAGCAGCGCGAACCCGCCTATATGGCCATCAACGGCGGCTTCTTCGGGGGCAACGCTTCGTATAGTTACGTGGCACAGGAAGGAGCCGTATTGGTACCCAACATCAAAACCTTCAACCGTGATTTGAACGGTACTTCTACGGCATACTATCCCACACGCGGCGCTTTTGGGATAATGGCCAACAACATCCCAGACGTCACCTGGATTTATAGCGTAGACGCCGCCAATAAAACCTACAGTTACTCCGCGCCTAGCCCCAATAAGCTGGGAGAGGCGCCGCAACCGGTGCCCAGTGCCACATTCCCTTCCAATGGAGAAGAATGGAAACCTTTTGTGGGCATAGGCGGCTCGCCGGTGCTGGTCATGAACGGTGAGAAGAGAATCACTGACGCCGAGGAGATGATTGTCATTGACAACACCTCCCGCAGAGCCCGCACGGCCATTGGCTATACCGCTGATAAGAAGCTGATTTTATTGGTTATTGAAGGTGGCAATCTGGGTGTGGGCGAAGGTGCTACCTTAAGCGAGGTGGCAGATGTCATGATAAGCTTAGGCGCAGTGGAGGCCCTTAACCTGGACGGAGGCGGGTCTTCTTCCATGGTAGTGAAAGGCCAGACCACCATTAGGCCCTCAGATGGAACCGAAAGAGCCATGCCCACCGCGCTCATTTTAAAACAGCGCGCTCCTGAGGCCATTATTCTGGACACGGAGATGAGCGAGTCTTTCAAAACCTGGAACGGCAACTGGGGTGAGACGGGCAATGCAGGGTTTTACGGTACTTCCAAGGCCAGAATCATGGCTACCGGTACCGGTGATAAACGAGCCACGTACAAATTTGTGGGACTGGAGCCCGGCCGATATGAGATCAGCTCCTGGTGGGTGGCGTCCTCTAATAGAGCCAAAGACACGCCGTATACTATTTACCATGACGGAGTGGCACAGCCGGTTGTGAAGATGGACCAGTCTACCAACGGTTCAAAGTTCAATGCGGTAGGTACGTTTGAGCTGAGTGCCAATGACTCACTGGTAGTAACCAACCAGGCATCGGCTACGGCGGGCCAGGCTACTACCTACGTGACCATTGACGCGATCAGACTGCAAAAAGTAGGCGCCGTCACGGCCAGTTCCAAAGAGATGGCTTTGGCACAAGACGTAATCGCTTACCCAGTGCCCACCACCGGCAAACTGATGGTGACGTATCCAGAAGCGCTCAGACGCAAAGGCACAGTGCAGGTGCTGGGTTTGGCTGGTAATGCCGTTCTACCACAACAGACGCTTTCTAAAAACGTGGTGGAACTCAACCTGAAGGGTCTTGCCGCCGGCGTCTACCTGGTAGTGTTGGAGTCCCCGGAGGGAAAAGTAGTGAAGCGCGTATTGAAACAATAACGAGGCTTTCTGTAAACATCTGCGGTCCCGTTTTTGGTCTGTTTTCATGAAAACAGGCCAAAAACGGGACCGCAGATGTTGTAAGCATACTTCCTGACTCAACCAAGCCTGTCCAGGTGGGCCTATATATCTTCCAGGGCAAGCAGTCTGTTGCGGGCCAGTAGGCAGGCGCCAATCACCCCGGCTTGTTCCCCCAGGGCAGAAATTTTCAACTGGGTGTCATTGTTGACCAGGCTCAGCGAGTATTTTTTGATGGCGCTTTTGATAGGCAGCAAGATGAACTCGCCGGTGGTGGCCAGGCTGCCGCCCAAGATGACCAGTTCTGGATTAAAGATGTTGATGAGCAGCGCTATGCCTTTGCCTATGTTCTCGCCAATCTTGGAGATGAGTTCAATGGCCAGTACGTCATCATTGTTAATGGCATTGATGATGTCCTGCAGTTGCAGGTCCTCTGGATTGATGTTCTGCTTGGTGACCACTGTAGAGGCCCCCGCCTGCAGCTGGTCCTTGAACATTTCTATCAGGGCCCAGCCAGAGCCTTCGGTTTCCAGGCAGCCTTTCTTGCCGCACTTGCAGATGATTTCGTTCTGAAACAGGGGTATGTGGCCAAACTCCCCAGAGTACCCAGACTTGCCGTAGTACAACTGGCTGTTGATCATGATGCCCATGCCAATGCCGTAATCCAGGTTCAGGAACAGCACGTCCTTCTCATGTTTCACCACGCCAGAGCAGAACTCGCCGTAGGCCATGGCCCTGGAGTCATTCTCCAGAAACACGTTTATGCCCACCTTAGACTCAATGATCTTGCTCAAAGGATCTTCATGGAAATGGAAGAAGCTGTAGCTGTAGCCTTTCTTGTTGTTGACCCTGCCAGACAGGTTAATGCCTATGCCCAGAATCTTCTCCCTGGGCATGGTAAGCTCGTCTATGAAGGAATTGATGATCTGGCAGAGCTCATCCAGAGACTCCTGGTTGTTGGTGAGGCGGTAGGGATACTTTTCAAAACTGCTCACCAGGTTCTTCTGGAAGTCAATGATGCCAATGTTGATGTGAAACTTCTTGACGTCAATGCCCACGAAGAAACCAGAGTCTGGTGCCAAGCCATACAAGTTGGGCCGCCGGCCGCCAGTAGAATCTACCTTGCCGTAGTCTTTCACCAGGCCGTCCTGCATGAGGTCATTTAAGAGGCTGGTGATTTTAGGGATGCTCAGGTTCAGTTCCTTGCCCAACTCTGCAATAGTGGCATTGCCCGTAATGGCAAAATAAGAAATAATCTTCTTCTTCTGGTTCACATTACGGTAGGCAACCCCAGTAGGAAGGTCACTGCTTAGTTCAGCAAAAAAGTTAGTAGTCATCTTTTACGTGCGAAGAGTATAGGAGCAGCATTCCAAAACGAAGGTGCCCTAATCTCAAATTTATACATTTCTTACGTTCCATACTCCACATTCTGCTATATATTCCATTCGCCATACTACAGGCTTGTAGAGAGTAGAAAGTAAAATTACTTAATAAAATAAATTAAAAACTTAGGCCGGCTAGAGTATTTCGGCTACTTTAGGCTTTGCATTCTGTTGTAGAACAGAAAAGAGGGAGTAATCTTTTTCTCTTAATTACACTAAGGTACGGCTTGTTTACTTCTGTTTATATGGTTTCTAGGCTTCTCTCTTCCCAACTCAACAACACGCTTTGCGTCGTTTTCTTAAGCGCTTTGTTGCTCCTTACCCCTAGCTGTGCTAGTGTACAGCCTACCCAGAAGAGCGTAGGTAAAACCGGCGTACGAGGGGTGTGGCTTACCAACGTGGCCAGTGACGCGTTGTATTCCAGAGAGAACATCAAGGAAGCGGTGGAGCTGTGCCATGAGCTGGGGTTCAACACCATTTTTGTGGTGACCTTGAACAAAGCGCACACCCTTTACCCAAGTGAAGTCATGAAGGGCCTCACCGGCCACGCCATCATGCCTGAGTTTGCCGGCCGCGACCCGTTGCAGGAGCTCCTTGAAGAAGCGCATAAAAAAAACATCAAGGTTTTTGCCTGGTTTGAATTTGGCTTTGCCGCCTCCATGGGCGATTCTACCGGCGGTATTCTGCTACAGAAAAAGCCGCATTGGGCCTCTAAGGACAAGACCGGCAACATCACCACCAAAAATGACTTCCAGTGGATGAACTCGTTTCACCCAGAGGTACAGGCCTTTGTAAAGAGCCTGGTGCTGGAAGTGGTGCAGAAATATGACGTGGACGGTATTCAGGGAGACGACCGCCTGCCCGCGCTGCCCACCAACGGAGGCTATGATGACTACACCGTAAACCTGTACAAAAGCGAGCATAGCGGCAAGGCCCCACCCGCCCAGGAGAAAGACTATGAATGGGTGAAATGGCGCTCGGGTAAACTCAATCTGTTTCTTAAAGATTTGGTGACAACCATCCGGAAGGAAAAACCGCACATGATTGTCTCCATGGCTCCCAGCATTTACCCTTGGTCCGAAGAGAATTACCTGCAGGACTGGCCAGCCTGGCTCAACATGGGGTTGGTGGACCTGGTCATTCCGCAAGTCTACCGTTACGACTTTGCACCCTACCAGCGAGAAATGGACAAGATTCTGGAGCAGCAATTAGGTACTTTCAACCCGCAGGGCTTTTACCCGGGTGTTCTGTTGCAGGTAGACCAGTACACGGCCCCAGATTCTCTGCTTACCCAAATCATAGACTACAACCGGGGCCGCGGTATTCAGGGAGAGGTGTATTTTTTCTATGAGGGTATCAAAAAGCATAAGGAATTCTTCAAGAGAATGTACCCAGAGCCTCTGCCGTTTCCAAGCCTTAAAAACCAGGTGAAAAAGTAATCCATCATTCCGTTTTTGGCCAGTTTTCCAGAAAACAGGCCAAAAACGAATAGTCTACACTACAGTATAGCATGCAGATACACTCATTGAAAATAAGCGCATTGGGCGTGTTGGTAACCATGGGCCTGGTGGCTGGTTGCGCCCTGCAGAGACAAGGCGGGAACGACAAGGAAAAAACAGGGGTAGACGCAGTAGATCCGTTTATTGGAACGGGCGGTCACGGGCACACCTACCCCGGCGCCTCGGTACCGTTTGGCATGGTGCAGGCAAGTCCAGACAATGGCACTCAGGGTTGGGATTGGTGCTCAGGGTATCATTACTCAGACAGTCTCATTGCCGGGTTCAGTCAGACGCACCTGAGCGGTACGGGCATCGGGGATTTAGTGGATGTTTCCCTTATGCCGCAGTACGTGTCTGACCTACAGAAGAACCCCCGGCAGAAATTTTCGCATAAGAATGAGACGGCCACCCCGGGCTTGTATACCGTGCAGTTGGACAACCACATTGCCGTGGCGCTCACCACCACGGAGCGGGTGGCTTTGCACCAATATCAGTTTCCGGCAGACTCTGCCAAAGGTGTTATGCTGGACCTGGGCTTTGCCATCAATTGGGACAAACCCACAGAGACCAACCTCACCGTGGTGAATGACACCTTGGTGACCGGCCTCCGGAAGTCCAGCGGCTGGGCCCGGCAGCAGTGGGTGTATTTCGCTGCCGTCTTCTCAGAGCCCATTCAGAAAGTAGACGTATATGATAGTCTGCAAAAAGTCTCTGGAAGACAGATAAAGGGAAGAAAAGTCAAGGCCTTGTTCACGTTCAAAAAGGGCAAGGCGCCTTTGTTGGTGAAAGTGAGCATTTCCAGCGCGAGTGAGAAGGGGGCGTTGCAGAACATTCAGAAGGAACTGCCGGGTTGGGGCTTTACCCAAGTGGCGCAAAAGGCCAGAAAGCAGTGGACTTCTGAGATGGACAAGATTGAGGCTTCTTTCATAGAGCCGGGCATGAGTACCATCTTTTATTCGGCGCTGTACCACAGCGCATTGGCGCCCACCTTGTTCTCAGATGTGCAAGGTCAGTACAAAGGAGCCAAAGACTCTGTCACTACGGTGCCTTTTCAGCGGTACAGCACCTTCTCCCTCTGGGACACGTTCAGGGCGGCGCACCCGCTGTATACCATCACGCAGCAAGACCGGGTGCCAGACATGATGCACTCCCTGTTGCAAGGGTTCAAAGAACATAAGCTGTTGCCGGTTTGGGAGCTGTCTGGCAATGAAACCAACACCATGACCGGCTACCACGCCGTGCCTGTTCTGGCAGATGCGCTTTTAAAGGGCTTCCTTCCTGACAAGGCCGAGGAGATTTACGCCGCCATGGAAGCCAGCGCCGCCCAGAACGTGCGCGGCACCGACTTCTACCGCACCTACGGCTACATTCCGGCAGACAAAGACGGCTGGTCAGTGACCAAGACGCTGGAGTACGCTTATGATGACTGGTGCATTGCCCAAGTGGCCAAGAAGTTAGGTAAGCAAGCAGACTACCAGAAATACCTGAAACGTGCCGCCTCTTACCGCGCCCTCTTTGACAAGCAGATGCTTTTTATGCGGGGCAAGAAGGCAGACGGTTCGTGGGTAACGCCTTTTAATCCGTTCTACTCTGAGCACGGGTTTGAGGGGGCATACATTGAGGGCACCACCTGGCAGCACAGCTGGTTTGTACCACATGACGTGCAGGGGCTTATCAACCTGTTCGGCTCAGAAAGAGCCTTTGTACAGCACATAGATTCTACCTTCAATGCCTCTTCAAAGATGGAGGGGGAAAACGTGTCTCCGGACATTTCTGGTTTGATTGGCCAGTACGCCCACGGCAACGAGCCCAGCCACCACATTGCCTACCTGTACAACTATGCCGGTCAGCCCTGGAAAACCCAGGAGAAGGTAAGGCAGATCTTAACCACCATGTACAGCGCGCAGCCAGACGGGTTGGCGGGGAATGAAGACTGCGGTCAAATGAGTGCTTGGTACGTGTTCAGTGCAATGGGCTTTTATCCGGTAAACCCAGCAGATGGCAAGTATGTGCTGGGCAGTCCACTGGTGAAACAGGCAAAGATAAACGTGGGCAGGGGAAGGTATTTTGAGGTGGAAGCCAAAAACAACAACACCCAGAACAAATACATCCAGGCGGTTTCTTTGAACGGACAACCACTCCAGCGCTCCTACATTACGCACCAGGAGGTAATGGCCGGTGGTAAGTTGACCTTTACCATGGGCAGCCAACCCAACAAGACCTGGGCAAGCCAGGAGACGCAGCGGCCGCCCTCCATGACCGCCAAGTAAAAGGAGGGACACTTCATGCGCCGCCCGTCGTTTTTGGCTTGTTTTCTCAGAAACAGCCCAAAAACGACGGGTGGCTTTTTATTCCCTAAGAGGTTTTCTGGCAATGTTCATTCACCACAACCAAGCACAGGCAAGGCAATTGCTCAGTGGCATCAGGAAACTGTATAGATTTAATAAATAATAAAACTTAATAAAAAAAATTAATAATAGTTTGCGGTTATTAAAAAAGAGGAATAATTTAGAGGTGTACAAACTACCGCTATGCGACACTTCTTTTCCACTCTCCTCTCTGTGGTCCTTTTCCTCTGTTTAGGACTACTCTCTACCCAGGCGCAAACGCTTAAGACAGATTTGTTGATTATTGGTGGCGGTGCCAGCGGTACCACGGCTGGTATTCAGGCGGCCCGCATGGGAGTGAAGGTGGTCATTGTGGAAGAAACGCCTTGGCTGGGAGGCATGCTCACCTCGGCGGGAGTGTCTGCCATAGACGGTAACCATCAAATGCCCTCAGGCTTGTGGGGCGAGTTCAGGCAACAGCTCTACAACTACTACGGCGGGCCGGCAGCGGTAGAAACCGGCTGGGTGAGCAATACCCTGTTTGAGCCCAGCACCGGTAACCGCATCTTAAAAGAGCTGGTTGCCAAAGAAAAGAACCTGTCTGTAGTGTACAATACCGCGTGGCAAGACATAAAAAGACAAGGCAACGGTTGGAAGGTGACCGTGAAAACCGGGAAGAAGAGCCGTACCATTGAAGCCAAAATGCTGCTAGACGCCACCGAGTTAGGTGATGTCATGGCTCGTGCCGGTGCTAAATATGACATTGGTATGGACAGTCGCTCGGTAAGCGGTGAAGAATACGCCCCAGCACAGGCCAATGACATTGTACAGGATTTGACTTACGTGGTCATCTTAAAAGAATACCCCAAAGGACAGGACAAGACCATTAAAAAACCGGCCGGCTACAACCCCAAGGAGTTTGACTGCGCCTGTGACGTCTCTGACCCTGCCGCAGACGGCGGTCCCAACAACAACTGCCTGCAAATGATGGGTTACGGCAAGCTGCCCAACAACAAATACATGATCAACTGGCCTAAGTGCGGCAATGATATTTATATGAACATCATTGAGAAGACGCCGGCCCAGCGCGCAGAAGCCCTCAAGGAGGCCAAGCTGCACACGTTACGGTTTGTGTACTACCTGCAGACGGAGCTAGGGTTCAAGAACTTTGGCATAGCAGAAGATGAATTCCCAACGGCAGATAAATTGCCCATGATTCCGTACCACCGCGAGTCCAGAAGGCTGAAGGGCCTGGCCAAGCTGGCCGTGCACCACGTGGAAAAACCTTATGACCAGAAAGAAGCCTACTACCGCACCGGCGTGGCCGTGGGGGACTACACCATTGACCACCACCACCTCAAGAATCCGTCGGCGCCTAACATTGACTTTGTGAAGATAAAAGTGCCGTCTTACAACGTGCCGCTGGGTTCGCTCATTCCGCAGGGAGTGGATGGGTTGATTGTGGCCGAGAAGAGCATTAGCGTGACCAACATTGTAAACGGGGCCACCCGTCTGCAACCGGTGGTGCTGGGCTTAGGCCAGGCAGCCGGCGCCTTGGCAGCGGTGAGCCTCCAGAAGAACGTGCAGCCAAGAGAGGTGAACATCAGAGACGTGCAGCAGGCCTTGCTGTCTTCCAATGCCTACATCATGCCGTTCATAGACGTGAAGCCGCAAGATGCGCATTTTGCCGCTTTGCAGCGCATAGGGGCCACGGGCATTCTAAAAGGCACCGGCATTGCTTACAAGTGGGCCAACCAGACTTGGTTCTACCCAGAGTACCCCGCCAGCGAACATGACGTGGTGTCTGGCCTTAAAACCTATTACCCGCAACTGAAAACCACCCAGGCCTCCGGCGCTAAAATCACGCTCAAGTATCTAACCGAAGTACTGGCCACCATCAACCCGGCTCTTACCTACCAGAAAGTGGCCGCAGACTGGAGCCAGTTAAAATTGAACACCCCGGCTTCTGAAGGATTAGAGCTGACCAGATGCCAGGCCGCCGTGATTCTAGACCATTTCCTGAACCCGTTTGCGCTTCCCATTGATTTTAACGGGCAGCTAACGCAGCAGGCAGCCGCGCTGGGCTCAAAGTAAATCTTCGTTTTTGGGCTGTTTTCTAAAAAAACAGCCCAAAAACGGCCATCTGCTGACTTGTCCATGAACCCATTGAATACCTACTTCCCCTACACGCATTCATGAAGAAATCCATCTTAATTGGCGCCCTACTGGTAACCGCAAGTGCCCTGAGCATGTGCGGCCGTCCGGTCACTACGGCCACGCAAAGCTCTGCCTCAACTATGGGCGGGTTCAAGAACCGCAACCTGCTGTACTTTGACGCCACGGCCAATTTCAAGCGCTTCTCGTTTCAAGACTCCATTGCCTACTACCTCAAAAAGTCTAAAGACGCAGGCGTGACCGATGTGGTGGTGGATGTGAAACCCATCTCAGGCGAGGTACTATACCCCAGCAAACTGGCGCCGGTCATGAACGAGTGGGCGGGCTTCACCAAAACCGAGAAGTTTGATCTGTTGACGGCCTTTATTGAGCAGGCGCACAAACTGGGCATGACGGTACACGCGTCTACCAATATTTTCGTGGCGGGCCATAACCACTTCAACCGCGGGCCGGTGTATGCAGACCCAGCCAAGAAAGACTGGCAGTCGTTGAACTATACTGCCCAGGGTATGACGCCTATCACCCAGATTAAGACCAAGTACTCGGCCATGGTGAACCCCGCGTTGCCGGCCGTGCAGCAGTATGAGATGGGCATTCTCAAAGAGCTCATCACCCTGTACCCCAAGCTGGACGGCATCATCCTGGACCGCGTGCGCTATGACGGCATAGAGGCTGATTTCTCAGCGGCTTCCAGAAAGATGTTTGAGCAGTACATTGGTAAGCCCGTAGCCAACTTCCCCGCAGACATTTACACCTATTCCAAAGACGCCAAAACCCCAGAGGGCAAGGCCGAGCGCGTGCCGGGCCCTTTATACAAGCAATGGATTGAGTGGCGCGCCAAAGTGATTCATGACTTTGTGTACGCCGCCCGCCAAGAGCTGAAGGCCATTAACCCTAAACTCATCTTCGGGGATTACACCGGTTCCTGGTACCCTACTTATTATGAGGTGGGCGTGAACTGGGCCAGCAAGGAATATGACCCGTCACAGACCTACAGCTGGGCCACACCCAATTACAAGAACTTCGGCTACGCCGAGGCCCTGGACTTGTACACCACCGGCAGCTACTACTTTGAGGTAGAGAAGAAAGAAGCCAAAACCATTAACGTGACCACGGTCAACCGCACCGAGGCCGGCCAAAACAAAGGCACTGAGGACTGGTACACCGTGGAGGGTTCTGCGGAGATGGCCATGAACATTGTGAAAGGCAAAGCCCCCGTGTATGCCGGGGTATATGTAGACCAGTACAAAGGGCATCCAGAGCAGTTTGTGAAAGCCCTGAAGATGTGCCGCGCCAAGTCAGACGGGGCCATGGTCTTTGACATTGTGCACGTGATCAATGAAGGCTGGTGGAATGAACTGAAACGCGGCCTAACGGAATAACTGTTTTTGGCCTGTTTTCCAGAAAAGAGACCAAAAACGGAAGAACTTTTTTGTAGCATATTTCCCATTGATTGTCATCCCTGCCCAGAAGCATCTGGCCAACAGCGGGCGCTCTCCACACATGGCGCTATTGTTAGCCAGGGCCGGGCAGGGTGACAATTAACCAACTTGACATGGGCAAAGGCTCCACAAGATTTTAACAAGAAATACCACCTACCAGACAGAATAATACTACCCTAACCCACAGCAGACATGGCTACACTTGCCGCCGCCGTTCCAGATACAAAGCCGCACACCCCGTCTCCCGGAGCTGAGAAGCAACCGGCGCCGGCGCGTGCCTTGGGCATTGATGCACTGCGGGGACTGGCCATCATAGGCATGGTGTTTTCAGGGGTGTTTCCGCATGAGGCACCGTGGCCGGGCTGGATGTTCCATGCCCAGGTTGGTCCACCTGATTTCGCCTATACCCCAGCGGTGCCGGGAATTACGTGGGTAGACCTGGTGTTTCCGTTTTTCCTGTTTACCATGGGAGCGGCGTTCCCGCTGGCCATGCGTAAAAAGCTGGAACAGGGGCAATGGTCCGAAGTGATCTTGAACGTATTCAAACGCGGGGCGCTGCTGTTGTTTTTTGCGCTGGTCATCCGGCACTTGAACTGGTTTGGTCTGCAGGGCGCAGCCTGGGTAGATCAATTGACTTCTCTCCTCACGTTTGGGTGCTTTTTTCTGGTTTTCATGCGCTTTCCCAAGCTGGGCAGCGGCAAAGCCACCGGCTTGAAGGTGCTAGGCTTTATGGTAATTGCCGCTTTGCTGGGCGCACACCTGGCCTTCACGGATTTCACCTTTGACAAAAGCCGCAACGACATCATCATAGTCGTGCTGGCCAACATGGCCGTGTTTGGGTCCATCATCTGGATGCTCACCCGCCACAACCTCTTGCTGCGCATGGGCACGCTGGCGTTTTTTGCCGCCATTCGGCTCACCCATGACATAGAAGGCAGCTGGACCAGTGCCATATGGGACTTTCATCCAAGTGTTAGCTGGATGTACCAGTTCATGTTCTTGAAATACCTGTGCATTGTACTGCCGGGATCGGTGTTGGGAGATTTGCTTCTGAAGTACCGGAGTGCTGCCACAGAGCAGAAGGGGAGTGTCTCAAGAGGAGTATTGTCTCTGATCTGCTTTTCTTTTCTGGTGGTGAACCTGTACGGCCTGTACACCCGCCAGGTGGAGCTGACGCTGGCGCTAGATGCCGTGCTGAGCGGCGCGGGGTTGTGGCTCCTGAGAAAACCAGTTATCAGGCAGGAAGAGCTGTTTCAGAAACTGTTTGGCTGGGGAGTATTTTTCCTGGCGCTGGGCCTTACGTTTGAACCGTATGAGGGCGGCATCAAGAAAGACCCTTCTTCTTACAGCTTCTGGTTTTTGACCAGCGGACTGGCCTTCTTTGCCTATATCCTATGTGAACTTGTTTCACAGCGCTTCTCCCGCCACCTGTTCTGGAAGTCCATCATCCAGTCGGGCCAGAACCCCATGGTGGCGTATGTGGCCACGGCATTTCTGGTGTCGCCGCTGCTGGCGCTCACGCATCTTAATGGCGGCTTGGAGTCCCTGCGCGAAGCCAATGTGTACCTGGGCGTGGTGAAGACCTTTGTGATTACGGGCGCCGTGGTGGCCGTGACCGCGTTCACCACCCGCAAAGGCTGGTTCTGGCGCACCTAGAAACTTTGAAAATGATTCAACCAATTACCCAATAGCTAGAATACAATGAGTTTAAGCGTCTTAGATATTGCCATCATCTTCGCCTACATAGTGGGTATTTTGGGTATTGGCTTCTACATCTCCAAGCGGGCCTCTAAAGACATGCAGAGCTATTTTCTGGGCGGCAATACCATGAAGTGGTACTACCTGGGCCTCAGCAACGCCTCTGGCATGTTTGACGTGTCTGGCACCATGTGGACGGTCATGATTCTGTTTGTGTACGGTCTCAAAAGCGCCTGGATCCCGTGGCTGTGGCCGGTCTGGAACCAGGTGTTCGTGTTTGTGTTTCTGGCCATCTGGATGCGCCGCTCCAAGGTGATGACGGGTGCGCAGTGGATTACCTTCCGGTTCGGCGATGGAAAAGGGGCCAAGCTCTCGCACATCATCATTGTAGCGTTTGCCGTGATCAGCGTGCTGGGGTTCATTGCCTACTTCTTTGAAGGAATAGGCAAGCTCTGCGTCATCATTCTGCCCTGGGACATGAGCTTTTACATGGGTGACTGGCTGGTGTCTTCGGCGCGGTCATACGCCTTGATTGTCTGCGCCATCACTACGCTTTACACCGTGAAAGGCGGCATGTACAGCGTAGTAGCTACTGAGATTCTGCAGTTCATCATCATGACCATCTCGTGTTTCGTGATTGGGTACGTGGCCTATACCTCTGTAAGCGCAGACCAGATCAATGCGGCCATTCCGCCGGGGTGGAAAGACCTCACCTTTGGCTGGAACCTGAACCTGGACTGGAGCGGCACGCCGTTCCCCGCAGTCAATCAGAAACTGGCCACCGATGGCTTTGACCTGTTTGGCCTCCTGTTCATGATGATGCTGTTCAAAGGTATTTTTGCGTCCATTGCCGGTCCGGTACCGTCTTATGACATGCAGCGGGTGCTCTCGGCGCGTACGCCCTCAGAGGCGGCCAAGATGAGCTTTACCACTATCTGGGTCATGTACATTCCACGGTATTTAATGGTGGCGGGTTTTGCGGTGCTGGCGCTGGTGTACCTGGTGCCCGAACTCAACAGCATGGGTGCCAACATGGACTTTGAGAAGATCCTGCCGCTGGCCATCAACAAGTTTGTGCCAGACGGGTTCAGGGGCTTACTGCTGGCCGGTCTGCTGGCGGCGTTTATGGGTACGTTCTCGGCGTTCGTGAACTCGGCCCCGGCCTATATTGTGAATGACATCTACCGCAAGTACATCAATGACAAGGCCTCAGACAAAAAATACGTGCGTCTGAGCATTATCTCGTCCATTGTGCTGGTGATGATAGGCATCGTGTTCGGGTTCAATGCGGGTTCCCTGAATAAATTGACGCTCTGGATTACCTCGGCGCTGTACGGTGGTTACGTGGCAGCCAACCTGCTCAAATGGGTGTGGTGGCGTTTTACGGGCTTTGGGTACTTCTACGGCATGCTGTTCGGGTTGATTGCCTCCACCATCAAGCTGTTCGTCTTCCCAGAGATTGTAGACATTTATGTGTTTCCGCTCATTCTGTTGTTCTCTTTGATTGGCTGTTTGGTGGGTACCTACATGTCACCATTGCCTAACCGCGAAGCCGTGAAGAACTACTACCGCGAGACCCGCCCCTGGGGTTTCTGGGGACCTATCAAGCGTGAGGTGATGGCCGAGGACCCAACCTTTGTGCCCAATAAAGACTTAGGCCGTGATGCTTCTAATATTCTGGTGGGTATTGTCTGGCAGATGGCGCAGGTGCTCATTCCTATCTACTTCATGATCAGAGAGAATTACTACACTGCGGCCTGGGTGGCGGTTTTGATTGTGACCAGCGTGTTTCTGAAGAGAAACTGGTGGGATAAATTAAAAGAGGCCGATGAGGAGCCGGCTCCCTTGGTGGAAGAAAAGGAATTAGTTAAAGCAGGCTAAGCACATGATGAGACAAGCTTCACTGATAATACTACTGTTCTGCCTGTTGGCGGGTCAGAAAGGTTTTGCACAGGAAACCGCTAAAGTAGACAGCAGTTACCTGGGCGGGCATTATACCATGCGCCTGGACTTCTACCGCAAAATGCCTAACCAGAAAAAAGAAATTGTGTTTCTGGGCAACAGCATCACCGAAGTAGGCGAGTGGCAGGAGTTGTTGCCGGGCCTGCCCGTAGTGAACCGGGGCATAAGCGGTGACGTGTCCTGGGGCGTGTTGGCCAGGCTGGACGAAGTGCTGGCATCTAAACCTGCTAAAATCTTCATCGCCATTGGCGTGAATGACATCAAGCGGGGTACGCCTACCTCTTACATTGTGCACAATTACCGTCGTATGCTGCAGCGCATCCAACAAGAGTCGCCAAAGACCAAGGTGTACCTGCAGAGCATTCTGCCCGTGAACGAACCCATGCTGGCCGCCATTTACAAAAACATCACCAACGCCCGCATTCAAGAACTGAACACCCAGTTGCAGGCCTTGGCCCAGGGCCAGAAGAACGTGCGGTACGTGAACATTCATCCGGCGCTGGTAGACAGCACCGGCCAACTAGACAAAGACCTCTCCACCGACGGGCTTCACCTGAAACTGGTGGCCTACATCAAGTGGGTAGAACAATTAAAAAAGGAAAAGGCGCTGTAAAGTTGATAAGCCGTTTTTAGCCTCTTTTCCAGGAAACAGTCTAAAAACGTAAGGAACCCCAGTGGTAGAAGGATTGACCCAAAACACATTCACTCATTCTCTCAACTACTCATTCACTCATTAAAAAAGCATGCAGATAACAGGAACCTTCATAGATGAAATCTCCCATGACATTCCGCACCAGAACTGGGGCCGCGAGGAATGGGATCGTGATTTTGCCTATATGAAAGCCGTGGGCATTGACACGGTTATTATGATCAGGAGCGGCTACCGGCGGTTCATTACCTATCCGTCACAGTACCTGCAGCAGAACTATGGTTGCTATGCGCCGCCCGTGGATTTAGTAGGCATGTTTCTGGAACTGGCAGACAAGCACGGCCTGAAATTCTACTTCGGCTTGTATGACAGCGGCCACTACTGGGACACCGGCAACCTGCAGGACGAGATGGACGCCAACCGCTTTGTCATTGACGAAGTCTGGAAACAGTACGGCCATTACCAGAGCTTCGGGGGATGGTACCTGAGCATGGAAATCAGCCGCAAGACCAAAGGCGCCACTGAGGCTTTCAGGACCCTGGGCCAGCAGTGCAAAGACGTGAGCGGCGGTCTGCCTACGTTCATCTCGCCTTGGATTGACGGTAAGAAAGCGGTGATGGCGGCCACGGCGCAGTTGTCTAAAGAGGATGCCGTCTCTTTACGCCAGCATGAAGAGGAATGGAGCGAGATTTTCTCAGGCCTGCACGGCTCTGTAGACGCAGTAGCGTTCCAAGACGGGCACATTGACTACCATGAACTAGAGGATTTCTTCGCGGTGAACAAGAAAATGGCTGACCAGTTTGGCCTGCAGTGCTGGACCAACGCCGAGAGCTTTGACCGCGACATGCCCATCAAGTTCCTGCCCATCAAGTTTGAGAAACTACGGCTCAAGTTAGAGGCAGCCCGCAAAGCCGGTTATGACAAGGCCATCACGTTTGAGTTTTCACATTTTATGAGTCCGCAGAGCGCGTATTTGCAGGCGGGCCATTTATACAATAGATACAAAGAATACTTACAGAGTTTACGCTAATCAAAGATTATATGAAGCAATATTCTACGCTGTACAAGCAGGAGCTGTTGGAGAACGTCATCCCTTTCTGGATGAAGCATTCTAAGGATGAGAAACACGGCGGTTTTTTCACTTGCTTAGACCAATTTGGAAACGTATTTGACACTGATAAATTCATCTGGCTGCAAGGCCGTGAGACCTGGATGTTCTCCATGCTCTATGACAAAGTAGAGCAGAAGCAGGAGTGGCTAGACATGGCTGTGCACGGCGCAGATTTCCTGAAAAAACACGGCCGCGACGCCGAGGGTAATTTTTACTTTTCTTTGAACCAACAAGGGCAGCCCTTGGTGCAGCCCTACAACATCTTCTCAGACTGTTTTGCAGCCATGGGCTTTGGCGCTCTCTACAAAGTGAACCCCAAAGACGAGTACGCAGACATTGCCCGCACCACCTTCCAGAACATTCTCAACCGTCGCGAGAACCCCAAGGGCAAGTACAGCAAGGCCTACCCAGGCACCCGTGACCTGCGCAATTTCTCATTGCCCATGATTTTGAGCAATTTGTCGCTGGAGATGGAGCACCTGTTGGACAAAAGCCTGATTGAGTCCCTGAGTCAGGAAATTATCCAGGAGGTGATGGGCGTGTTCTTTCACCCAGAGAGCGGCCTTATTCTGGAGAACGTCTACCAGGACGGCTCTTTTGCCGACTGTTTTGAAGGACGCGTCATCAACCCGGGCCATATCATAGAGGCCATGTGGTTTATCATGGACCTGGCCGTGCGCAAGGGAGATCAGGCATTGGTAAAGAGAACCATTGAAATTGCCTTGAATGCCTTGGAGTATGGCTGGGATAAAGAATTTGGTGGTTTGTTCTATTTTAAAGACATTAACGGCTTTCCGCCGCAGCAGTTGGAGTGGGATCAGAAACTTTGGTGGCCACACGTAGAGGCATTGGTGTGCATGGCCAAAGCCTATGCCGCAACCGGTGACGAGCGTTGCCAGAAGTGGTTTGACAAACTGCATGACTACACCTGGAACAGCTTCAGAGATGAGCAGTATGGTGAGTGGTTTGGCTATTTGAACCGAAGGAATGAAGTATTATTGCCGTTGAAAGGCGGCAAGTGGAAAGGATGTTTCCATGTGCCGCGCGGACTGTACCAGGTGTATAAGACCCTGGAGAATGTAGAAGTAAACCAACCTGAGTTGGTGAAGCTGTAAAGGCGTACCCCTGACGTATCATTAAAAATTCCCCGCAAAATTATGAGTAGGTTAAATCTATTGGAAGAAACCCGCTACGAGAAAGTACCGGTCACCGTCTATGACAACCAGAAGGAGGCTTCAGAGGCAGTGGCCCGCCGCATCTCTGACCTTATCAAAAGAAAGCAGGCCCAAGGCCAGAAGACGGTGCTGGGATTGGCCACGGGAGCTACGCCCGTAGGTGTATACTCAGAACTGGCGCGCCTGCACCGTGAGGAAGGCCTCAGCTTTAAAGACGTCATCACCTTCAACCTGGATGAGTATTATCCCATGCAGCCCACCGCGCCGCAGAGCTATGTGCGGTTCATGGATGAAAATCTGTTCAACCACATAGACATAGACAAGGCCAACGTCAACATCCCAGACGGAACCCTGGCGTTAGAGGAGATTCCAGCGTTCTGTTTGGCCTATGAAAAGAAGATTGAGGAGCTGGGTGGCCTGGATTTACAAGTGCTGGGCATTGGCCGTACCGGTCACATTGGTTTCAATGAGCCTGGTTCTGCGCCTAACTCGGGTACCCGTTTGGTAACCTTGGATGATCTTACCCGCCGTGACGCCTCCCGTGATTTCGGGGGGAAGGGCAACGTACCCACTAAGGCCATCACCATGGGCATTGGCACCATCTTCAAAGCCCGTGAGATTGTGCTCATGGCTTGGAACGGCAAGAAAGCTCCCATTGTGCAAAAAGCCGTGGAGGGTGAAATCTCCGGCGAGGTACCCGCTACCTATCTGCAGTTGTCAGACAATGTGGAGTTTGTCTTAGACCAGGATGCCGCCTCTGGCCTCACCAGGTTCAATACCCCGTGGTTGGTGAAAGACTGCGTCTGGGACCCTGTCTTGACAAAAAAGGCGGTCATCTGGCTGTCTGAGACCCTGCAAAAGCCCATTCTCAAGCTCACCGAGGAAGACTACAATGCGCACGGCATGGCCCAGCTGGCCGTAGACCGCGGGCCGGTGTACAATATCAACATTGAGATTTTCAACAAGCTGCAGAACACCATTACCGGCTGGCCCGGCGGCAAACCAAACGCCAATGACGCCGGCAGGCCAGAGCGCGCCTTGCCAGAGCAGAAACGCGCGATCATCTTCTCGCCGCATCCAGATGATGATGTTATTTCCATGGGTGGTACCTTCATTAGGCTGGTGGACCAGGGGCATGATGTGCACGTGGCCTATCAGACCTCGGGGAATACCGCTGTCTGGGATGATGACGTGCTGCGGTATGTGGAGTTTGCCATTGACTTCAACCAAAGCATTGGCGAGGAGGGTTCTCGCCTGAAAGGCATCTATGAGGACATGCGTCAATTTATTGAGCAGAAGCAGCCTAACCAGATTGACACCCCCGAGATACAGAACGTCAAGGCCTTCATTAGAAAGAGCGAGGCCATTGCCGGCGCGCGCTACGCAGGCTTGGCAGATGACCACATTCACTTTCAGGCCCTGCCTTTCTATGAGAACGGCAAAACCCAGAAGGCCACGGTGCAGGAAGAGGACATTCAACTAACCATGAACCTTCTGCAACAAGTGAAGCCGCACCAAGTGTTTACCGCCGGCGACTTTGAAGACCCGCACGGTACCCACATTGTCTGCTTTAACATTGTAGTGGAAGCCCTGAGGAGACTGCGCCAAACTGAGAGTTGGGTGCAGGACTGCTGGCTCTGGATGTACCGCGGCGCCTGGCATGAATTTGCCACCCATGAGGTAGAGATGGCCGTGCCCCTCTCTCCGCAAGAAGTGGCCCGCAAGCGCAACGCCATCTTCAAGCACCAGAGCCAGAAAGACACGCCGGTGTTCCCGGGAGATGATGAGCGCGAGTTTTGGCTGCGGGCGCAGGAGCGCAACCGTGACACCGCCCGCCGCTATGACCGCCTGGGCCTAGCCGATTATGAGGCCATGGAAGCGTTTGTGAGGTACCATTACTAACAGAGGCTTTCCCAGATAAATAGGCGATTTTGGCCAGTTTTTCTGGAATTAGATTAAAAAGAGCTGCTCTTCTCTGTCAGGAATTTACAGGACGGTAGGGCAGCTCTTTTTTACGCATTAACCAACATTCGTATGATTTCATTTCTGCTCTCGGTACTGGCTTTGGTTGTGGGCTACTTCCTGTATTCCAAGGTGGTAGAACGCATCTTCGTCATTGATCCTGCCCGCCCCACGCCGGCCATTTCCATGCAAGACGGCGTGGACTACGTGCCCTTGCCCCAATGGAAAATCTTCCTGATCCAGTTCCTGAACATTGCCGGCCTGGGGCCCATTTTCGGGGCCGTGGCCGGCGCCATGTGGGGCCCGTCTGCGTTCATCTGGATTGTGCTGGGATCTATTTTTGCGGGCGGCGTGCATGACTATTTCTCTGGTATGCTGTCCCTGCGCCACGGCGGCGAAAGCATCACGGAAACCACCGGCCGGTACCTGGGCAATGGCATGAAGCAATTTATGCGGGTGTTCACTATCATCTTAATGATCATGCTGGGCGCGGTCTTCATCATGGGGCCAGCCAAGATTCTGGATGACGTGTTCAACGGGGTAGGCGGCGGCGTGACCATGTGGGTTTGGATTATTTTCGTCTACTATTTCTTGTCAACCATTCTGCCCATAGACAAACTCATTGGCAAGCTGTACCCGTTGTTTGGCGTGGCCATGTTGTTCATGGCGGTGGGCATCTCGGTTGTGATGTTTCAGGATGGATTGCATGTGCCGGAGGTTACCTGGGCCAGTCTTTCCAACCTGCATGCCAATCCAGAAAAATTTCCGTTGTTTCCCATGCTGTTCGTGACGGTTGCCTGCGGGGCCATCTCGGGCTTCCATGCCTCACAGTCACCATTGATGGCACGTTGCATGACCAATGAAAAACAAGGACGAAGTATTTTTTACGGCGCCATGATCACAGAAGGCATAGTAGCCTTAATCTGGGCAGCCATTAGCATGAGTTTCTTTGGCGGCGTAAGCGAGCTGAACGAGGTCATGGCCCAGCAGAACGGCAATGCGGCCTGGGTGGTGAGTGAGATATCCAATTCATTGCTTGGCAAGGTGGGGGGTGTGCTGGCGCTCTTGGGCGTGGTGGCCGCACCCATTACTTCTGGTGATACCGCCTTCAGGAGTGCCCGCCTGATTATAGCCGATTTCATAAAAACGGACCAGGGCCCATTCAAAAATAGATTGCTCATCAGCATTCCGCTTTTTGCGGCCGGCTATGCCCTTACCCGCATAGATTTTGGCGTGGTCTGGCGGTATTTCGCCTGGACCAACCAATCCCTGGCCACGGTGGTGCTGTGGGTGATTACCGCATATTTGATTCAGGAAAGAAAGCAGTACTGGGTGTCTTTAATACCTGCCGTGTTCATGACCGCCGTAGCCACTTCTTATATCTTGGTGGCCCCCGAAGGATTCCAGCTGCCCGTTCCCATTGCTTATGGGGCAGGTATTGGCATGGCCACAGTGCTTTTGATTTTTACGCTCTTTAAGGTTTCACGAGTAAAAGAATATCAAGCGGTTGGAGCCTTAATAGAGTAAGCCAGGTGCCGCGCGTCCGTTAAGAATTTCGTTTGGTTTGTTTATTTTTCAGAAGCAGAAAACTATTCCCGGTTTTCTGCTTTTGCTTTAAGCTCCTAGCACTATACTTTTACTTTCTATCCTTTTGATGCCTTCAAGATTACAGGATTCAACTATTTGATTTCATGAAACAGCCCACGCCCATCACCCTCACCGGTCAGCACGTCCTCCTTAGGCCCATGCAGGAAACAGACATTCCGGAGTTGTGCCGGGTGGGTCTGGAGGAGAGTCTATGGACCGTTGGCTTAAGCGTGGTGAAGACGCCGGAAGACATGGCCCATTACGTGCACACCGCCTTGAAAGCCCAGGCTGCGGGCGCGGCTCTGCCTTTTGTGCAGGTAGATCCTGTGACGGGCGGTATTATTGGGAGCACCCGCTTCGGGAACATTGAAGTGGCCCACGGTGGTCTGGAGATTGGGTGGACGTGGATCATACCTGCCTACCAGCGTACGGGCGTCAACACAGAGGCCAAATACCTTTTGCTCCGCCATGCCTTTGAAGACCTGGGCTGCCTTAGAGTGGCCTTGAAGACCGATGTCCTGAACCAGCGCTCCCGAAACGCCATGCTGCGCATTGGCGCCAAGGAAGAAGGCATCCTGCGCAACCATATGGTCACCTCTACCGGCCGCGTGCGGGACACCGTCATGCTCAGCATACTTGACCGCGAGTGGCCAGAGGTGAAGCAGCGACTGGAGCAGATGCTGGCAGAGGGCAGGGGTAAATAATCCCGGAGGCCGGTTCTGCGTATGAGAGAAAAAAACGAACCACCATGCAAACGCCTCCCCCTCCGCAAATGCCCTTAGATGACCGCCTCAAATGGGTAGAGTCCATGGCCCGGCTCCTGGACAACCAGTTCAAGGTGCCTGGTACCAATTTCCGGTTTGGGGTGGACCCGGTACTCAACTTCATACCCGTAGTGGGCAGCCTCTCTTCTTTTGCCATGTCAGGCGTCATGGTCATGACCATGGCCCGGCACGGGGCCAGCGGTGCCCTGGTGGTGCGCATGCTGTTCAACATTCTGCTAGATGCGGTGGTGGGCGCCATTCCGGTGCTGGGCTGGATTTTTGACTTCGGGTTCAAGGCCAACCAACGCAACGTAGAGCTGCTGCGTCACCATTACATACATGGCAAGTACCAGGGACGCGGCACCGGGTTTGTGGTAGGCGTACTGTTGGTGTTTCTGGTGCTGTTCGGGTTGGTGTTGTATGGCATCTGGCAATTGGTAGCCTTTGGCTGGGACTGGGTGTCTACGGCGTTCTAACATCGTTTTTGCCCTGTTTTCTGGATAATACGCCAAAAACGCCTTTGCAGGGCGCGGGCTTTCCGTAATTTGTCGCCATGAAACCTACAGCCATCTTTAACTGGAGCGGCGGCAAAGACTCTGCCCTTGCCTTGCACCGCACGCAACAACAAGACCAGTTCCACCTTCACGCCCTGTTCACCTCATTGAGCCAGGCGCACCAGCGCGTGACCATGCACGGCGTGCGCGAAGAACTTATGCGCCAGCAACTTCAGCAGTTGGGCCTTCCCTGGAAACCTTTGTTTCTGCCAGAAGGCGTTTCTTTGCCGGACTACAACCAAGCCATGAAAACCGCGTGGCAAGATTTCACCAAGGCCGGGGTCACGCACGCCATCTTCGGAGATATTTATCTGGAGGATTTGCGCCAGTACCGGGAGACCCAATTAGCCGAAGTAGGCGTGAAAGCGGTCTTTCCCATCTGGCAGCAAGATACCACTGATCTGTTGGAGGAATTCTGGCGGCTGGGGTTCAAGGCGAAGGTGGTCTGCGTGAACGGCAAGCACCTGGACGCCTCCTTCGCGGGCCGTGACCTGGACGAAGCCTTCATCAAAGACTTGCCCGCCGGCATAGACCCCTGCGGCGAAAACGGCGAGTACCACACCTTTGTCTATGACGGTCCCAATTTCAAAGCGCCCGTGCCGGTGCAGGTAGGAGAGACGGTCTTCAAAAGCTACGCACCCGCCAGCCAAACCGCCGACGATGACTGCTTTGTCGCCAACCCGCCCGCCTATGACACCGGTTTCTGGTTCTGTGATTTGTTGCCAGGCAGTTGATCCATCGCCTTATGAAGGAGAAGGCCCTGGTACCGTTTTTGGCCTGTTTTCCAGAAATAAAGCCAAAAATGCGTAGCTTCCTGTGTTAATCCAGAGCCTGTATGCTGTATTTCGTTTTGAAGACCCTCTTTCAGATGGCGTTGCGCGTGTTCTTTAGCCGGTTCACGGTCAACCACAAGCACCTTCTTTCTGCGCAAGGTCCTTTGATAGTGGTTTCTAACCATCCCAACACGCTCATGGACCCGGTGGTCACGGCCTCGCTCATGAAGCAGAACATCTACTTCTTGGCCAAGAGCAGTTTCTTCAAACCGGGCATACAGGGCTGGCTGTTCCACAAGTTGTTCATGATACCCGTGTACCGCCGCGAAGACGTAGGAACCGGGGGCACTGCCCAGAATGACGCCACCTTTGTCAAATGCTATGAGTTTCTGGGCAAGGGCGGCACGCTTATGGTGTTTCCGGAGGGCAATAGTTTTATGCAGCGCCGGTTGCGGCCGCTCAAGACGGGAACGGCCCGCATTGCCCTAGGCGCCGAGGCTCAGCATGATTTCAAGTTGGGCGTGCGCATTCTTCCGGTGGGGCTTAACTATTCAGACCCCTCCAGGTTCAGGAGCGAGGTGTTTGTGAACGTAGGCGAGCCCATCCAGGTCAAAGATTTTGAGGAGGCGTATGCGCAAGACCCGTTCCAGGCTGCGCACACCTTGACAGACCATCTCAAAGAACGACTGGAAGAACTGGTCATCCACACCGAGACGGACGAAGAAGATTTGCTGGCCCGCCAGGTAGAAGCCGTCTACCAAGACACGCTGGTGGAGGAACTGGACCTGGCCAAAAACGAGTCAGAAGAACGGTTTCTCATTACCAAGGGCATTGTACAAAGCATCCAGCATTTTGAGACCACGCAGCCAGAGCGCGTGCACCAACTGCGCACAGACTTGCAGGAGTACCTGGACCATCTGGATCGCGTAGGGCTACGGCCCAGCGCCATCAAAAGCCTGCCCAAGCGCCGCCATCTGGCCTGGGGAACGGTAGAGACGGTGTTATATCTGTTGGTGGGGTTTCCGTTTTACGTGTACGGGGTGCTGCACAATTACCTGCCCTACATCCTGCCCGCCAAGATTGCCAAATCGCTTACCAAAGACGTGGAGTTTCACGCCCCCATGATGATGACCATTGGCATGTTCACGTTCCTCATTTTTTATGCCTTGCTGGGCTGGGCGGCGCATGCCTGGCTGGGCCTGAGCGGCTGGAGCCTGGTGGCTTACCTGGTCACGCTGCCCATCACCGGCTTTTTTGTGCTGCACTACTGGCACCGCGTTGAAGTGGCCCGCCGTGGCTGGATTTTTCTTTCGCTTTTTACCCGGCGGTCTACTATTTTGGCCTTTTTGTTGGCTCAACGACAACACCTCATGACCGAACTGGAACAGGCCAGAAAAGAGTTTTTGGCATCTGTACCTGAAAATTAATTTGATACGTACAATGCTTATCTTATCAAAGTTCAAGAGAGGGTGTGTGGTGTTGAAATTCGGGAAGGGGTTGAACAATTATATTTCAATTCCTGTTGTGCTGGCGAGGCCTAAAACGGCCATTTGAGGAAAAGGTTTCACGCTAATAATGTGTCTATGCGTTATTTACTCCCCCTGCTTATTGTAATTGCTACGTTGTTTACTTCTTGTGAAAAGTCTCCCATGGATGAGCTGGAAGACGCGCTTCCGGCGCCGGGCATGGCCGCCAAATTCCTGGCTCTGGGCGACTCCTACACCATTGGCGAGGGGGTCCTGCCCACGGAGCGGTGGCCCATGCAATTATCCGTCTTGTTAGAAAAGGAAGGCATACAGCTGGGAGAGCCTCTGTATGTGGCCAAAACCGGCTGGACCACCGGCAATCTGTTAAGCTATCTGCGCACCGTGAGCATGCCCAGTGACTATGACCTGGTCACCTTGCAGATTGGTGTCAACAACCAATACCAAAACCGTTCCCTGGAGGAGTTCAGGAGCGAGCTGCGGTCCCTGATCAGCATTGCCACGGGGCTGGCCAACAAGAGCGCCAAAAACGTGATGCTGCTCACCATTCCAGACTGGGGCCTCACCCCATATGCCACCGGCCGCAATACCACCACCATCACCAGCCAGATCAACAAGTTTAACACCGTGATTCTGGAGGAAGGCCAGAAGGCGAGTGTGGTAGTGGTGAACGTAAATGACCTTTCTAAAATGGTAACCTCCAACCAGGGTTTTGTGGCGCCAGACGGTTTGCATTACAGCGGCGCCATGTACGGACTGTGGGCCCAGCGCGCCCTGCCTACGGCGGTCGCCATTATCAAAGAATAATTTTTTTCAGGGAAACTGCATTTTTGGAACAGAATGTGCATAGCGCTTACCAGCCGCACAAGCGGTCTTTGTAAGAACCTTACCGTTGGAAAGAATGAAGCTGAAAAAGACTACCCTGGGAATGTTAGTATGGTTGGGAGCCTGTGCGTTATGGACGCCTACGCACGCCCAAACGCCCGCCAAAGGAACGCTAGCTCTGGCAGACACCGCCAAAAAAGGCCCTGAGAAAGTGATTAGACGCGAGACTCTGTCTGGCATTGACCTGTATGAGGAGAAAGGCAAGTCCAAGGATTTCATGCTTTCCTTTCAGCAGAACCTGATAGAGGATGGTGTCCTGACGGTGGCCAACAGTGCCGGTAAAGTGTTGTTTACCAAAAATCTTTCGGCGGGAAACCATACGCTGGCGCCGCCCATGAACCTGGGCGTGTTGCGCAACGGCGTGTACCTGGTAGAAGTGAAAACCGGCAATACCATTTACTGGAAGAAACTAAGAATTAAGCCCTAACCGGCTACCTCTTTCAAAATAGGAAAGGCCTTCCGCACCATGGTGCAGAAGGCCTTTCTTATGAGTATCAAATCAAGTTAGAATGTGAGTTTGAGGACCACCAGCTCAGAGCGGCCATCGTCACTGTCGGCTACGGCAACGGCCTGGTAACCACCCTCAGCCAAGGGTTCTACCAAGGAGATGGATTCTAGTTTTCCTTTGTAGGTAGTACCGTCCTGTTCCGTAACCACGGCTATCTGCTGGGGCTTCTGGATATTGTTGGTCCCAAACGTGGGAGACATCCAACCCACCAGACTGCCATACACCTCGCCGTCCAGCACGGCATTGGGCGTTTCTTCTGCCGACGCCGTGAACAACAGCTGGCCGTTCTCATAGGGCATCACGCCTGAAAACCCGGTTTTGATGTTCTCCAGATCGGGCAGCGCCCAAGGTTGGACCTGCCGTGCCGCCGGTGCCGGTGACAGGCCCATCAAGAACGGAACCATTTCTTCCATTGCATACAGCAACAGCACATTCTCGCCGCCGGGGTTAAACCGTTGCAGCACGTACAGAAACTCCTCATTGGCGGCCACGCCTTCTATGTTCAAAGCACCAGAGCCGGTCACTCTCTGGTTGTCACGCAGGGTTTGGTACAGAGGCGTTAGATCAATATGCCGCACTTTGCCGGGTTTGCCTTGCGAAAGATGTACCAGATAGCCGTGGTTTCTGAACTCAGTGGCCCCAGAGCCCAGCACCAGCAGGAACGGCTCGCCTTCAATGTTCAATGCTGTGATGGCCTCCAGGTCTGGCTTGACGGGCTTGGGAATGCGGCCGCCGGTCAGCTCTTTGGATTCCAGGAGTTGGGTCTTGTCTATGATCTTGAACTTCTCATCCAAGGTGAACAGGTACGGCGAGTCATCCCCAATCACATAGTAGCGGTTCTCTACCTTTTCAATGCCAGACGCAGAGGGAAGATCAGTGAAAACGATCTTCTGGGTTACCACCGCCGACAGCGGCGCCGTAGAGGATTCTGAAGGGGAGAAGCACGCCGAAGAGAAAACTGAAAGTGAGACCAAAAGGCTAAACGTCAAATAGTGGGTAATCCTTTTCATACCCCCACAGTACGAAAGCTTCCACAGAAAGACAGCGTTTTTGGCCTTTTTTTCGGGAAATAGCCTAAAAACGATAATGCTTCTGCGTCAGGTGCAAGGGGTGTTTACACCAGAGACAGTTCTTCTAATACCTGCCGGGCCCGCAGGCAGCTGGCTTCCTTGTCCTTGATTTCCAGCATAATGTCTACGTCCAGGTCGTTCAAATGGGTCAGAAACTCCCGGAACAAATCTGCGTCCATGCTGTGGGTGTGCTTGCCTTTGCGCTCGCCGTGGGACTGAGAGCTGTAGTCCACCATCAAAACGCCATCCGTTGTAGGGTGCCAGGTGCCGGCGGCTAGTTGCAGGGCCTCGGCCATGGGTTCTCCGTTGTTCAGGCACTCGTGATGAAAGTTATCAAACAGAATGGGAATGCCGGTCTCGCCGTGCAGTTCCAGGCAGTCGCGCAGGCTGTACAGGCGGTCATCGTTCTCCACTACCAGTCTGGCTTTTACTGCTTCGGGGAGCATGGTGTTGTAGGTATGAATGAACCGTTTGAGGGCGGCGGGTTTGTCGCCGTAGACGCCGCCCGCGTGTATCTGCAGTTTGGCGGTGGAGTCCAGGCCCATCAAATCCATGACGCTGCCCTGGTAGATAAGCTCTGCGATGCTATTGCGGACTATGCGTTCATCGGGTGAGTTGAGTACCACAAACTGGTCTGGGTGCATGGAGATGCGCATGTTGTGCTTCTTGATGAAATCGCCAAGGCGTTTGAACGTCATCTGGAAATGTTGCTGCCAGTTGTAGGTGCACACCGCATGGCTGGCAAACGGCACCAACCCAGAACTCATCCTGAAGAACAAGAACCCATGCTCCAGGTTGTATTCCAGAATGCGCCGCAGGCAGGCCAGGTTCTTCTCCACGCTCTGTACCAACCGTTCTTCACTGTAAGACGCCAATCTAAAAGTGGTAGAAGTACTGCAGTCCAGGGACTCATTCACGCATGGGTATCCAATCTTCATAATTTGCAAGGTTTGGGGCTATTAACCGTCATCTTAGGCAGATGTTTAAACTAGGGTAAACGAAACGCAGAAAAGGGAGTTGGCGTGGGCATGCCGCGCAGAAATAGCTGGGCCTCGTTTTTGGCTTGTTTTCTGGAAAACAAGCCAAAAACGAGGCCCAAGGAAAGATGACAAGTTGCCTACTTTACTTCCACTGTCTTCACTCCTTCCCTACCAAAGAAAGTGGGGAAGTACATGAGCTCGGCCTTGGCCGGGTTTACCGTGTAGGTACCTTTATAGCGCGGCAGCAGTTGGATGGTGAACGTGTATTTACCTTTCTTAAGATGGTCCGAGAAAATGGCCACCTTGTTTCTAAAGTATTCGCGGTGTGATTCATTACGGCCCCAAGTGGTTTTGGCGTCATAAGAGCAACCCGCCGGAATGGGTACTTCTATCATCACGTAAGACGCGTCTCCTTTCACTTCTACCTCTACCTGCAACTCTACTGGTTTGCCTGCCTCCAGAGTAGCTGTTGCGGTTTTAGAATTGGCAAACGAGGTGCGTACCACAAAATCCTTGTCTACCCGCGCCGGTTGGGCCACCCACTGGTCCTGTGACACGCTCAGGTACAAGGGCAGGCTGCCTTGCTTGCGCAATGTGAGCGGCTGGCCGGGCGTGAACGTGGTATCTACCGGGAAGCGAGTGAACGTGCCCTGAAGCGGGCCTGCCAGCTGTACCTGGTTTTGTTGCAAAGGTGTTTTGTCCTTCACCAGATCTGGCAGCAGGGTTTCCAGTACCCTCGCCGACTCATAAGTATTGCGCCAGTGGCCGGTTCTGCGCTCATTGAGCAGGTAGGCCTGTATGGAACGCAAGTCTTTTGAGTGGTTGCCGGTGGCTTTTAAGATGTCATAGGCCAACAATGTGTTGGAGATGTGGTTGTCAAAGAGGCTGCTATTTTCCTTGCCCCAATACACACCGCCCAACATGGTGGTTTGGCGGTACTTCTGCAGGGTGTCTAGCGGCGCTGGCATGTTTAATTGCTGTCTCAGGCGCGTGAGCCGCAACTGCTCTTCTAGTGTAATCCCGGTCTGTTTCTCCAGCTTAGGGATGTAGGCCGCAAAATCTACTTTGGCTTTTAAGAGATAGAGGGTTTCCAGCGCTCTTACCTTATCCTGACCGTTTTTGCTTTCTACCAGGTAGGTGAGTTGCTCTATAAGCGGTTCTTTCTTGAAGTTGGTGGCATAGGTTTCTTGCTGCGCCATGATTAGGGCTTGGGTGGCGTGCTGACTTATCCATACATGCGTAGGGCCTTTGGTCCACCAGCTCCACGCACCGTCTGGCTGTTGGGTTTTCTCCAGGTGCTTTATCAGGCGGCGTACCATGCGGTCATGGGCAAAAGGTTGGCCTTGTCCTTCCTGTATACGTTTCTTCCAGAGGAGGCCTTTCAGTTTAGAGGCGGCTTGCTCATTGCACCAGTACTCGTTGCGGTGCAGATAGTTGATCTCGTCCTGCATGACCTGTACCAGATTGCTCTGGGCATAGAGCCGCACCGGGCCTTTGCGGGCATCAAAAGTCAATGTTAGCGTAGTGTCTGTGGGCAGGGAAAGGAATTGGGCGGTGCGCTCCACCACGCCTTTCTTGTATACGACAATTTGCCGCCGCTCTCCGTCTGCGTAACCATTCGCCTGCCGAACCATAAACAAGGACTCCACCGAATCTGGGGCAATGGCCGGCGCCTCTATCCACAAGGAATCTGTGTGCAGCCTGCCCAATTTCACTTCTTTCTGCATCAGGTCTTTGCCGTTCAGGGAAAACCGCACCTGCACTGTAGCTGTGTCTGGTAGGTAATTCACGGCTTTGCCCACCAGCTGGCTTCGGTCTCCTTCTATCAAGAAACGGGGGCCGCTCAAGGTGGCCATCATGGCTTTGAAGGATTTGATTTGGGTGCTGGTGCTGCCGCTTCTTTTCTTGCTGTCCATGGCCAGCACGTAGGCGTTCCAGCTGGTCACATTGTCGGGGAACGTGACCGGGAAGGTCACTTTGCCCTGACGATCAGTAGCCAGGCGGGGCTGCCAGAAAGCGTAGTCAGAGAAATAACTTCTAATGGAGGCTTCGTCTGCTTCTTCAGAGCTTTGGTCTGAATGGGCGGTGTTTTGCATGTTATTAGCGGTTTTTAGGCCGTTTTTGGTGGTGATGAGAATGATACCGTTCTGCCCAGCTGCTCCATACAGACTAGTGGCGTCTGTTCCCTGCAAAGTGGTCATGGAGGCGATGGACTGCGGGTCAATGTCTTTCAATTCACCGCTAAACGGAAGCCCGTCTACTATGATAAGCGCGTTGGCGGCTTTGTTGCCATACATGCTGGATATTCCTCTTATTTCTTGGATGCCTCCGGTAACCCGTACCCCGGCAACTTGTCCCTGCAATTGATTATTAACGGTAGCCACTGATGCAGAAAGGGTTCGTTTCTCCCTTGATTCACCGTAGGCGGTTACCACTACCTCTTGCAATTGCCTGGTATCACCTGCCAACGCGGCATTTATTCTGCTTTCGCCTTTAATTCCAATTTGTTGTTGAACATACCCTATGTAAGAAAAGACGAGCGTGCCCAAAGAGGGGGCATAAATCGTGTATTCGCCATTAATGTCAGTGGCGGCGCCTACAGTGGTGCCTTTTACCAACACAGTGACGCCGGGCAGGGGATCGCCGGACTCCTTGTCTACCACCGTGCCCCGCACCTGGAAAGAGTAGCTGCTAGACCCGTCTGTGAGTGCTGTGGTCACAGGCACGGTAGGCGGAGCTGGTTGGGTGGCTTCGGTTTGTCTTTGTTGCTCTTTGAGAATGCGTTGCTGTACTACTTTCTCCAGGGCTTTGCTTTGCGCAATGGCGGGTTTCACCTGGGCCGAGGTAAAGGTTAGATGCAGCGCGCCGTTGGCCTGAATGCTTAACTGCGTAGAAAGCTGCTGTCTGTCTGGGTAGGCCAGCGTTAAGGTGTAGGTGCCGGGAGCCACGGCGTTGAGGGTAGTGGTAGTGCCCGCAAAAATCTGGATGGAGTCTACGGGTGCGCCTGCCTTGTACAAAAATACCAGTTCTGGGTTGGCTTTTCTGATAAACGTTGAGTCAAAGCGCCACACCAGCTTGCCTTTGCCGGGCGGAGAGGAGTACCTGGGGTTGAAGGAATAGATTCTATCTTGCCAGAAGGCTTCTTCCTGCTTTTCCCAGACTGCTTTTAGTTTCTTCTCGGTAAGCGCCTCCTGGATTAGAATCTGGTTGCTCAAGGTCTCATATCCTAAGGAAAGCCCATAGGAGGGATGCAGGATTTGTCTTTCTCGCATCTTCAGGAGGCCTGGCTCAAACCGATACAGGAAGTTAGGCTCTGGGGTGAAAACGGTAGAGAAATGCCCCAGTTCCTTGAACCGCATGGTATCTGGCCTGAAAGGGCCGACCAGGACAGAGCCGTACCGCTGGTTAGCATAATAAGGCATGTACCCACGTGAATCATGCATAGGCAGCCTTTGTACCTGATTGCCTTGTTGTAGATATACCAGTCCGCGGTGTGGCGTCTTCTCCACTTCAAATAGGTACTGGCTAAGGTTGTTTCTCTCCAGGTCGGTGAATTTCCCTTTTGATGCTTCTTTCAACAGATTCTGATTTTTGCGCTGGTCTATCACCAAGGTCAGTTTCTGCCGCTCTCGCAGGTACACGCTGTCCAGGGTGATGATGTGTCTGGCCGTCCGGAGTTTGAGGGTATGGTAGCCTGCTGTTGTCGCAAACGAATAGGGAGCGTCCACCCCGTTACCTGAAAAGTACACCGGCACCTGGTCCAGGTACACTACATGCACGGGCACCAATCTACCCGAGTCCACCACGAACGGGGCCAACTGGGTGAGGCTGTCTTTGGTGGAACTGTAATGGGTGAACTGGCCCTGTGCCGGGTACAAGGCCTGGTAGTAGATCAGACTGTCCAGGCCTAGTTTTTGGTGCCAGGCCTGCCAGGAGAGCAAGGTGCTATGCTCCAGCGTTTGGTCATCTAATGGCGTAAGCTTAAACTCGCTGAGACTCTTGCGGCCCTTGTAAAACCCGTAGAAAGGCACCGTGGGCGGCGAGGTATTTTTAAACTTAGAGGTAAGGGCATACGCAGTGAGGTCTACATTAGAAGCAGGTTTTCCTTTGGCGTCTTTTACCTCCAAGGTAATGGACGTCTGCTGACCCGGGTACACCACCGGAGGGGCCTGCAGTGCTACCGTCAGTTCCTGCTTGGGGAAGGGTGCACCCAGCTCTTTTTGCTGTATCTGGCCGGCCCAAGCATATTGCAGAGACACGTAAAAAGGTTCTTCGCCGTGTAATGGTAATGTTTTAGTCCATTCTTGCTGGGTGCCCTGCCCTCTGGAAACGAGGGCGTTCTTGCGGTAAATGAAATACCAGAAGGGCAAGCCGCGCGGATTGTTTAAAACCAAGTGTAAGGAGTCTAATTTCCGGTCTATGTAGAACTGCACCTGGTCCTGCTCGTCCTCCAAGTCCAGGTAATCAGAATGCTTAGACAAAGCAGGAGATGGGGTGACAGATTTCAAAAGATAGGCGCGGGCATACGGATGAAGCGGTACCAAGGCAGGCAGCTGGAGAAGCTGTGTTTTAAATGTTTCCTCATCCTTGCCCTCTATTTCCAGAATGGCCTGTTTGGTGAGGCTTTTCTCACCTTCCAGGTACTCGGCTAAAAGGCTGTCTTGTTTTAGGGTGAGCCTAAAGTGGCCCTGTTGGTAAAAATATTCGCCGGTGGCGCCTTTGGTGCTGCGCTCATTGCTGGCGTTCAAAAAAGCCGCTTGTACTTTGTAGGTAATGCCCGCCTTCGGGAAGATGGTAGGCGGCAGGGGGATGGTGGTTTCGCCGTTCTGGTTCAAGGCTTGTTTGTGCTGCCACAGCGTGTCTGGAATGAACTGCGAAGGGAGTTGGCTCTGCTTCACGGCCGTTGTCAGGACCACCAGTTCTACCCGGGCGTCTGGCAGCGTGAGGCCGTTGGCGTCCGTCCCTTTTAAGAGGACGGCATTGGTTTGGCCGGCATAGTGTTCTTCTTGCTGCAGGCGCAGACTGTAGTTGTTTTCCTTCAGCTCATAGTCCTCATACTTGAAATTAGCCCGGCTAATAATCTTCTTTTTCTTGCCCACCGCTGAGAGATGCAGGTTGATTTGCCGGTCCAGGGTCAGTTTCAAAGAGTCATGCAAAATGAAAGAACCTTCATAAGCCCCATCCCGGTAGGGCTGCACGGTGCCCAGCGCCTTGGTCTTGCCATAGTCGTACAAAGAAACGGCCAGGGGTTTTTTGTAGGGCTTGCCTTTGTACGTGGTGATGAAGGCCTTGTACCTAACGGTATCTCCGGGGCGATACATGGGTTTGTTGAGGACCAGGTATTCCTTGAACTGCTGTTTAGAGTTTCTCCTAAGGTCTTTGTTAAACAGGCTGAAAAGGCTTCTGACAATGCCTTGCGGAGAACCGAACCTGGCGGTTTGCACGATATCTCTGAACGGTGACCAGAGGTAGTAGATAGGACGTTGGAATAGTATCTTTTTCCAGAGTGCGGCAGAGCGTTTTCCATTGGTAACTGGTTGGTAGAACGTGAAACTCTCTGCCTGCACTGTCAAAAGCCCGCCCTTCTTGTAATTGGCTAGTCTGTAGGTGTGCGTGGCCTGGTCAAAAGGGACGGTTCTTTTATTGATTTTGACCTGGGCAGTGGGTATGACGTTGCCCAGGCTGTCATGCACCAGCACCGCCAGATCCCGTTGGTTGTCCAGCAATTTCACCTGAAAACCTGCCTGCGTCTTTAGTTCAAACTCCAGATCGGCCCCAGCCGCATGCGTGAACAGGTAATGGCCCACCGGCAACGGGCGGCTGTAAGACCAATCTGTCTGGAAAGAATCTATTACCGTGTGAAAGTAAGAGGGTTCCACTCTGTAGATGCCGTTTGTAAACACCTCCCGGGCTTCTTGATTGGTGAGCTGGTACACGTAGGTGTAATAACTGGAAGTGCGGCTGTTGCCTAAGTTGCGCTGACTAAGTGCTGTGAAGGTGCCTAAGAACAAAAGCAAAAAAGGGAGGAGACGCGGGTAGGAGAGCATGAGTACTGAGCTTGTATTTTTTATTTAATATATAGAAATTTTACAGCAATGCCAGTAGAATGGCCTGCGAGGCTCGTTTTTAGGCTGTTTTCCAGGAATCAGGCTAAAAGCGCCGTGCGCGCTTCTGCAGGGTTTAATGCAGATTCTTAGTTTGGATGCGCGCCAAAAAAGCCTATTTTTGCGTACAGTTTCAAAATAGAGCGTACATCTACCACATAATCCACTACACATGAGTGTTTTAGTAAATAAAGATTCCAAGGTGATTGTGCAGGGCTTCACCGGCTCAGAAGGTTCTTTCCACGCACAGCAGATGATTGAGTATGGTACCAACGTAGTTGGTGGCGTAACCCCGGGCAAAGGCGGTTCTACCCACTTAGACCGTCCGGTATTTAACACCGTGGCCGAGGCCGTGCAGAAAGCGCAAGCCAACGTGTCTATCATTTTCGTGCCGCCGGCTTTTGCTGCTGACGCCATCATGGAAGCCGCCGATGCTGGTATTGCAGTGATTGTTTGTATCACGGAAGGTATTCCAGTGAAAGACATGGTTGCCGCTAAAAACTACATCAAAAACAAAGCGGTTACTCTTATCGGACCAAACTGTCCAGGTGTGATCACCCCAGGCGAGGCGAAGGTTGGTATCATGCCAGGTTTCGTGTTCAAGCCAGGTAGAATTGGCATTGTGTCTAAATCTGGTACCTTGACCTATGAGGCCGCAGACCAAATCGTGAAGGCTGGCTTGGGTATCTCTACCGCTATCGGGATTGGTGGTGACCCCATCATTGGAACGCCTACTAAAAACGCCGTGGAGTTGTTGATGGAAGATCCAGAGACTGACGCTATTGTAATGATTGGTGAGATTGGTGGTAACTATGAGGCCATGGCCGCTGAGTACATCCGCTCCACTGGTAACAAAAAGCCAGTGGTTGGTTTCATCGCAGGCCAGACGGCTCCTGCTGGTCGTAGAATGGGCCACGCTGGTGCCATCATTGGTGGTGCTGATGATACGGCTGCTGCTAAAATGCGCATCATGCGTGAGAACGGCATCTTCGTAGTGGATTCTCCCGCAGAGATCGGTGACACTATGTTGAAAGCATTGAAAGGCGAAGCGACCAACGCATAAGCTTTTCTTTCTCTTATAAAAAAGGCCGCTCCCCACAGAGCGGCCTTTTTGTTTGTCAGCGTTTTTGGCTTGTTTTCTGGGAATTAGGCTGAAAGTGGATTGGTGGTTTAAGAGGGTGGGTAATGGAAGGTAGTTTCCTAGTATGCTTCTGTATTATGCTATAAGGTTTGCCAACTTACTCATTTTGTCATCCTGAAAGGACCTTGTGGGCGAATTAGAAAAGACTGTCTGTGAAAAGTTACGAATAAAATACCTTCCGCCGTTGTTGGTGTTACATTGGGCCAACGACTAAGACTGCGGTTGTAATACCATCCTGTCATCCTGAACAAGGCCGAAGGATCTAAGAAGATTTATCCTCCAGTTTCTTGGTGCATGCATTCGGCTATTCCTGAGGTGGCCTTTCCTTCCGGTGCGCACTCACTGCCTTGTGTCATATTCTCTGCTAAGCGCTCACGGCCGCGGGGCCCAGTCCCGGCCCCTCGCACTGCTGTTGAAGCTGGGTACTTCGTCCCCCTGCCCTCCGGGCACCGCAACAACAGAGGCGCTCGGAACCGGGACTGGTTCTGGTCCCAATGCTGTTAAGGTAGTCTGTGTTTCTGTGTTCTTGCAGGCAACGTCCGTCATTGCGCATAGCAGAGTCATTCGTGCTGCGCACGGTTTCCTTCTCAGCTTGCCAATATACATCCTGAGCCCGAATGGCGGAATGTAGCGTCGTGATATTATTACGACGTGGTCCCACGCAGCTACACCAGCACCTTTTACTAGAACCGTCTTTGCAACTGAGGCCTTGGAACTTGCCGGGAGAAGGGTCTTTTCGGATTGAGCCGTTCCGGTTGCATGGGCACACGTCGTGTCGGTGGCACGACGCTACATGATCAGATACCCTAGGCAAGGCGTTTTTGGCCTGATTTCCGGGAATCAGGCCAAAAACGAAACTACGCCTGCTCAAAAGACCTCGTAGCGTCCGGCAGGACCTGCGAGCGTCTGCGCCAATGACCTTCATCAAGCCATATTTTAGGCAGTTGGCAAAACGCAACAGGCGTTGAGATGAGCAGATAAAGCTCCTCTCCGTAGAAAAAGATTGGGTTGAGGATCTTGCATACGGGCAGTTACAAGCAGACACGTTTACTTATTTCAGCGATTGGCTGGGTAAGTACTCTGATGTATTACAGTACATACTGCCTGGCCAGCGCCTGGAATTGTTTGATTTGTATTTCCTCCCAAGAAGCATCTTTCCCCAAAGTAGAGGCCATTAACGCAGCCACCTTCGGCGCTAATTCTTGGGCAGTGCGGGCATCCAAAAACAAAACCCGAAGCCGTCGGGCCAAAACATCTTCCACGGTCCTCGCCATTTCATGTTGCACTGCCCAAACTACTTGAGCGGCGATGTGGGGGAATTTAGGATGAAGTGGCTGGCCCAAGTCTTGAAACTGCTGAACCAAGGCTAAAATCCTTGCTTTGTCGGTGCCGTAAATGTTCAGTGGGTCTGTTGAGTTTTCGTCTAAAGTATAGCCGTGGATTTTCAACTGAGCAGTACGGCAGGCAGCAGAAGGAAGAAGGCCATGAAAAATGGCCAAATCGATAGTGTCTTCGGCCATTTGGCGGTAGGTGGTCCACTTACCGCCGGTGACTGTGATGAGGCCCGATGAGGCTACCAGCAAGCTATGGCTACGGGAGATTTCTTTGGTTTTGTGCGTGTGAACAGTAGGAGCCGCTAAGGGTCTTTGGCCGGCAAAGACACTCAATACATCTGCCCGGCTGGGAGTACGCGTTAAGTAGTGACTGGCCGTCTCCAGGATGAAATCAATTTCCTGTTCCTGCGCCTGAGGTTCCAGACTGGTTTCATTTACTAAGGTGTCTGTAGTGCCCACCAGCAGATAGCCGTGCCACGGCACCATGAACAGCACCCGCCCATCCGAGGTCTTGGGTATCATCAACGCGTTCTCGCCTTTCAGAAAAGATTGGTCCAAGACCACATGCACCCCTTGACTGGGCCGAACCAGTGGCGCTTGGGCTGGGGCGTCCATGTGCAGAATGCTATTCACGAAAACACCCGTCGCGTTGATGACTGTCTTGGCTTGTAGAGAGTAGTGCTGGCCAGATTCCAGGTCCTTTGCCTGAACGCCAACGACCTTGCCATGGCCGTCTTTGAGCAGGTTGACCACGGGCATATAGTTGAGAAGCACGCCGTCTTGCTCAGCGCAGGTTTGGGCCAGGTTAATGGCCAGGCGGGTGTCGTCAAACTGACCGTCAAAATACTGCACGCCGCCGGTCAGGCCTTTAGGCTTAATGTTAGGGAGTTGCTGGGCGGTTTCTTGGGCAGAGAGAAAAGTGGTGGAACGCAGGCGAAGTTTCCCGGCCATCCAATCATACACGGTCAATCCAAAACCATACACCAGCCTGTCCCACCAACTGTAGGTAGGAATGATGAAGGACTGGACGTTGACCAGGTGCGGCGCGTTTTGGAGCAAGCGGCCTCGCTCGCGCAAGGCCTCCAAGACCAGTTTGATGTGTCCCTGCGCAAGATAGCGCACACCGCCGTGGACTAACTTGGTGCTTCGGCTGGAGGTGCCTTTGGCAAAGTCTGCCTGCTCCAGCAATACGGTTTTGTAGCCCCGGGAGGCCGCATCCACGGCAATGCCCAGACCAGTGGCGCCGCCGCCAATCACCACCACATCCCAAAGGCCTTCTTGTTGCAGTTGTTGCAAGAAATGCTCTCTACTAAAGACAAAGGGACGAGGTTCTTTCACAGGGAGTGGAGGTTGAGCAAGCTATATAAGTGTTCGTTTTTGGCCTGGTTTCCAGAAAAGAGGCTAAAAACGGCTTATTTGATTTTAACCACTCGTACGGGATTTCTGGTCTTGAGGTCTGTGGGGATATGGGCCAAAATGGTTTCCCTCAGTGCCTCAATCATCCGTTTCTTCAGGAAGCTTTTGTGTACCACCAAGCTCACCTCGCGCAGAGGGGCGGGGTCTGTGAAAGGACGCACCAGCAGTTTCTTGTCTTCGGGTAGGTCCATTACCGACAACTCTGGCAAGAGCGTCATGCCACTCTGGGTTTCTACAATGCGCTTGAGGGTTTCCAGGGAGCCGCTTTCATAGTCCAGGTGCACGTTCTTGGGTGGCTTGGTACGGTTGCAGATTTGAAGTACCTGGCTCCTAAAGCAGTGGCCTTCGTTCATCAGCCACAGATCTTCATTGTCAATGGAGCCGGGCGTGATTTCCTGTTCAGAGAACAATGGATGCTTAGGATGCAGGTAGCCCACAAAGGCTTCATAAAACAGCGGAATCTCCACAATGGTCTTCTCCTGCAAGGGCGTCACCAACAAGCCCACGTCCAGCATCTCCAGCCGGAGCTTCTCAATGATAGAATCTGTGACCAGTTCCTGCACCACTACGTGCACCTTGGGATATTTCTGGATAAAGTCGGTGATGAACAGCGGAATGAGGTAAGGCGCCAGCGTGGGAATAACGCCTATGCGTAACTCGCCGGTGATGCCCGTGCGCTGGGCCTGCACAATTTCCTGTATTTTCTTGAATTCAGACACCGTGACGCGGGCCTGCTCAATCACGTCTTTCCCCAGCTCAGTGGGCCTCACGGGCACGCGGCTCCGGTCAAACAACTGCACGCCCAGTTCATCCTCCAGCTTCTGCAACTGCATGCTCAGGGTGGGCTGGGTCACAAAACAATGCTCGGCGGCAGTCGCGAAGTGACGGTACGTGTCTACGGCCAGCAGATATTCTAGTTGAGTAAGGGTCATGCAAATAGGGGATAGGCAAGGGTTGCAGAGACGAAGCAATGTCCGGTAGTAACAAGGAAAATGGGCCCAAAAGTGATAATGTCCCTTTCCCTGTAACAAGTCGTCATATAGATTCCTTGTGCGAGTGCTGAGGTAGCGGACTGCGTTTTTGGGCTATTTCTTGGAAAATAGGCCAAAAACGAAGGTACTCTGCGAATATAATAGTTTTTCTCTATAGCGAAAGTTATATAATCAATTTATGCAATGACATCATAAGCCAGTGTTTTCCCGTATGCACCAACACAAACCTAATTAAGAACACATTTGACTATGGAATCACATAATGAACTAGGCTTAGCACGCAGAGATACTAAAGATTTAGCCGTTAAACTAAACGAACTGCTGGCCAACTACCACGTCTACTACCAGAACCTGCGCGCGTTCCATTGGAACATTCGCGGCGGAAATTTCTTTGCCCTGCACGCCAAATTTGAAGAATTATACACGGCCGCCTTTGAAACCATTGATGAGATTGCCGAGCGTATTTTGACCTTGCGTCATACGCCTATGCACAGCTTCTCAGATTACCTGGCCACGTCCAGAGTGCAGGAACGCAAAGGTCTGACGACGGATGTTGACACTGTAAGCGCCACCGTGGAAAACATTGGGCAGATCATTCACCTAGAGCGCGAAGTCCTGGCCATGGCCTCTGAACTGGAGGACGAAGGTACGCAAGGTTTAATCAGTGATGACCTGAACGCCCTGGAGAAAACGCTTTGGATGCTAAATGCTTTCCAGGCGAAGTAATTAGACACTCGTAGGAGCTTCGCACGCTACGAGGTCATAGTATAACAGAAATCCTGTGAGGTTTTAAACACTTCACAGGATTTCTGTTTTTAGGCTGTTTTCTGGAAAACAGCCTAAAAACGAATTAGCCAAGTTCCTTCTCTCAAAAGCCCAATAGCTCCCAAAGACTCTTTCGGATTTGTAACCCCAAAAGCTCTTTCGGATTTGTAATCCGAAAGTACCGAGAAGGGGATTTGTAATCCCCGTACCATGGTTACTTCATCAAACCACCAACAGGCGGATTTCAAATCCGCTTTTCAGTGGTTCGGGATTACAAATCCCGAACAGCCGATGATTGGAACAATGTAGAGACAATGGCACTGCCTTGTCTCTTGCGCATTCTGTGTTTGCAACCTCGAACTCACGTTTGGGTAATCCTCAAGGGGAGAATCTGTTTTCAAGCCATCATTGGTTATTGTCAAACCATTAAGGCCCTAAAACAAAAACGCCCGTTGCTAAAGAAGCAACGGGCGTTTTGGCTTATTTTCCAAGAATCAGGCTAAAAACGAATAGTCTTACGTCTTGTGTCCTGAATCTTGCGTCTACTACCTTACTTGGCGTAGGAGACAGAGCGCATCTCCCGGATAACCGTGATTTTGATCTGGCCTGGGTACTGCATCTCTTTCTCAATCTTCTGGGAGATGTCAAAAGAAAGCTCCTGGGCACGCTCATCGGTTACGTTCTCAGCGTCTACCATCACGCGCAGCTCGCGGCCGGCCTGGATGGCGTAGCACTGGTTCACACCTTCAAAGGAGTGGGCGGTTTCTTCCAGTTCTTTCAGACGCTTGATGTAGGATTCCATAATCTCGCGGCGGGCACCTGGACGTGAGCCAGAGATGGCGTCACAGGCTTGGATGATAGGCGAAATCATGGCGGTCATCTCAATCTCGTCGTGGTGAGCGCCAATGGCGTTGCAAACGTCTGGATGCTCTTTGTACTTCTGAGCCAACTGCATACCAATGATAGCGTGTGGCAATTCTGGCTCCTCTGGCGTTACCTTTCCGATGTCATGCAAAAGGCCGGCACGTTTGGCCAGTTTCACGTTCAAGCCTAGTTCGGCGGCCATGGTAGCGCAAAGGTTGGCTACTTCTCTGGAGTGTTGCAACAAGTTCTGGCCATATGATGACCTGAAGCGCATGCGGCCTACCATTCTAATCAGTTCTGGATGCAGACCATGAATGCCTAAGTCAATAGCGGTGCGCTCGCCAATCTCCACAATCTCTTCTTCAATGCCTTTCTTGGTCTTGGCAACCACCTCTTCAATACGGGCTGGGTGAATACGTCCGTCGGCTACCAGGCGGTGCAGGGCCAGGCGGGCAATCTCACGTCTTACCGGGTCAAAGCCAGAGATGATGATGGCCTCTGGGGTGTCGTCTACAATAATTTCAACACCGGTGGCGGCTTCTAGAGCACGGATGTTACGTCCCTCACGACCGATAATCTTGCCTTTGATGTCATCAGACTCAATGTTGAAGATAGAGACGCAGTTCTCAATGGCGTGCTCGGCGGCGGTGCGCTGGATGGTCTCAATTACCACCTTTTTGGCTTCTTTGGTAGCAGTGAGCTTGGCCTCGGCTACAATGTCTTTGATGTAGGAAGAAGCGCGGGTAGAGGCTTCAGACTTCAGGCTTTCTACTAGTTGCTCACGGGCTTCCTCGGCAGACAAGTTAGCAATGCGCTCCAGTTTGCTCAGGATTTCGTGGTGGTCTTTGTCTACTTTGGCCTGTTTGTCGCGGTACTGGGCTTCCAGTTCCTCTTTGCGCTGGTCAATGCCTTCCAGTTGCTTGTTCAGCTTTTCTCTGACGGCGTCGGTTTCCTGCTCTTTTTTCTTGAGATCTTCCTGTTGCTTGGTAATCAGGACTTCGCGCTGTTTTACCTTGGCCTCGTTCTGGATGATGATGTTTTTCTTGTGGTTGGCCTGTTCTTCGTGCTCGGCTTTCAGCTTTAAGAAATGCTCTTTGGCCTCCAGCATCTTTTCTTTCTTCTGGCTTTCGGCACGGCTCTCAGCGTCTTTGATGATTTGCTGGGCGCGTTGCTTGGACTGGGTTTCCTGGTCTTGGAACAGCTTGACCAGCAGGACGCGGCCAATATAGAAGCCGATGCCCAGACAGACAACAGCCGTGATTAGAATATAAACAATGGTAGACATGTGGCTATAGCTTTTATGGTTAAAAGTATAGCATTAGACAATGGCCCTAGGCCTCACAGAGAAAGCTCTACCCGAGCTTGAGGGAGGAAAGCAAATCATTCAAAGACGACAGCTGCTGTTCCAGACCCATCTGGTCTTGTTGCGCGGCGTCTTCGGTTTTAATCTTATCTGCGGCGGTCTCCAAGGCAATCATGGCCAGCAAATCTTGCTTGTCATGGATGCCAAACTGGTCCCTGAACATTTTTATGCGCTCATTCAGGTATTTGCCCGCCAAACGCAGTCGTTCTTCTTCTTCCTCGCTTACCCGCATCGGATACTCGCGGTCTGCTATCTTTATCTTTATAGATAACTCACTCATCTCCTGATGCTTTCTTAATTGCCTGCGCGTTTTGTTATGTCTAAAAGAGAAATCATGTTCTGTAAAAGGTCCTAATCTCTCTGGTACTGTATAATCTAAAAGAAACGTGCACGCACGCTGTCTAAAATGGACATCACAAACCGCGTCCAGACACTTTGGTTACTCTCTTAAATAAGCGATGCACTTGTCAATCTCTCGCAGGTACTCGTTTATTTTTAGCTTCAGCTCTGTGGAACTGGCAGTGTCTACTGCTATGGTTTGTACAATTTTACTAATATTATCTTGATTCTGAAAATTTTTTATCTCAGTCTCTTTTTCCTGTATCACTTGTTGCAAACGCGCAATTTCTTGGTGGGCGGCCTGTAATCTGTCCTGCCCGGCCTGGTATTGCTCCACCAAGGCATGGACTTTGGCCTCAATGTTCTGGATTTGATGAAGATAGCTGCTCGCTTTCATATTACTTCCGGATGACGGCGCCCAATTGGTGTTCAAACTGCTGCATAAGACGGCCCATGGTAGAATCAATCACTTTGTCTGTGAGCGTCTGCTGTTTGTCTTGCAGGGTGAAACTCACAGCAATTGCCTTCTTTCCGCTCTCAATCTTGTCACCCTCATACACGTCAAAGGCATTTACGTCTTGCAACAGCTTACGCTCTGTCCGCTGGGCCACTTGCTTAATCTGCTCAAAGGTAACGGCTTTATCCACAACCAAAGATAAATCTCTGCGCACCTCAGGGAACTTGGATAGCTCCTCAAACACCAGCTTGTCTTTGTAGTTGCGCAACAGATAGTCCCAATTGAGCTCGGCGTACCATACCTGCTCTTTCACGTCGGCCTGCTTGCACACGCTGTCCTTCACCAGACCCACGTGCGCCAGGGTGATGTCGCCTTTCTGGTAGGTCACACCGCCGGCTAAATATGGATGCTCGGTTGGCTTGGTAATGAAATTGGTCTGACGGCAAAGGGTGAGTGTCTGCTGTACCTGCGTGGCTAGGTCATGGAAAGAGGCTTTGGCACTGGCCTGTTGCCAGCTTTCACCCTCCTTGTTACCCGTCATGAACAGCACCAGGTAGTTGTTCTCCTTGTACTTCTCGCCGTCTTTGCGGTACACCTTGCCCAGCTCGAACACTTTGAGGTCCCGCTGACGGCGGTTGATGTTATGTCTTAATACTTCCAGTCCAGAATACACCAAGGTCAGGCGCATGGCGTCCAGGTCCTCTGAGTTGTAGTTGAGGATGGGCACCAGTTCTGCCGGCACGTTGCCTTCTTGGTCTTTGTAGTAGTTGGAGTTGGTGAGCGAGTTGGTGAACATCTCCAGGTAGCCGTTGGCGGCCAGAGCGTCTGCCACGCGGCTGGTGATAATCTCTGGGTCCGGGTTCGGGAACTTGGCCAGGAAGTCAGCCGCCAGGTTCTCGCTTAAGATAATATTGTTGTAGCCGTAGATGCGCAGAATCTCTTCCACCACATCCGCCTCACGGGTCACATCCACTTTGTACGCTGGAATAGACAAGGCCAACTGCTCCTCGTTCTCACTCAGAACTTCAATGCCCAGGTTGGTCAGGATGGCTTTGATGTGCGCCGGCTCAATGTGCTGGCCAATCAGTTGTTGCACACGGCTGTAGCGCAAGGTGATTTGTTGCGGCTGGATAGGCTGCGGGTACACGTCCACAATCTCAGAAGAGATAACCCCGCCGGCAATCTCCTGAATCAACAAAGCCGCGCGTTTCAACGCTAGAATCACCATATCAGGGTCAGTGCCGCGCTCAAAACGAAACGACGAATCTGTTTTGATGCCGTGCACTTGAGATGTTTTTCTGATGCCCGCTGGCGCGAAATAAGCGCTCTCCACGAAAATGTTCTGCGTCTCTGCGGTCACACCTGCCTGCAATCCCCCGAATACCCCAGCCAGTACCATCGGCTCTTCGGCGTTGCTGATAGTCAGGTCTTCGGCGCGCAAGGTGCGCTCTACGCTGTCAAGAGTGGTGAATTTGGCGCCTTCTGTGGCGTTCTTCACGATGATTTTTCCGCCCTTTATTTTGGCGGCGTCAAAGGCGTGCAACGGCTGGCCCAACTCATGCAACACGTAGTTGGTAGCGTCTACCACATTGTTGATAGGCGACAGGCCAATGGCGCGCAGTCTGCGTTGCAACCAAGCCGGAGAATCCTGCACGATCACGCCCGAAATGGTTACACCGGCATAGCGTGGACAGGCTTCTGTATTTTCTACTTCCACTGTGATGGGCAGAGACGTATTGGCCACTTGGAAACCGCTTACGTCTGGCAATTGGTACGGCGCGTTCAGCAAGGCCTGCAAGTCGCGGGCTACGCCCAGGTGAGAGGCGGCATCAGCGCGATTAGGCGTCAGGCCAATCTCAAAAACCTCATCAGAAGCCAGTCCGAAGTACTGGGCGGCTGGCGTGCCGTTCGGTAAATCGGTGTCCAAGACCATGATGCCGGCGTGCGAAGAACCTACGCCAATCTCATCCTCGGCGCAAATCATGCCTTCAGACACAGCTCCACGAATCTTTGACTTCTTGATTTGGAAAGGCTCGCCGCCTGCTGGGTACAACGTAGCGCCTACGGTGGCAATGACTACTTTCTGTCCGGCCGCCACGTTGGGCGCTCCGCAGACAATGTGCTTGGGCTCGCCCTCGCCGGTGTCTACTGTGGTCACACTGAGTTTGTCGGCGTCTGGGTGTTTAGCGCAGGTCAAGACTTCGCCAATGACCATGCCCTGCAATCCGCCGGGTACTACGTCAAAGGTCTCAATGCCTTCTACTTCCAGACCGGCGTCTGTCAGGAATTGGCCAATCTCTTGGGCAGGTTTGTCTGTGGGGAAAAGTTGCTTCAGCCAGTCAAATGATATGCGCATGGTGTTGTTTGTCTCTCAAGGTGTTAGGGGCGCGGTGATTTGCACCTGTGGCCGTTTTTGGGCTACAATTTTCAAAATTACCAAAAACTGGGGAAGATGGGAGGGATTTTTTATTAGTACGAGCCTGGAGTTGCTTGTCTAGCACTCTGCCTCAAATGTCGATTGCCTAAGCTAAGTGCGGATTCTCCCCTTGAGGGGAGCGTAGAGGGGTGTTTACATAAGCAGATTATTCTTTCCGCCTCTGCTTCCCAACCACACCTTCCTCAATTCTACCTGTTTTACTTTCTGCCCGCGTTTGTCACTTTTCTCCTTGATGAGAAAAGTAACCAAAAGAATCAAGAAGAGAAGAAACTCGCTGCCGCTCGGACAGTCTTCTCTTCCTTCTTCTGCACCTGGTTGATGCTGTCTGTTTTATCGTGGGCTTAAGCCGCTGCCACATGAACGTCCGTTACTTTCTCCCTCGTGAAAAGAGCCCTCAGAGAACTGGCTCTTTTCCCTCGGTTAAGGGCCGGCGGACTGCCAGTGGATAAGTTGCAACACCTTCATCACCCTGCGGGCGGAAGCAATAAAAAATGCGTTTTTGGCCTGTTTTCTAGAAAACAGGCCAAAAACGCATTTAAGACTCGCGACTCAAGACTCAGAACTCGCGACTAACTACTTAAAGTTCTTCTCGCCAGCCGGAATCTTCACTTTCAGGCGGTTCTCTGCGGGGGGCATGGGGCAGACGAAATCGGGGTTGTAGGCGCAGAAGGGATTGTAAGTGCGGTTAAAGTCCAGCACGATGTTGCTTCCGTTGGGTAAGGCGTCCAGGTAGCGGCCGCCGCCATAGGTGTCAAAACCGTTGGTTTGGTCGGTGAACGGGATGAAGAGTGAGTCTGAGGTGGCACCTGCTTTTTGGTAGAGCGTGAGGGTGTGCTCTTTTCCGTCTAGCTCAAACGTGGCCTTTCCCTTCACGTGGTAGGGTTCTTTGGTGCCGCCAGTCATTTCCATAGCAATAGGCTCAGGACGTTCTTCTGGGGTGAAGTCGGCGGTGATTTCATAGTCGCGGTTGGGTTCAAAGTAGTCCAGCTTGTTGAACTTGCGGCGCAAAGAATCTGAAAGGGGAGAGGCGCTTAGGCTCCTGAACGTAAGGTCTTTGTTTTCTCTGAACTTGGCCACGGCTTGGTTGTAGCTTTCATCGTTGAAAAACAAGTCACTCACCAGATAGCCCACAATGGCCAGAACGCCTATTAGGACAATGTATTTAAAACCTTTCATGTACAGTGCAATTGAATGTAGCCGCAAAGGTAGAACCAGACGAACGTTTCTAGGCATGATTGTCCGCACTTTTTAGAAAGGTATCGTTTTTGGCTTGTTTTATGGGAAATAGGCCAAAAACGGATTTGCACATTCACGGTTGGTGCTCACTATTACATCATGAATTGAATCGCCTGCACCGCTCATGACTGTCACGAGTCTTCAGACTCTATTTCTGCTTTTGGCGTCCAGCGAGTCTGGAGACTCGCGCCATTAATTAGTTTAGGGGAGAAGCTCAGTTTTTAGCTTATTTTCCAAAATATAAGCCAAAACGAAAAGCGGCCACCTAAGCAATAGGTCGCCGCTTTCAAAATCCAACAATCAACAACTAACAACCAACAATAAATTACAGCATGTCCTCATCCGCGAAGCTGTAGTAACTGCTGTCGGTGAAGATGAGGTGGTCCAGGATGGGCAGGTCTAAAACTTTTCCGGCTTCCTGCAGTTTCTTGGTGAGCGAGATGTCGGCGGCGCTGGGTTTCAACTGCCCCGAGGGGTGGTTGTGCACCAGTATCATGGCGCTGGCCAAGTTCTCCAAGGCGTGCTTGAAGATGATTTTAGGGTCGGCGACGGTGCCGGCCACACCGCCACTGCTAATCTGCACCTTCTTCATGATGGCGTTTGCGCGGTTGAGCAGAATAATCCAGAACTCCTCATGGGGCAAATCCAAGAGATGGGGGCGCATGTAGTTGTAGATATCCGTGGAGCAGGTGATTTTGGTGAGCTGGGTAGCGGCGGCTTCCTTTCGTCTTCTGCCCAGTTCTAAGGCGCTGACAATGGTGATGGCCTTGGCTTCCCCGATGCCTCGGTGTTTTTTGAGCTCGTTGACAGTGAGCTTGGCCAGGGCGTTCAGGTCATTATCTACAGCCTGCAGGATAAGTTTGGCTACGTCTACGGCGCTGAGGCTTGGCGTGCCCGAGCCTATTAAGATGCCAATCAATTCTGCGTCTGAGAGGGCGGCGCGGCCTTTGAGTAGGAGCTTTTCGCGGGGACGGTCTTCCTCGGCCCAGGATTTAATGGTCAATGGGGCAGGCGCGTAGACGGTAGACATAAGGTTTCTGGTTATTTTTGCAGGAAATTCAGGCTAAAATTGTCCTGTTAAGCGTTGAGCGGGAGAAATAGTTCATCGTAAACAATCATTTTGTGCACCAGAACACAGACGGCCGCGTAACTAGGCTATCCTGTTCATTTAATACTTTCTATGACCCGATTAATCATAACCCTCATCCTGATTCTGCTCATTGACGTGTACGTCTTCCAGGCGGTAAGAACAGTGATGGTGGGTTCTGCGCCGCTTTTGAAAAGAAGCGTCTATTTTATGTACTGGGCCTTGAGCCTCTTCACGCTGGGTACCATTCTGCTGGCCATGTTTACCCGCGGCACGGCGCCCAATCCCATGCGCATGCAGGTGGCCAACATCCTCTTCATCTTCTTTATCTCCAAGGTGGTGATTGTGCTGTTCCTGCTGATTGATGACTTGGTGCGGTTAACGCAACTAATCTCCAACACGGTGAGAAGCCCTGAGAGTCCTAAGTTTAACCTGGGCAGACACAAATTCCTGAGCCAGATGGCCTTGGTGATGGGCGCGCTCCCTTTGGGTACTTTGATTTGGGGCATGGTCAAAGGCGCATATGACTACCAGATTAAGAAGGTGACGCTCAAGTTTCCTAACCTGCCACCAGCCTTTGACGGGTTCAGACTATTGCAGATTACAGACTTGCACACGGGTAGTTTCCATTCTGGCGAGCACCTGCAAGAAGCGGTCAGGCTCATCAACCAGCAGGCCTGTGACGTGGTGGTGTTCACCGGTGACCTGGTCAATAACGTAGCCGCCGAGGTGGAGCCGTATGTGGAGATCCTAGGGCAAATCAAAGCCAAGGCGGGCGTCTATTCCATTCTGGGCAACCATGACTACGGCGACTATATGCAATGGGAGACAGCCACGCAGAAAGTGCAGAACCTGATAGACCTCAAAAACGCCCACAAGCGCATGGGCTGGGACTTGCTGTTGAACGAGCACCGCGTCTTGGAGCGCGACGGGCAGAAGATTGCCTTACTGGGCGTTGAGAACTGGGGCCACCGCATGAACTTCCCTAAGTACGGCATCCTGTCCAAGGCCTATGAAGGCACCCAGGAATATCCTGTTAAAATACTGCTGTCGCATGACCCTTCCCACTGGGACGGCGAGGTGAACCAGAAATACCAGGACATCGACCTCATGCTGTCTGGCCATACGCACGGCATGCAGTTTGGCGTGAACATACCTGGTTTTAAATGGAGTCCTGTGCAGTACGTCTACAAGCAGTGGGCGGGCCTCTACCGAAAAGGGAAGCAGTACCTGTACGTGAACGTGGGTCTGGGCTTTCTAGGCTACCATGGGCGCGTGGGCTTCCTGCCAGAGATTACGGTCTTTGAATTTAAGCGAGGGTGATATATAGACATAATTCAATTTTCGTTTTTGGCTTCTTTTCTGGAAAACAGACTAAAAACGAAAAATTTATCCCTGAAACTGTGTAGTGTTTGATATGGTAGGTCTTGTTGGATAGTTGTAGGATGTTGGATTAGTGCAAACGGGTGTAAACCTAAGGTAGGGCGTTTCGTATTGAGGGGAGGGGTTTGCTGGACGCAAGCTTCCTTCACAGCCAAATTAAATGCTACGACCATGAAAAAACTGATGTTACTATGCATGGCGGCAGGGGCACTGACCTTTACTGCTTGCAGAGAAGATTCCGGCACTTCTACTGAAACCAATACCAACGACAGCGATACGCCAGACAACGCGGCAGGCTCCACCCAGATGGATTCTACCAGCACCACGGCGGCCAACTACAACTATGACGCAGAGTACCGCGAGCGGGCCACCCGCCTGGCCCGTCAGGTCACCTCAGACTTGCAGCTAGACCAGGCCACCCAGGAGCGCGTAAGAACCGTCTACTATAACCGCGCCCGCCAGGTAGACGAGCTGGAGCGCACCTATTCCAGCCGAAACGCCAGTGCGGGGCTAGCCTTTGACAGCGCCGTGACGTCTGGCAGCGAAGACCTAATAGAAGGTGATATGCAGGTGAATGGCTACCCAGAGGAGCGCCCCGAAACCTATTATACAGAGTTGGAGACCATCAACAGCAACGTAGACCTGGAACTGAAAGGACTTCTTACCCCGCAGCAGTTCAAGGTATACCAAAGCAACCGTGGCAAATACTACGGCGATGACATCAAATATGAGACCTCTACCGGCGACAAGCTGAAAATTGACGGCGATGAGGCCAAGGTGAAAGTGGGAGACGCCAAAATGAAGCGTGACGGCGATGAAGCCAAATTCAAGGCCGGCGACACCAAAATCAAGAAAGACGGCAATGAAACCAAAGTCAAGACAGATGATGGTAAAATAAAGATGGAAGAGTAACCGTTCTGTTACTACCTTTGAAAGGCTTGCCTGTGAGGGCAGGCCTTTTTCTATGTGAGGGTGCCGCCTTGTACCTTGTTCCGCTCAATGAATCTGTACGTTCGCTTTCTTATCTGCTTTTGTTTCTGCCTGGTGGCAGGGGGTACTCTGTGTGCCCAAACCCAGGATCCTTCTTTGTGGGTGAGCGGCCAGGTGCTGCGCCAGATAGACAAGACACCCATTGCCGGCGTGTCTGTGTTTTCCAAGAAAACAGGCATGGGGGCGGCCACAGATGCAGAAGGCAGGTTCAGGATGCAGATAGTCTCTACAGACACGCTGGTGTTCAGGGCTCTGGGCTACCGGCAGCGCATGTACGTGCCTGCCTTGCGCAGCGTCACAGAGCTGCGGGTGAACATTCTGCTGCAAGAAGAGAGCGTGCAACTTAAAGAAGTGCAGGTAGGGCCGGTGGCCACGCCAGAGAAGGTAGACCGCGTGCTCCGGAACATGAAGCCCCGCGCCGCCATTCCCAAGCCCCGCATGAACCCCATGGTGCCGCGCGTCATCATTCCGCCTACGCCGCAGAGCTCACAACCGCCCTCCCCGCTCATGCTGTTGTCCAGCCCTTTGAATTATCTATGGGAGCAGTTCTCCAAAGACGGAAAACAACGCCGCCGCGTGGCCTTGCTTATGGAGGAACAGGAGCTGGAGAAAGCCGCCCGGCGAGAAAGCCTGCGCCAGGACTCTCTCCGGCAGGCCCGCCTGCGCTACAACCGGTTCTTCAGAGACACCGTGAGCTTCTACCCGCGCTGGTAGCAGGCGCCCACCCTTCTTGATTTTTTTGGTTATCTTTGTGGCAGATTCCAAGAATCTGACTTAACCGCTATTGTATGTATTTCAACAACATTATAGAAGCCATTGGCAACACGCCTCTGGTAAAACTGAACAGCGTCACAGACGGCATCAAAGCTACGGTTCTGGCCAAGGTGGAGTATTTTAACCCGGGCAACTCTGTGAAGGACCGCATGGCCCTGCGCATGGTGGAAGACGCTGAGAAGGCGGGCATCTTAAAGCCGGGCGGCACCATCATTGAAGGAACATCTGGTAATACCGGCATGGGTCTGGCACTGGCCGCCATTGCCAAAGGCTACAAGTGCATCTTCACCATGTCTGACAAGCAGAGCCAGGAGAAGATGGACATCTTGAAAGCCGTGGGCGCCGAGGTGATCGTGTGTCCTACCAACGTGTCTCCAGACCATCCAGACTCCTACTATTCAGTGGCCAAACGCCTGAACCAGGAAATTCCTAATTCGTTCTATCCCAACCAGTACGACAACCTGTCCAACACCGCGGCGCACTATGAGACCAGCGGCCCTGAGATATGGAAACAGACCGAAGGTAAAATCACCTGCTTTGCGGCGGGCGTAGGCACCGGCGGTACCATCTGCGGCATCTCTAAGTACCTGAAAGAGCAGAACCCAGACATTAAAGTAGTAGGCCTGGACACGTATGGTTCTGTGTTCAAGAAATACAAAGAGACCGGCATCTTTGACGAGAACGAAATCTATTCTTACAAGACCGAAGGGATTGGCGAAGACATTCTGCCCAAGAACGTGGACTTCTCGCTCATTGACACCTTCATCAAAGTAACGGACAAAGATGCTGCTCTCATGACCAGAAGACTGGCCAAGGAGGAAGGTTTGTTTGTGGGTTGGTCTTGCGGTTCTGCCGTGTACGGCGCCCTGGAGTATGCCAAAGAACACCTAACCGAAGAAGACACCCTGGTGATTGTGCTGCCAGACCACGGTACCCGTTACCTGGGCAAAATCTACAATGACGCCTGGATGCGCGAACAAGGATATATTGACTAGTCCCTTCGTTCCGTTTTTGGCTTAATTTCCAGAAAACACCTCAAAAACAGGCTTGTGCGTTTAGGCGGCAAGCCTGTTTTGCGTTTAGGCGAAGGGGAGTGGAGAGAAGGCATAACTTTCTTTTGGTGCTAGCCGTTTCTTATCCTACATTGTATACCAGATGGATTTATTGCACTTTCTGCCGATGCCCGCACTGGCTCAGGTCTGGCCTGCCGTTCCACCCAAATATGAGTGGCTTTTTCTGATTGGCGAAATCCTGTCCGGTACGTCTTATCTGGTAGTAGCCAGCACGCTCTTTTTCCTGGCCCTTAAACGAGATGACCGGCAGCGCAAGATGGTCTTGTTGCTGTTTGGTGTTCTGGGCTTGTTGGGCGCAGGAGTGCACTTTCTCAATTTGTGGGGAGGCGAGGAGTGGTTTCTGACGGTGCAGGTGTTGCGGCTGGTGGTTGGGGTTGCCTCTGTGCTGGGCGCGTTTCTGCTGTACAAAGTCATTCCGGGGTTGTTGGCCATTCCTAGTCCCAAACGACTTGAGATAGCCAACCAGGAGTTACGCGAGCAGGTGCTGGAGCGGCAGCGCGCCGAGGCGGCCCTCCGCGAAACCCAACTGGAGCTGGAAAAACGCGTGCAGCAGCGCACGGCTCAGCTCATTACCGCCAACCGCGACATGGAGCGTGAGATGGAAACCCGCAAAAGCACTGAAAAACAGCTCATGGCCAAGAACTATGAGCTGGTGCGCGCCAACGCAGACCTGGATGATTTTGTGTACTACGCCTCACGGGATATTAAAGGTCCCGTGCTCAACGTGGCCGGTCTGGTTGCCGCCATTAAAGAAGAACTGCCCACCAACAACCCCGCCCTGAGCGAACTCTTCACGCGCTTGGACAAGTCTGTGGACCAGATCAACCGCAAGCTCAACAACCTTTCAGAGGTAAGCAGAATACAACGCCCCGTAGAGCAGGCGCAACAGATCAGCGTCTCTTTTGATGAAGTCTTTGAAGAGGTTCGGCGGGTTGTGATGGATAGATTGGAAGGCGTAGAGCATACCATGGAGGTAGACTTTTCAGCCGCCCCGCAGGTGTCCTTGTCACGGGAGAACCTGCGCAGCCTGTTGTACCATCTGCTTACCAACGCCATTAAATACAGAGAGCCCTCGCGGCCCTTGCGCATTACGGTGGCCTCAGACCTGCAGGATAGGTTTGTACGGTTGAAAGTGCAGGACAACGGCCTGGGCATGGAGACCTCGCAGTATGAGGGTAAAATCTTTTCGCTCTTCCGGCGGTTCCATGACCACGTAGAGGGCAGCGGCATTGGCTTATACATCATCAAGCGGATCATGGACAACAACCGCGGCAAAATAGAAGTGAAGAGCGCGTTGGGTGAAGGCACCACGTTCCTCCTTTTCTTCCCCCAAACAACCTCACCAGAAACCACCGCACGGGTATGAAAAAACTACAAGGCATTCTGCTCATAGACGATGACGACACCAACAATTTCCTGAACAACCGCCTGCTGTCACGTTTAGAGATTGCAGACCAGATACGAGAGTTCAGGAACGGGAAGCAGGCCTTTGACTACCTGTATGCCATCAGTCAGGGTATTGTAGACGCCTCTTCGGCTGAGTACGTGAAACCGTCCTTGATCTTGCTGGACATCAACATGCCCGTGATGGACGGCTTTGAGTTTCTGCAGATGTTTGAGAAGCTGGACCCCGCCTTCAGGGCAGACATTGTGCTGGCGCTGCTCACTACCTCAGAGCACAAGCAGGACACGGAACGCGCCGCGGCCAGCAACATCACCTACCTCACCAAACCCCTGACCACCGAGAAGGTAGAAGAACTCCTGAATCAGCACTTCCCAGAGCTTCGGCTAAAGTAGTCTGGCGGCTTACCAGTTGAAATCGTATTTGAGGAAGATATGGATGACCACGCTGGCGCCCGCCAGCAACAGGCCTATGCCAATCATGCGCTCTGGGTGTTGCAATCGGTTTTGTTTCCTTAACATGCGGCCCAGCACCGCCCCCACGGCAAAGGCCAGCATCAAAGGTGCACTCTTGACCCAGTCCACGTTGCCCAGCCAGTAATGCGACGAGATGCCCGTGAGGCTGGTGATGATGAGCAGAAATAAAGAAGTGGAGATGGCAATCTGGCTGGGAATCTTGAAGACCTTGATCATGAGGGGCGTCTGCAGAAATCCGCCGCCAATCCCAAACAACCCCGCCACCGTGCCCGTGCACAACCCGAAGAAAGACACCAGGCTTCCGTTCAATCTATAGGCCAGGTGCTTGGTCTTATTTCTCCTGATGAAGGAGGTGGGCATGCGGTTGATGCGGTAGAGCATGCCTTGCTTTCTGATTTTGGCCTGCGCATGTGACACCAGCATGTACACCCCCGTCACAGACACAAAAAGCGCGAACAGCATCTGCATGAGCAGCACGGGCATATAGGCCACCAGAAATGCACCCAGCACCGTGCCCAGCATGGCAAACGGCTGAATGAGCGAGGCCACCACGTAGTCTATGTTTTTTTCGCGATAATTGAAGATGGAGGAGATGAGCGCCGCCGGCAACAAGGCGCACATGGCGCTGCCAATGGCCACTTCAATGGGAAACTGGAAGAAAATGATGAGGATAGGTACCAGAAACACGCCGCCCCCAAACCCAATAAGGGTCCCGAACGCGCTGACCAAAACGCCCACTACAAAAAGGAGAATCTCTGTGACCAATCCTGTACCTGTTAGACACTAAAAAAGAGCTGATAGTATACCAGCCCTCCTTTAGCGTACTGCCTAGGGCAGGAATAGTTGTCTTCTAAGGTTATTGTGCCTCCAGAACGTCTACAAAGGCAAACTTCTGTCCGTCAAACAAGCCTTTGTCGCTAAGTTTGAGCGCCGGAATCACCAACAGGGCCATAAAGCTCAAGGTCATGTAAGGAGAGTTCAAGGTGCTGCCCATCTCCTTAGCGATTCTGTCCAGCTTGGCGTACTGCTCGGCCACCCAAAACCCGTCCTCTGCACTCATGATGCCCGCCACCGGCAACGGCAGGATTTCCTCTAATTCCTGAGAAACTGCCGAAATTCCGCCTTTGGCCTCAATGACCAGGTTTACGGCGCGGCACAGGCTCTCATCATCACAACCCACCGCAATAATGTTATGCGAGTCATGCCCTACACTAGACGCAATAGCCCCCTGTTTCAGCCCGAAGTTCTTGATGAAGGCAATGGCCGGCTCGGCATTTTCATAGCGGTTTACGACGGTCATCTTGAGCACATCGTTTTGTACATCAGAGACAATGTTGCCGTTCTCAATCCTCGCCTCGGCGGTGAGCAGACCGGTAATCAACTGCCCGTCATACGGCTCAATGACTTTCACCTTAGTCGCCTGTTGCGCAGGAAGTCTGAACTGCTCAACCGTTTTTGCCTCTGCGTGGAAGTTGTTGATGATCTCGCTGGGCGTGAATTCAATCTTAGTCTTCCCGTTCTCAGCTACCAACTGCCCATTGATGTACGTCTGCTGAATAGTGAAATCCTCCAGATTATCGACGATGATAAAATCAGCGGGGTCTTTCTCTTGGAGCAGACCAACTTCCAATTTGTAATGCTTAACAGGGTTCACGCAGGCGGCTTGCAAGACATGGAACAGCTCATGCCCATGGGCCAAGGCGCGTTTCACTAACTCATTGATGTGGCCTTCCACCAGGTTGTCTGGGTGCTTGTCATCTGAGCAGAACATGATGCGGGTACTGTGGTCTTTGAGAAGCGGGATGAGGGCTTCAAAGTTCTTGGCGGCGCTTCCTTCGCGTATGAGAATCTTCATGCCCACGGCCAGTTTGTCCAAAGCCTCCTCGGCGGTGAAGCACTCATGGTCGGTGGTCATACCGGCGGCGGCGTAGGCGGCGGCTTGTTCGCCGCGCAGGCCGGGCGCGTGACCGTCTACCTGTTTGTCAAACTTCTGGGCCAGCGTTATTTTCTGCATCACCAGGTCATCGCCGTTCAAAACACCGGGCCAGTTCATCATCTCGGCCAAGTACTTCACCTCAGGGCGAAGGAACAATTCCTCTATGTCTTCGGGCGTTATCTCTGCGCCGGCGGTCTCAAACGGAGTGGCCGGCACGCAGGACGGCGCCCCGAAGAAAAACTTGAAAGGCACTTTCTTGCCGTTGTCCAGCATGTACTCCACGCCTTTGAGGCCCAGTACGTTGCCAATCTCATGCGGGTCAGAGACGGTGGCCACGGTGCCGTGCGGAACGGCCAGGCGCGCAAACTCAGAAGGCACCAGCATGGAACTCTCTACGTGCACGTGGGCGTCTATGAACCCAGGTAGTATGTAGTGCGTTTCAGAGACGGGTTCGCGGGTAATGGCTGTGATGGTGCCGTCCATGATTTCCAGGGTGCCTGGGTAGATTTCCTGACGTAACACATCTACAATTTGCCCGCTTACCTTGAAAAAACGACGTGTACTCATAGCCTTCAGTTTAGAGGAGTTTTAGGAAAAACTAGCCAAAATCGACCGCATCAAAAAAATGTTGGGTACGGTGGTTCTGGCTTTAACGTGTATCTTTGCACTCAAAGTTAATGGTTTTGAAAAAGATATTTTCCCTTGGTTTAGTCTGGTGCCTGTTGCTGGGAGCGGTAACGCCTGCCTGCACGCGCAAGACGTCCCTGAGTAAGAAAACAAAAAGCTACCAGCGCCATCAACGCGCGGGCAAGGCCATTCCCTGCCCCACCAAAGATTGTTAATTCCTTTTTATAGTACACAAGGCACTGGTATGAAGAAGATTGTAGTAGCCCTGGACGGGCACTCTTCCTGCGGTAAAAGCACCACCGCTAAGCAGGTGGCGAAAGAACTGGGCTATGCCTACATTGACACCGGGGCCATGTACCGGGCGGTAACGCTTTATTTTCTGGAGCATTACATTGACCTCACCAACCCCAAAAAAGTGCAGGATGCCCTGGCTCATATTGAGGTCACCTTCCATCGGAACCCCAAAACGCACCGCAACGAGGTCTTCTTGAACGGCCTCAACGTGGAGGATGAGATCAGGACCATGTACGTGTCTAACATGGTGAGCGAGGTGAGCGTGATACCGGCCGTGCGCCGCGCCATGGTAGCCGAACAACAGAAAATGGGCAAGCGCCGCGGCGTGGTCATGGACGGCCGTGATATTGGCACCGTGGTATTCCCAGACGCCGAGGTGAAAGTCTTCATGACTGCTGATGTGGAGACCCGCGCCAAGCGCCGTCAGGAGGAGCTTTTTGAGAAAGACCAGCTGGTGCCGTTTGACGAGATAGTGGAAAACTTGCAGAAGCGCGACCACATTGATTCAACCCGTGAGGACAGTCCTCTACGTCAGGCCGAGGACGCTCATCTATTGGATACCTCGCACATCACCATTGATGAGCAGGTAGAATTTGTCATGCGCTTGGTAGACTCCAAACTGGCACACTTGACAGTGAGCAGTGATCAGTAAGTAGTTATCAGTGAAAATTCTTGGTTTAGAACTAAGCAAAGACGTATAACGTGTTTGAGCTGTATTAAATTAATGAAATAGGAATTATCTGAGAGGTGCGCAGGTTATTCAAAGTAGAAAACAAGCATATAGGCTATAGTAAGTAGATTACTGTTAACTATTTACTGCTAACTGTTTACTGTAAAAAAATGAACGTAACCATAGATCAGAATTCAGGCTATTGCTTTGGGGTGGAGTTTGCCATACAGATGGCAGAGGACGAACTGGAGGAAGTAACCGAACTCTATTGTTTAGGCGACATTGTGCACAACAGCATGGAGGTACAGCGTTTGTACAACAAAGGCCTGCGCATCATTGACCGTGACCAGCTCAAAGAACTGCGGGACTGTAAAGTCTTGATTAGGGCCCACGGCGAACCGCCAGAAACGTATCAGACCGCCCTGCAGAACAACCTGGAGCTGATTGATGCCTCTTGCCCGGTGGTGCTTAAGTTGCAAAACCGCGTCAAGCACGCCTACGACTCCAACAAGGCCATGAATGGCCAGATTGTGCTTTACGGACAGCAAGGTCATGCCGAGGTGATTGGTCTAGCCGGCCAGACAGGCAACGAGGCCATCGTCATCACCACCGAAGAGGACCTGGACCAACTGGATTATAGCCGTCCTATCACCTTGTTCAGCCAGACCACCAAGAGCACCAAGGGCTTTTACCACATGAAGGAGCTGATTGAGCAGCGCGTGGCCGCAGCCCAGGCGGCTGGGGTGCCCGTAGAGTCTTTGGACGCCAATGACAGCATCTGCCGCCAGGTTTCTAACCGCGAACCGCAACTGCAGAAGTTTGCCCAATTGCATGACGTGGTCATCTTTGTGAGCGGAAAGAAAAGCTCCAACGGCAAAGCCTTGTACGCCGTCTGCCAGCGCGTGAATCCGCAGAGCTATTTTGTGGAGAACGCGCAGGAACTGGACCCGGACTGGTTTAAGAATGCCGCTTCGGTGGGAATTTGCGGAGCCACGTCTACGCCTATGTGGTTGATGCAGCAGGTGAAGGAGGCTATTCAAGCGCAAGAGCCGGTAGCAGTATAAGAAAGAAACAATATAGCAGATTATCCTTATTTTTAAGCCCCGCCTCGTCGGGGCTTTTTCTTTACCTTTCCTATAGCATGAAAAAATTCTTCAAATACTTCCTTAACGGGTTCCTGATTATAGCGCCCATCAGCCTCACCATCTACATCATTGTAGCCATTGTGAACTGGCTGGACAATCTGTTTCTGCTTTACTACCCCGGGTTGGGCCTGCTCATCATGATTTTCCTGATCACCTTGGTGGGGTTCATTGGTTCGTCTTTTTTGGTGAAGCCCTTCTTTGTGCTCACCGAGCGCATCATGAACCGCTTGCCGCTGGTGAGCATGATTTACTCTTCGCTCAAAGACTTGTTTGATGCCTTTGTAGGCGAGAACCAGAAATTCAATCAGCCGGTTCTGGTGAAGATGACGCAGTTTCAGGATGTCTTGAAGATGGGCTTTATCACGCAGACGTCCATGGACGCTTTGCATCTACCCGACAAAGTGGCCGTGTACTTTCCGCACTCTTACAACTTCTCAGGTGAATTATTCTTAGTGCCCCGTGAGAATGTGACCTACCTGGAGATGCCAAGCAGTGAAGTCATGAAATTTGTTGTCTCCGGCGGCGTTTCTAAGTTATAGACTTGATAGTGAGTAGTCAGTAATTTGATTTTGTAATGGTCCGTTTTTGGCTTGGTTTCTGAGAAACAGGCCAAAAACGGATTTCTAGTTTTACCTTTTCTTCCCCTAAAAGATAGACGGCATGGCAAAGTATTGGATTGGTTTCTTGGGTTGTTTCTTTTCGGTCTGGACGGTGAGTTGCGGACAGCCGAGCCCTAAAAAGCAGGAAAAGGTAGAAACCACTTCTACCCCGCAAGACAATGCCAAATCCGACCTTAAACTCACCTTTCAAGTCTTGGAAGAAAAG